>CAZKNR010000441.1:0-23828 GCA_964553925.1 uncultured Acidobacteriota bacterium
GCCGTTTGAAGCGACTCGGACCTCTCCTCGGCCTCGGTATCGTCTATCTCTTTTTCGCGCTCGTGGGGCCGGAGGCCTTCGCCACCACGCGCACCCTCGAGACCATCGCCCGGCAGACGGCGATCGTCGGCACCGCCGCGCTCGGTATGACGATGATCATCGTCGCCGGAGGGATCGACCTCTCCGTCGGCTCCATCGTCGCGCTCTCGTCGGTCGTCGTGGCCCTGACCCTCGACGGCGGCTACGGCGGACCGTGCACCGCGATCGCGGCGGCCGCCTTTGCCGGAGCCTTTTGCGGACTCGTGAGCGGTACGCTCATCACCCGGCTTCGCGTGGCGCCTTTCATCGTGACGCTGGGAATGCTCCTTCTGGTCCGGGGCGCGGCCAAGGGCCTCGGTAAAGAGCAGAAGGTGGACGCGCCCATGACCTGGCTCGTCGACCTCCTCTCCTCGCTTCCTCCCGACCGGAGATGGATGATCGTTCCCCCGGGGGTCTGGCTCCTGGCGCTTCTCGCGCTCGCGACCGCGTTCGTTCTTCGCTACACGAAGCTCGGGGCCCACCTCTTCGCCATCGGATCGAACGAGGAGACGGCGCGGCTTTGCGGCGTCGCCGTCGAGCGGGTGAAGGTGGTCGTCTACACTCTCTCGGGGGCACTCGCCGGTCTTACCGGTGTACTTCAGTTCTCCCGGCTCACCGTTGGCGATCCGACGGTCGCGGTCGGCCGAGAGCTCGACGTCATCGCCGCCGGCGTTATCGGCGGAGGAAGTCTCTCGGGGGGAGAGGGGACGGTTCTGGGGACGCTCGTGGGGGCGTTCATCATGACCGTGATCCGCACCGGCACCGCCCAGATGGGGCTTCCCAACTGGGTGCAGGAGATCGTGACCGGTGTCATCATTATCGCCGCGGTCGCGATCGATCGCTGGCGCCATCGGAGGCTCGATGCCTGACAGCATCAAGATCACCGGGTTCACCACGGAGGACATTCGGTTTCCCACGTCGACGTCGCTCGACGGCTCCGACGCGATGAACCCCGATCCGGATTACTCCGCGGCCTATGTGGTTCTCGAGACCGACTCTTCGAGGGGTCTCGAAGGCCATGGGCTCGCGTTCACCATAGGACGGGGAAACGACCTCGTGGTCGCCGCCATCGTACCTCTGGCAGAGAAAGTCGTCGGCCGGAGCCTCTCCTCGATCACCGAGAACTGGGGCCTCTTCTGGCGCGAGCTCACCTCCGACAGCCAGCTCCGATGGCTCGGCCCGGAAAAGGGTGTCGTCCACCTCGCGACCGCGGCCGTGGTGAACGCGCTCTGGGACCTGCACGCGAAGGCGGAAGGAAAGCCGCTCTGGAGGCTTCTCGCCGAAATGTCGCCTGAGGACGTCGTGCGCGCCGTGGACTTTCGCTACATCACGGACGCCCTCACGAAGGAAGAGGCGCTCGCAACTCTACAGAAGCTCGAGCCGACGAAGGAGCGGCGTGTCCAGGAGCTCCTCGACCGCGGCTATCCCGCCTACACGACGTCCGTCGGTTGGCTGGGATATCCCGACGAGAAGATCCGGGATCTCTGCCGCGAAGCCATCGCGCAGGGCTTCTCCGCGTTCAAGATGAAGGTTGGGAGATCCGTCGAGGACGACGTCCGGAGGGCCGCCCTCATCCGCGAGGAGATCGGATGGGACCGATCGTTGATGATGGACGCGAACCAGGTATGGGACGTCGACCAGGCGATCGCCCACATGGAGCCGCTCGCGCGCTTCAAGCCCCGGTGGATCGAGGAGCCCACGAACCCCGACGACATTCTCGGCCACGCGAGAATCGCGCGCGCGGTCGCACCCATCGGTGTCGCCACCGGAGAGCACTGCCACAACCGCGTGATGTTCAAGCAGCTCCTGCAGGCGGAAGCCATCCGCTACTGCCAGATCGATAGCTGCCGTCTCGGAGGGGTGAACGAAGTGATCGCGGTGCTCCTCATGGCGGCGAAGTTCGGAGTCGCGGTCTGTCCTCATGCCGGCGGCGTCGGTCTCTGCGAGCACGTGCAGCACCTTTCGTACTTCGACTACGTTTCCGTGAGCGGGAGCATGGAGGATCGCGTGATTGAGTACGTCGATCATCTCCACGAGCACTTCGAAGATCCGGTGCGGGTCGAAGGAGGTCGCTATCTTGCTCCCGCACGCGCCGGGTACAGCATTTCGATGAAGAGGGACTCGAGGACGAAATTCACTTTTCGAGCAAAAAGTGCTTGACATCGTATGTTGGACCTATTTACCCTACATCTAGTGTTAGCGGACATCAGGAAAGCCACATCTAGTTTCGACCTGCCTATTGGGTGCCCTCTGTGTGTTGAGCGCGCCAGACTCCCGAAAGAGCTGATGGCAGCTATTACAGCCGAGAGGAGGTGAGAGCATGGCGAAGAAGAAGGCAGCGAAGAAGACTTCGAAGAAGAAGTAAGACTTCCTCAGGGGTATCGAGAGAGAGGGGGTGGAGCAATTCACCCCCTTTTTTTCTGCTTGATCGGGATCCGTCAGTGAGGACGCGGGAGATAGTCGAACGGGCCCCGTTCCGGAGGGAGCGGTGAGACGTAGCGCCGTCCCGCGGTAGCGCGTTCGAATTCCTCGCGCGCCGCTCGCAGCAAGGCGGCATCCGTCAGAAGATCCAGGGCGCTCGAAGCGATCGTGCGTGCGGCCCGAATCATCGCCTGGTGGGCGAAGTCCGAGGTGGCGGTGTCGTTCCACTCCCGGCTGTGGGAAGCGGTGCCAGGCGCGAACGCCTGAACGAGAAACCCTCCGCGTGGCGTGACCCAGCTCGCTTCGGCCGTGTCGTCGCTGATGGATACAGGTTCGTCGCTGAAGGAAAGAGGGAGGGCGCCCTCGAGGTTTCGCTGCAGGAGCTCGGTGAGCGTGTGATTGATGAGCCAAGGGCCCGTCGAGGACAGCAGCTGCTCTTCGACCTCGGTGCCCGTCGCTGTCGCGGAGTCTCTGGCGAGAGACGCCATCCTTCCGCGTATGGAGTCGACCTCTCCTCGATCGCGGCCGTGGAGGAAGTACCACGTCGTCGTCCGCTCGGGCACGACCGAAGGCAGCTCCCCGCCCTCGAGAAGCACGTGGTTCACGACAGTTCCTTCGGGCCAGCCCGAGCGAGCGCGGCTTCCGAGCTCGTAGGCAGCGTCGAGGGCGTTTCGTCCCTTGTCCTTCGCATCCGTGGCGTCGGAGGCGCGCCCGTGAAAGACGTAGCGAACCGAGTCCATGGCGAGACCGCTTCGGCCGATCACGGCCGTGACCGAGGACGGATGCCAGAAGAGGAGCGCGTCGAGATCGTCGAAGAGCCCTTCGCGCACCATGTAGACGCCGCCGTGATAGATCTCCTCCGCGGGAGCGCCGTAAAAACGAATGGTGCCGGAAAGCCCATGCGATGCGAGGGCCTCTTTCACGGCGAGCGCCGCGCCGAGGTCGGCGGCTCCGATGAGATTGTGGCCGCACCCATGCCAGGCGCCGTCTTTTCCAGGAAGGGCATCGAGCAGGGCGACGATGCCCACGATCGGCTCTCCGCTTCCAAAGCTGGCGATGAATGCCGTAGGGAGCCCGGCGACGCCGCTTTCGATCTCGAAACCCGCGGCCCGGAGCTCGGCCTTCAGATAGGAAGAGGTTCGAACCTCGTGATGGGCGGGCTCGGCCCATTGATGCAGGTCGTCGGCGACGCGGACAAGGAAGGACTCGTTCCGCGCGAGCCAGTCGAGCCCCGTCTGCCGCGGAGACGCGAGACAATTCGAGGCGAGGAGGCCGAGGGCAAGGACTGCTTCAGCGGCGCGCTTCGTAGTGGTAGCCTCGACGAGCATGAACGTCCACTCCTTTCCGCTTCACCTTGACCTCGAGCTCGTGCCAGCCGTTTCGAACCGGCGCCGGAGGAGAGTACGTCAGGATATAGCGCGTCTTCATCTCGGCGAGGATCTCGAGGAAGCTCTCCTCGAGGGGGCCGGAGGAGCTCGTCTCGATGAGCCTTCCTCCGCTCTCTCGGGTGACATCGAGAAGGAGCCGCGTGCGGCGGAAGCGCTCGCGGCGATTCTGGCGAAACCGCTCCTGGGCCCTCGTGGTGCCGAGGTCCGGGATCGCCGCCTTCTCGCCCCGGGTGATCGCGTAGACCACCGCGTTCGAGCGGCTCACCAGCGAAACGACCTGCTCTTCGCGCAGCCAGCTATAAGTGTCGGCGCCGTCGGTGAAGAGGAGAACCACGGGTCTCTCGCGGACGACCTCAAGCATTTCGAGGGCGGCGAACAAAGCGTCGTGCCACGAGGTCCCTCCTACCGCCTCGACCTTCGAAAGGGCCTGTTTCAGAGGCGCTGGATCCGACGTCAGGCCGGAGCGAAGACTCAGATGGTGGGAGAACGTGACGAGTGCTCCGCGATCGTCGGGAGATAGCGCGTCGAGGAAGTCGGCCGCCGCACTTTGAAGTTGGGTCAGCGCTCCTCCCGCGACGCTTTCACTGACGTCCAGAACGAGGACGACGTTCAGAGGCACCTCGGCCACCGCCACCGATTCGACGATTCTGAGCTCTCCATCGTCGTAAAGCTCGAAGTCCTCGGGGCGAAGCCCCGTGACCGCCCGTCCATCCTCTCCCACGAACACGTCGACCTGGACCGCTTCGGTCGATACCCGGAAGACCGGCCGCGGCTCCTGAGGGGCCGCCGCGATGAGGAGCCCGACGAGCCCGACGAGCCCGGAAAGACTCACTGCGTCACCTCGGCGCGCATCCGCTCGAGGAGCGGCTCGAACCGAAGGGCGACGCCAAGCTCGTAGCTCCACCACCCGCCGAGAGTCGCATCGGCGCTCTTCATGTCCATGGCGAGAGCGCGATCGAGCGCCTCGCGAGCGCGGTCGTGTGAGCTCGACGTGTGGAGGGCATGACCGAGGGCGACATAGGCAACCTGCCACGAGGGGATGGCATCGAGAGCGGCCTCGTAGTGCGCGATCGCCTCCACGAGTCGGCCGGCGCGCTCCGCCATTCTTCCCAGCACCATGCGGCTCCTGTAGATCAGATCCCTTCGCGCCGGAAGCTCCAGGACTCGCCGCAGCGGGGGTTGAGCTTCGTCCTCTTTCTCGAGCTTCTCCAGGACCACGCCGTGACGGAGGAGAATCTCTGGCTCGTCGGGCGTGAGGCGAAGGGCACGAGCGTAGAGCTCTTCCGCCTCTTTCAGATGAGAAAGTTCGCCCTCGCGGAGGGAGCCGGACCACTCGAGAATCGAGCCCGCGGCCAGCAACACCTCGGCGTCGTTCGGGTAGAGTCGGACCCCGTTTCGGAGGAACCGGTCCGCGCGCACGAATGCCTCCTCGGCGACGTTCATGAAGATCAGCTGGTGATTGAAGAGGCCGGCGGCGAGAAGCCAGTCCCGCTGGAATCGAAGCCGACGTAGGGGAGGCTCGATCAGGAGCAAGATCTCCCATGCGGCCTCGAAATGGGAATCCGCATCCTGCCAGCGAGAGTGCTCGGCGAGCGTCATGGCGAGCTCGGTCTCGAGAAGGGTCGCGGCCTGGAGGCAGTCGTCACTCATCCCCGGCGCCTCGCTCTGTATCAACAGTTTGACGACCGCGATGTCCAGATTTCCGAGCTCGCGGATCGCCTCCGTGGGATGGCCCGAGCGGTAGAGGTTTACGAGACGGAGATACTCCGCATCGTCCTGGAAAGCTACCTCGGTCAATCGCTCCAGATAGGAGTTCCCGTAGAGCTCGCACTCTCGGGACTGCAGGAGGAGCGCCGCGGTGAGTGTCAGCGCCTGGCCAAGCGCCATATCTCCTCCTCCGAGGGAATCGGGGCTCGCCCCGTCATCCCTTCGCATTTTCGGGCGGCGGTCACGTTCGCGAAGCGGGCCGAGGTTTCGAGGGAGCCTGTCTTCAGGAACGCGTGGAGGAACGCCCCGTGGAACACGTCACCCGCGCCCGTGGTGTCGAGGGCCTCGATCGCCGGAGCTTCGAGCTGAAGGAAGCCCTCGTCGCGGCTCAGCAGGGCGCATCCGCGCGGCCCTAGAGTGACACCCGCGATGGCCGGGCCCGAACGCGGGAGCCGCTTCTGGATCTCCGACAGAAACGCCTCGACGTCGATGTCCGCTCCATGGAGCGCTGCGGGGTACGTGTAGGAGAAGATTGCGATGTCGGTTTCCGCGATGAGGTCGTCGACGCCCTCTCGGGGATGTCCGCAGTCGAGGACCACGAGCCCACCCGCCTCACGGACGATCCGCGCGGCCTGCACCTGGACTTCGACCACACGCGCATCGACGAGAAGGGCCGAGGCGTCCTCGAGGGGGAGCTTTCGCACGTCGCTCCACTCGATGGGAAAGTCGACGCCGCGCGGCGGTTCGAGGATGGTTCGTCGTCCGCCCTCGACGAGGATGACGCTCGTAGGGGACACGAAGTCCCCTCTCACCGCGACGGCGCTCACGTCCACGTTCTCGCGAACGAGACCTTCGAGGAGGAAGCGGCCGACCGCGTCGTCGCCGACGGTGGCGGAGAGCGCGGTCTTTCGTCCGAGGCGAGCGAGGGTAACGAGCGCTGTCGGGGCGGGGCCGCCCCCGGATTCATGGAGCTCCCGGGCGCGCATCTTCTCGTCGGGGTTCGGGTAGCGATCCAGAAGGACGGTCACGTCGCGGACAGCGAGCCCGATGCCGATGGCGTCCCACGGTTTCACCGCGATAGTTTAAGGCATGAAACCAGCTCTTGCGGTGTTGTTGCTTTCATGCGTCCCGGCGGCAGCGGCGGAGCCGCAGTACAAGGTCAAGATCGAGTACGACCAGCGCGCGACGATGCGGGACGGCCTAAAGCTCTCCGCCGACGTCTTCCGTCCCGACGCGCCCGGCCGGTTTCCCGTCATCCTGGTGCGCACTCCCTACGACAACGCGAGCCCCGCCTACGCCCGGCAAGGGCTCTTCTGGGCATCGCGCGGATACGCTTATGTGATTCAGGATGTCAGAGGCCGCGGCGAGTCCGAAGGGGAGTTCTATCCGCTGGTTCACGAGGCCGAGGACGGATACGACACCCAGACCTGGTGCGGCACCGCGCCGTGGTCGAGCGGGAAAGTTGGAACCACCGGCGGCTCCTATCTCGGGTGGACGCAGGTCTACCCCGCGGGCCTTCGAAATCCCTACCTCGCGGCCATGATCTCGATCGTGACGCCTCCGGATCCCACGCGGAACTTTCCCATTCAGCACGGCGTCTTCAACCCGACCACCGTCTCCTGGCTCGCCTATATCTCAGGAAAGACGCTCCAGGACACCTCCCACATCGACCTCATGGCGGCCTATCGAACCCTGCCGCTTCGCGACATGGATGAGGGCTTCGGACGAAGGATTCGCGCCTGGAAGGATTGGTTCGATCATCCGACCCTCGATGACTACTGGAAGGAGCAGTCCTATCAGGAGCAGCTCCTCGACGCCACCGTGCCCATCCTTCACGTGAGCGGCTGGTACGACGATGTGCTGGTAGGGACGACGGAGAATTACGTGAACCTCACGACCCGGGGAGCGACCGACGACGCGCGCCAAAAGCAGTGGCTTCTCATCGGCCCCTGGGGACATCGCGTGAACACGACGCGCCGCCTGGGAGACGTGGATTTCGGTCCGGAGGCGCTCATCGATTTCGACGCCTCGCAGTTGCGATGGTTCGACCGCTGGCTGAAAGGCGACGACAACGGTGTCGAGTCGGATCCCAGAGTCCGGATCTTCGTGATGGGTGAAAACCAGTGGCGGGACGAGAACGAGTGGCCCATCGGGCGGACGCGCTACGTCGAGTACTTCCTCCATAGCGGCGGCCGGGCCAACAGTCTGTTCGGGGATGGGCGGCTCGACACCGAGGCGCCCGGCGACGAGCCGGTCGATACGTTCCGATACGACCCCGAGAACGCCGTTCCCTTCATCACCGAGCCCAATTTCTCGCAGGTAGGGGGGCCGGACGACTACCGCCCGGTCGAAAGACGCGACGACGTTCTCGTCTACTCCACCGCACCTTTGAGCGAACCGCTCGAGATCTGCGGGCCGCTGACGGTCCGGCTCCACGCCGCGTCCTCCGCCCGCGACACGGACTTCACGGCGAAGGTTCTCGACGTTCACCCCGACGGTTTCGCGCAGCGGCTCAACGACGGCATCGTGCGCGCCCGATTCCGAAAGTCGACGGAAGAGGAAAGCTTTCTCGAGCCGGGCCGGGTGGAGTCGTACGATATCGACGCCTGGTCCACGTGCGTATCGATGAGCTTTGGCCACCGTCTGCGGCTGGAGATCTCCTCGAGCGCGTTTCCCAAGTTCGATAGGAACCTGAACACCGGCGGCCGGATTGGAATGGAGACGAAGGGCGTCGTCGCCGAGCAGACGGTGTATCACGATCGCGAGCACCCGTCTCGAGTGCTGATCCCCGTCGTCCCGCGCCAGCCGAGCGCTACTCTCCAAAGACCTCGCGGTAGACGCGAAGCCAGTTCTCGCCCATGATTTTCCGGATACCCTCGAGGGGATACTCCCGTTCCACGAGCCCGCGGGTGACGTTCGATATCTCGGCGATGCTCTCGAGACCTCGGGCGTACTTCCAGGGAAGTGGAGGATAGGCCTCGGGCTTGTACAGGATGGGGTCGAGCGGAGGCTCGTAAACCCGTCCCTCGATCAAGTCGAGCCCGACTCCCACGTGTTCGATCCCGACGCGCCGGACGAGATAGTCGACGTGGTCGAGATAGTGGTCGAGCGTCGCCGGGCCGTTCTTGTTGAGGAAGTAAGCGAAGGAGGTGAGCCCGATGACGCCGCCCTTGGCGGCGATGGCGTCGATCACCCGATCGCTCGCCCCCCGCGGGTTGTCGCAAAGCGCGCGCACGTTGGTATGGGAGACGATGACCGGCGCCGTCGAGGCCTCGATGGCATCGAGGGTGGTGTTCTCTCCGGTATGGCTGCAATCCACGATCATCCGGAGGCGGTTCAGCGCTTCGACGAGCCGCACGCCGAACAAGCTCAGCCCGCAGTTGGTCCTCTCCGTGCAGCCGTCTCCGGCCCAGGTGCGCTGGTTGTAGGCGAGCTGGACGATGCGGACTCCGAGCTCGTGAAACACCGGAAGAAGGCTCTCGTCGCCCCGGAGCATGTCCGACCCTTGAAAGCCCATCACCACGGCGATCCTGCTCTCTCGCCGCGCTTTCTCGATCCCCGCGGCCGTGGTGGCGAGGGAGAGCTCTGACGCGCGGCTTTCGACGAAAGAGCGAAACCGCATGACCGCCTCGACGGTCTCGCGGAAGGGCTCCCTTCCCCCGACCGTCTGATGAAGTCCGGCGACGCCGCCTCGCCTCAGCTTCGGGAGGAGCTCCTCGTTGAACGCCGAAGCGCTCAATCCGTCGAAAACCAGGAGGCCCCGGTGTACTTCTTGATAGTCGGGTTGCATCGCGCGCTCCTTACCTGGCCCTCGACCAGACCCTCTCGAATACCCGCACCATGTTTCCGCCCAGGACCCCGAGGATGGCTTCATCGTCATAACCTCGGGAGCGAAGTCCGCGCGCGATTGCCGGAATCATGTCCGGCGAGGCGATATCGGGAGGAAAGCTCCAGGGGGGAGGCGGGTAGGTTTCAGGATCGTATCGATAGCGGATGTAGCTCTCCATGCCCCCGCTCACGGTGAAGTCCAGCCCGAGGCCCACGTGCTCGACCCCGACCCGGCGGGCCATGTAGTCGACGTGATCGAGAAGCGTCGAAAGAGAGGCCTCGCCGCCGCGGATGAGAAACGGGGGAAACGCGTTGACCCCGACGACTCCACCTTTACCGGCCACCGCCTCGATCTGATCGTCCTTGATGTTGCGCTTGCTCGGGCATAGAGCCCAGGCGTTGGAGTGGGTGAAGACGACCGGGTCCTCGGAGAGCTCGATCGCTTCGAGCGTGGTCCGATAGCCGGTGTGGGAACAATCGACGACGATCCCGAGCCGGTTCATCTCCTTCACCACCAGCCTTCCGAAGTCGGTGAGCCCGCAGTCGGTCCTCTCGGTGCAGCCGTCGCCGACGAGAAACTTCCAGTTGTAGGCGAGCTGGATCACGCCCACGCCCAGCTCCTTGAAGAGCGCGAGACGGCCGACGTCGTAGTCGAGCATGCCCGAGCCCTGAAAGTGAAAGAGGACGGCCACCTTTCCTTCCGCCTTCGCCCGGCGGACGTCCTCGATGGTCTTCCCGTGGAGGACGCGGTCGCGGAACTTCTCGAACAGCGGGTAGTAGGCGTAGAGCGACTGGAGGGTTTCTTCGAAAGACTCGATGCTCGCGACCGTCCCGAGAGCGAGGCTCACGCCGCCCTGAAGCATCTGGTCGAGGTACTCGCTGAAAGCCTGCTCGCCGCGGCCGGGATGCACCAGCGGGCAGGCGGCATCGACGACGATGGCGCTCCGGAGGAGATCCGGAAGCTCGGCGGTCTGCGCCGATGCGCCCCGCTCCCGCAACGTCCCGAGGGACGTGAGACCGAGCGGCGCCGCCGCGCTCCATTTCAGAAAGCTCCGACGGGAGGTGGGATTCATTCTTCGGCTCCTCCGATAGGCGAAGCCGGGACCTTATCACTCCTCGGGCTGTTTGGCGGGTTCGCGGTTGTTACAGCGCTCGGGTGAAGAGGAGAATGGTGCATCGATGAAGCGCAAGGGAAGGGGAGCGGTCACGAACCCAACGGGGCGTTTCGAACGCTATAGCTACGTGCCGATCGAGGAGCGCGATCGCATCGAGACAGTAGTAACCCCTGACTCCACGCGCAGTATCCTCGCCAGGAACGACTCCCCGGACGTGCCCTTCGACGTCTCCATCAACCCTTATCGCGGGTGCGAGCACGGCTGCATCTACTGTTTCGCCCGCCCGACCCACGCGTACCTCGGTCTTTCGCCGGGACTCGACTTCGAGACCCGCATCTTCTCGAAGCCGAAGGCGGCGGAGCTCCTGCGAGAAGAGCTGGCCAAGACCCGCTACGCCTGCCAGACGATCGCGATCGGCGCGAACACCGACCCTTACCAGCCGGTCGAGAGGGACCTCGGCATCACCCGTTCGATTCTGGAGGTCCTCTCCGAGCACGAGCACCCGGTGTCGATAGTGACCAAGTCCAAGCTCGTCTTGAGAGACCGCGACATCCTCGCGCCGATGGCGACGAAGAACCTCGCGAGCGTCTTCGTCTCCATCACCACTCTTGACCCGGAGCTCGCCCGGAAGATGGAGCCGCGCGCCTCCACCCCGGAAAAGCGCCTCGAGACCCTGCGGGGGCTGAGCGAAGAGGGGATTCCCTGTGGCGTCCTCGCATCACCCATGATCCCCGCGCTCAACGACTGGGAGCTCGAGCGCATCCTGAAGGAGGCGTCTCTCGCGGGCGCCGAGACCGCGGGCTACGTGCTCCTGAGACTTCCTCTCGAGCTCAAAGACCTCTTTTCCGAGTGGCTCCAGACCCACTACAAGGCGAAAGCGAAGCACGTCGAAGCCCTGGTGCGCGAAACCCGAGGGGGCGCCCTCTACCAATCGGAGTTCGGGACAAGGATGCGGGGAACGGGAGCCTACGCGGAGCTTCTCGAGAAACGCTTCCGCGCCGCCCGGAGCAAGTACGGCCTCGATCGGCCGAGGCCGCCTCTCGACACCAGCCGGTTCCGCCGGCCACCCCGGCCCGGGCGCAGCGGCGACCAGATCCGGCTCTTCGACTAGCCGGAAACGACTCAAAGAAACGAGCGAATAGCGTCCGGTCTTTGACTTCCGTGAACGAAGGGCACTATGTTTCCGCCAAGGCGGGACTCGATGGACTCGCTTCTTGGGCGCACACTTTCTCACTACAAGATCCTCGACGAGATCAGCCGCGGGGGCATGGGCATCGTCTACCGCGCGCTGGACGTCAAGCTGAACCGGGAGGTGGCGCTCAAAGTCCTTCCTCCCGAGCTGGTGTCCGATCCCGAACGCAAGCGCCGGTTCATTCAGGAAGCCCAGGCGGCGGCGGCGCTTCATCACCCTCACATCGCGACGGTCTTCGAGATCGACGAGGTGGACGAGACGACGTTCATCGCGATGGAGAGAATCAAGGGCGAGAGGCTTCAGGAGATTCTCTCCCGCGGTCCTCTTCGGGTCGTGCGCGCGGTGGAGCTTTCGACGGAGATCGTGGAAGGGCTGGTGCGGGCTCACCAGAAAGGGATCGTCCACCGGGATCTGAAACCTTCGAACCTCATGGTCACCGAGGAGGGCCACGCGAAGATCATCGACTTCGGGCTGGCGAAGCTAGTCGAGCCCCTGGAGCCGCTCGTGGACAGTCAAGCGGATACCGCGCTCCGCGGCGGGACGGAGTCGGGTGTGGTGATGGGGACGGTCTCGTACATGAGTCCGGAGCAAGCGAAGGCGAAGCGGGTCGATCACCGCACGGACATTTTCTCCTTCGGCATCGTTTTCTACGAAATGCTCACCGGAAAGAATCCCTTCGAGCGAGAAAGCGCCGCCGAGACTCTCTCGGCCATTCTGAAGGAATCGCCTTCCGCTCTTGCCGCAGCGATGCAAGATGTCGTGAAGCTCCAGAGGGTGGTCGACAAGTGTCTGGCAAAGGCACCCGAGGAGCGCTACCAGGCGACCCAGGATCTCCTGCTGGACCTGAAGTGGATTCGCCGCGACTCGGAGGTCTCCGCCCCGACAGATCTAAGGCCGCGAGCCATGACCCGGCTCGCCCTTGGCGCTTCCATGGTTTTCGCTCTCCTCCTCGGAGGCCTTCTGTACTTCCTGCGGTTTCGCGACGAGCCCGTGCCCGAGTTGATCAACCCCGTTCAAGTCACCCGATCGCTCGGGGGCGAGGGGGCTCCCTCCTGGTCACCCGAGGGAGGAAGACTGGCCTACCACTTGCGGAACTTGACGAGCGGCTGGGACATCTGGGTGGCTCAGGTAGCGGGCGGCCAAGCTGTGAATCTGACCCAGGACCCCGCGGAAGCTCAGGACTATTTCCCGAGCTGGTCTCCGGATGGCAGCCAGATCGCCTTCTTTTCGTTTCGGGAGGGTGGTGGCTGTTTCGTGATGTCGGCCCTTGGCGGCCCGGCCCGGAAAGTTGGCGAATCGATGACTTCTGGTTCGAAGTCCGCGTGGTCCTCGAACGGTTCGGAGCTGGCGTGCGTGGTGGGCGACAAGGACACTTTCTTCGTGCAGATGATCTCCCTCGCTTCGGGAGAGTCGAGGCGACTGCCTCTACCCGGGCGAGCCTTTGGCCGGCGGGAGCTGAGCTGGTCTCCGGATGGACGGTACTTCGCGTACCTCGACGGTGGTCCTACCGATCCTGTGCTCGCGCTCCGTGTGTTGCGCATCGAAGACGGGAAGACGTTCGACGTGACCGATGGCCGATCGCAGGTCTATAGCCCGATGTGGTCCGCGGACGGGCGCTATCTCTATTTCGTTTCCAATCGCGTGGGAACGACGGACCTCTGGCGACAGCGCATGAGAGAGGGTCAATCCCCGGGTGAGCCCGAGCGGGTGACGGCCGGTGTGAGGATGAGGACGGCGGCCTTCTCAAGCGACGGCAAGAAGCTCGCTTACTCGACGGCGGGGCGGGTCAGCAATGTCTTTCGAGTGCCGATCTTGAAAGACCGCCCCGCAACCTGGGCCGATGCCCAGCAGATCACCTTCGACGAGGGGGCCTTGATCGAGCAGGTCGACGTCTCCCCGGACGAGAGTCGCCTTCTCGTGAGCTCCGATCGCGCAGGGAACTTCGACATCTGGATGCTGCCGTCCGAAGGCGGCGCGATGCAGCCGGTCACGACCGACCCAACGCCCGATTGGGCCCCGGCCTGGTCTCCCAACGGAAAGGAGATCACTTTCTACGCGTATCGGAGCGGCGGCCGGGAGATCTGGGCGCAGCCAGTTTTGGGCGGGCCGGCGCGGCAACTGACGAAAGGCGAATGGGACAACAAATACCCTACCTGGTCCGCCGACGGTGAGAGTCTCTTGTTTGATTCGATGCGTGGCGGAAAGGACGTGACCTGGATCGTTTCCGCCTCGGGCGGCGAGCCTCGCCAACTGATGACGGAGAGCTTTGGAGCGCGCTCGTCACCGGACGGGAAGTGGCTTGCTTTTGTCTCGGAGCGGTCGGGCCGCAGGGCAATCTGGCGCGCCCGTGCCGACGGCGGAGAGCCAGAGTGTCTGGTAGAAACGAGCGCGGTATTCCTCCGCTGGTCTCGGGACGGAAACTGGATCTACTACCTGGCCGACGACATCAAGGCGGTGAGAGCGGATGGAAGCGGCGAGCGGCCGATGACGGATTTCCGCGGGAGGCGGGGATTTCTTTCCGAGGGAATGGCAGCGGACGGAAAGTACCTTTACTTCTCTTGGTGGGACGACCGCGGCGACATCTGGGTGACGGACGTCGCCTACCGCTGATGAGTTCCCTGTTTTGATATATTCCCTGCGATGACACCCAGCGAGAGGATGCAAAAGCGAAACCTCGTGGCCCAGTGGGCTTTCGACACCCGGCCCATCCTCGGGCGCTTCCACCTCTGGCTCGAGGACGTGGAAGTTCAACTGGAGCGAAACGACGACGCCTCGACGCGCTTCTCCTTTCTTCCTTCACGCCTCGAGAACCTGGTGGCGATGACGGCGGCGGTGACCGCTCTCGGCACGCGGCTCTATGGCCGCTACGGGGAAGGGAAGGACGCGGACAAGGGCGCGCTCAATCAGATCAAGAAGGACGCCGACGCCATCTCCGCCTACGCGATGAGCGAGTCGCTCTGGTACGCGACCCGTCAGCTTCCCGAGAACCACGCGATCATGGTTTCTCTCGGAGAAGGGCTGATGCCGAAGCTCGGCGAGAGCCCCGAGATGGGCTCGAACCCCCAGCTCGGATTCGGGCGGGTCTACGCCAGGCCACAGGTCGCGAAGTGGATCGATGCGCGGGTCGCCCGGCTCATCAACGAGAAGGGCTATACCTTCGAGCAGTTCTACGACGAAACGAAGTCGGCGGGAATCACCATCTGGAGCGCGGCCATCGACACGCTGGAGAACACCTCTCGCTTCGCGAAGGGGGAGAAGACCGGTCCGCTGACGGTGCTGCACCTCTTCGACCAGCCTCTGCAGATCAGCCTTCCCTATGAAGGTTACGTCGGGACGTTGTTCCTTCCCAAGGAAGTGGTGCGCACCGCGGCCGAACGGTCAGTCCTCGTCGACTTCCGCTCCCCGCGGGCCAAAGTCGTCGAGGCCATCGAGTGGACGTACCCGGGTATCCGCCGAGAGAACGTCCACGTCTGGACCCTCGGCGGGTCGAGCCGAGAGAAGCGACTGGGAACGCTCTGGAAAGAGTGGCGCGAGGCGGGAGCGCACCTGGTCGAGAGCGGGTACAGGCTCGCCTCGGGAATTCCCATCTTCAACGACTCCGGAAGTTACGCTCCGACGTACCAGGTGAAGGCATGGAAGGACGAAAAGGGCGAATCGCACGTTTTTCTCTGCGACGGCTACGCGGGATCCGCGGAAGCGATGCAGGCGGCGAGCCTCGCGCCCGTCCTCGGGCTCGACGGGTCGCTCTCCGTGCTGACGTCGAAGTTCTCCCTCTCCTGGGAGAAGGAGCGGGACGTCATGCGTCTGTCTCCGGACGCGCCCGATTTCGCCGCGAAACTGACACAGCTCGCGGGCGAGCCTCTCGAAGAAAAGCTCGTCTCCGAGTACCGCAAAGCGATCCGCTCCGCCCGCGACGCCGGCCTTCCCATCGGCGAGCCCGTCGTCTCCGCCGACGATTTCTTCCCCGAAAGACGCTGGCGGGTCCTCGCCGCCTGCGGCTACATGTGTCCCGATCCCTATACCGGGGCCGAGGGCGTCGAAGAACTGGGAGACCGCCTCTACCGGACGACGGTCTCGCTCGCTACCCGCAAGGGAACCAAGACTATGCGGTTCATCCTCCGCATGATGGAGGAGCCGGAGCGGGCGCGGCTCGTCTTCAACCCGCTTCTGAACCGGTTCTTCTACGGCGAGGATTTCCGCGAGAGGCCGGTCCGGATCTCGGACTCAGGCCGCATACGAAACGAGCTCCAGACGCTCTGCTCCGAGGCGCTCGATCACGTGGGGGACAAGATCCGGGTCAACTTCGATCGCATTCCCCCCGGCGTGATCTCGAGGGAACGCCAGAAGATGCTTCTCGAAGTTCTGAAATGGTACAAACAGGAGCACCCCGTCTGGTTCCACTGGCTGGAAATCTCTGTGCCCTAACGGGTCTCGCCGGAATCCTCGCGATCGCGCCAGGTGTCATCCTCGACGCCGCGGCTTTCGCTCAGGAGGTGCTCGATGACCAGATCCACCATTTCCGGATACGTCGGCTTCCTTCGATTGGGTACCGCTCGTCGCTCGTCGAGGCCTTCGCGCCGGTCCGGCGTTCTCGACTCGACCCTCCGATCCGAGGGGCCGCTTCGCCTGCGGTTTCTCACCTCGGCACCCTCGATCTCTGCGAGGGAGTGGGCCAGAAGCGAAGCGACGGCGGAGCTGCGAGTCCACTGGTATCCGGGGTTGAGCTCTTCCAGGAGATCGATGTAGCGGTCGAGACGCGCCAGTAGGGATGGTGGAAAGTTGTTGAGAACCAGGTCGGCCATGGGGCAAAATTTATTGTCATCCAGGAAGCCCCCGGGCGCAACCGCGCTTCTGGCGCTCGCTCTTTCCGCGCCCTATCCCGTCGCGGTGGAGAAGAACGTCGAGGCCCGGATGCGGGACGGAGTGGTGCTGCGCGCGGACGTCTACCGTCCGGAGGCGCCCGGCCGTTTTCCCGGGCTCCTGAAGCGAACTCCTTACTCCAAAGGCGCCGCGAGCGAGTTCCCCTTCTTCCGCCGGCTTGCGAGCCATGGGTTCGTGGTCGCGGTCCAGGACACGCGCGGCCGCTATACCTCGGACGGAGTTTCCCGGCCGCACGAAGAGGCCGAAGACGGAAGCGACACGGTCGAGTGGCTCGCGGCGCTCCCCTACGTCGACGGCAAAGTGGGGATGTTCGGCGGAAGCTATGCCGCGACGACGCAGCTCACCGCCGCCTCTCTCCGCCCAAAGGGGCTGACCGCGCTCTTTCCGAGCGCCTCTTATGCGAGCCGCTACGACATGGTGTTCCAGGGTGGGGCGTTCTACCTTCTCGATGGGCTTCGCTGGAACCTTGGGCAAGCGGTCGATGTCCGCCGCCGACGGCTCGACCCCGATACTCCGCGGGATTCTCCCATCGGCTTGACCGACGAAGAGGAACGGCTCGTCGAGGAGCGTTGGGTCTGGCATCTGCCGCTTTCGACCATGAACGCGCAGTCTCTTCCGGAGTACATGCCCGGCTACTTCGAGATGCTCGCGCACCCGAGTTACGACTCCTACTGGGAGACATTCGACATTGCCCGGAAACATGGAAGCTTCGAAACCCCGGCGCTCCACCTCACGGGCTGGTACGACAGTCTCCTTGTGGGAACGCTCCGGAACTTCCAGGGCATTCAGGCGAAGGCGGCGACTGAGGCGGCGCGGACCGGACAGCGGCTCGTCGTCGGTCCATGGACTCATGCGCGACCGAGCCTGTCGTCGACCAGCATCGGAGGAGCCGACTTCGGGCCCGAAGCCGGGCTCGACTCCGCGGCGCTCATGGAGCGTTGGTTCCGGCAGCTTCTGAAGGACGAGGACACGGGGATCCTGAAGGAAGCGCCGGTGAAGCTCTTCATCATGGGAGACAACCGCTGGCGCGACGAGGAGGAGTGGCCGCTTTCTCGCGCGGTCGCGACCTCTTTCTATTTGCGCGAGGGAGGAACTCTGTCGCGCGAGGCTCCCGGCGACGACGCGCCCGACTCCTATCGGTACGATCCCTGGAACCCGCTCCAAACGCCGACGAGGGAAGGCTATTCCCGCTCCCCCGCCGACTCGACGACTCTCGAAGAGCGGGAGGACGTTCTCGTCTACGTCTCGCAACCCCTCGCGGAACCTCTCGAGGCGACAGGCTACATCCAGCTCTTCCTTCACATCGCCTCGTCGGCTCGCGATACCGACTTCACGGGAAAACTCCTCGACGTCTCTCCCGACGGCTCGATGCGATCGCTGACCGAGGGCATTCTCCGGGCGCGCTATCGAAACGGATTCGACCGGCCGGAGCTTCTCACTCCGGGAAAGGCGGTCGAGCTGTCTCTCGATCTCGGAGCCACCGGGAACGTGTTTCTCCCAGGGCACCGAATCCGGCTCGAAGTCTCGAGCAGCAACTTCCCGCGCTTCGATCGCAACCCCAACACCGGCGGAATCTTCGGAGAGGACGCGCAGCCCGTGACCGCGGAGCAAACGGTGTTCCACGATCGCTCGCTCCCCTCGAGACTCGTGCTGCCCGTCGTCCCGCGTCCGCCGGAGCGCCCGCTCGAGAAGACGTTCGCGGAGCGGATCTCCCGCGCGCGGATCTCCGAGTTTCACCGGCGTCTCACGGAGCGGCCGCATCGGTCGGGGACCGAAGGCGCCCACGCGGTCGCCCGCTACCTGGAATCGACGCTTCGCGAGGCGGGTCTCGAGGTAGAGGTCGAGGAGTACCAGGCATTCCTTTCGGCCCCGAAGCGGGTGAGTGTCGACATCCTCTCTCCAAGTCCTGAGCCGCTCTCGCTGTGGGAACCCGCGGACCCGCGAGATCCTGATAGTTCTCACGCGGAGCTCGAGCCTGCCTGGATCGCGTTCTCGGGTTCCGGCAACGTGACAGGTGACGTGGTCTATGCGGGCTACGGTCTACCCGACGATTACGAAAGCATCGACGCCCGAGGGAAGATCGTTCTCGTCCGCTACGGGAAGAGCCATCGCGCGGTCAAGGTCGCGACGGCGGAGAAGCGCGGCGCTCTCGCCATCCTTATCTATAGCGACCCTGAAGACGACGGGGCGGCGAAGGGACCGGTCTGGCCCGAGGGGCCGTATCGGGGAGCCGACCACGTACAGCGGGGAAATGCGAAGCTCTCCTGGTTCTGGCACGGAGACGCGCTTACCCCCGGAGTCGCGGCCACGAGTGACGCGCCCCGTCTCGACCCGGCGAAGGCCCCGACGCTGCCGCGGATTCCGGCGGTTCCGCTGTCCGCGCGCGAGGCTTCGAAGATCCTGGAGTCCCTGCCTCGAGGAGTGCGGGTTCGGGTCGACGTCGCCATGGAGGATGGGCTCAAGCCCATTCGGAACGTGATCGCGACTCTCCGCGGCCGCAAGACACCCGACCGATGGGTGGTCGTCGGGACCCACCACGACGCCTGGACGTTCGGAGGCATCGACCCCGGCTCGGCGACGGCCGCGCTTCTCGAAGTCGCGTACGGTCTGGGCTCGATGGCGCGCGAGGGCCTCTCACCCGACCGCTCGATCATCTTCTGCTTCTGGGACGCCGAGGAGTACGGGCTCGTGGGCTCGACGGAGTTCGCGGAGAAGAGACTTGACGAGCTCCGGGAGAAGGCGGTCGCCTACATCAACAGCGACATGTACAACGGCGACCGCTTCGCCGCGGGAGGAACCCCGTCGCTCCGCGATTTCGTGCGGGGTCTGGCCGCGGACATACCCGGGATCGAGCCGCCGGAGGACCTCGAGGCATTGGGAAGCGGGGCGGACTTCGTGCCGTTCCAGGATTTCGTGGGGCTTCCTACGCTTTCGCTGGAGCTCCTGTTCCGCGGCGGATGGTCCTTCGGCGCCTACCACTCGAACTACGACAACCGCTATTGGATGATGCGCCACGGAGACGACGAGTTCCGAAGAGGCGCCCTTCTCGCGAGGATCCTCGGGACGGCGGCGATTCGTCTCGCCGACGCTCCGGTTCTCCCGTATCGCTTCTCGTACTACGGAAAGAAGCTCGAGGATTTCGCGCGGCAGGCAGAGGAGTGGAGCGGAGGACGAAACCGTTTCGAGCGTCTGAAGGAGCTCTCTGCCGCGGTCCGGGAGAAAGGGGAGAGGCTCGAAGCGGCGCTGGCCGGCCGGCTACCCGCGGACGCCAGCGGCTTGAACGACCGGCTGATGCGGCTCGAGCAGTCGCTCATCGACGAGAGCGAGCCCCCGCGCGATCGCTGGTACCGGCACGTGGTCTACGGCTGGAACATCTATTCGCTCTACGCCGGCCAGCCGTTCCCCGGTCTCGCGGCGGCATTCGCTCGAGGGACGGAGGAGGACGTGCGGAGGGAAACGGAGAGACTCGAAAGAGCGCTCGAGAGGCTCTCGCGAGGTCTCGACGAGATCCGCCAGATACTCAGGGAGTGAGAAGCCAACGCCAAGCCGGCACGATCCGAACCGTCCGGCGGCCGAGCTTCACCGTCTCCTCGTCGTGAAGGCTCACCACGGTGCCGCGAGCTCCCGGTCTTTCCCGGAGCGCCTCTGTCAGCGCTCCGAGCTCCCGCTCGCGAGTCTTGGCATTGCCCAGGTCGGCGCACACCTGTATGAGCTGATCGGGATGTCCCCGTCGTCGGGCTACGAAGTCGATTTCGCGGCCCAGCGGCGTGACGGCGTAGTTCACCTGGTAGGCGCGGCGCCGCAGCTCGAGGTAGACCACGTTCTCCAGAAGCCAGCCTAAATCTCCCGCAGCACGGTACGAGAAGGCACGTGCCAGGCCGGGATCGATGAGGTAGCACTTGCGAGGGTTGGTCATCCTGGCCCGGACCGACCGCGAGTCGATCTCCACCGGGAAAATGAGGAATGCGTCCTCGAGGTAGCGGAAGTATTCGTAGACCGTGTCCTTTCCCAGGCGAAAGCCCTGCGACTTCAAATCATTGAAAGCTTTGTGCACGCTGAAGGGCGCCGCGGGCGCGGCGAGCAATTGACGGACCAGAGCGCGCACCGCCCCCGGGTTTGTCACCTGATGCCTTTCGATGACGTCCCGGAGGACGACGACGTGCACGTAGTCCTGAAGGACGCGGACTCTCAAGTCCGGCGAAAGACTTTGGACCTCTGGAAACCCCCCCACGTCGATGTGGTCGAGCATCGCCCGCTCGAGCCGGGACCGGGTCTGGGCCGCGGGCGGCCAGCGATCCGGCGCGGCTACACCAGAATGCAGCAGGGATTCGCGGAAGCTGAAGGGCAGCAGCTCGGTAGGCAAGCTCCTGCCTCGTAAGCTCGTCGCGATCTCTTGGCTGAGGAGTTTCGCCGACGAGCCGGTTACCACCACCCGAACGTTCTCCGTGTCCAGTAACCGCCGGACGAACCTCTCCCAGCCCGGGACGTTTTGAACCTCGTCGAGGAAAAACCAGCAAGTCTCCGCGCGGCTCTCGGGAAAACGCCGATAGAGACTCTCCGGGATGAGCCCCAGTTCCTGGGCCTTCAACGGAAGAAGGCGCTCGTCTTCGAGGTTGACATAGAGCATTCGCCGCCGCGGTACGCTCCGCTCGAGGAGCTGTTGGATCTGCTGGAACAGGAAGTAGCTCTTGCCCGACCGCCGCATCCCGATCACGGCATCCGCCTTTCCCGGAAGACCAGGAAGGCTCGCCTCGCGCGGGGTCAAGGCGGGCAGGGGCCGTTCCTGAAAATCAGCCACCACCGCCTCGATCGCTTCCCTCATTTTCCCGCCAGGAGGGAAAGTATAGACTAAATCTTTCCTTCCTACAAGGAAGGTGTTGGACCCAGTGGCGGCTCTAATGCGCGGAGGAGGCCCGCTGCCTCACGACTTCGAACCAGTTGACGACGACGTTGATTTGACCTGATGCCGGGGAATTCTCGCTCGGCGCGGTGTGCAGGAACCTCTGGCCGTCGGGAGAAACCGCGAACTGAGAGGGGATGCCCTCGAAGAGCACGCGGGGTTTCGAGGCGCGGAACGTGGCACCGGGCTCGACGTCCACCACCATCATCTGGTTGCCCTCCTTGTAGAAGAGCTCGCCCCCTTTCGGATTCCACATGGGTTGGTCGCCGCCGTTGGTGGAGATCTGCTGTCGGCCACTCCCTTCGGGAAACGATCGGACGTAGACTTCCATCCGTCCCGATTCATTTGAATGGTAAGCGATCCAGCGACCGTCCGGGGAGAAGCGCGGCCCTCCTTCGTGGAACGGTGTACCGAGGAAGCGTTCAGTACTCGATTCTCCGGCACGGAGAACGTAGATGTCCCAGCTGGTGTCCGTGCCCAGGTGATTAATCGCGAGGACCTGGCCATCCGGCGAGTACGAGGAGGGATTTTGCATTAAGTCGTGCGTCGTCAGGCGCTCCGGCGGCGAGCTTCCATCGGCGGTCACGGAAAACAGACCTAATGCTGGGCCGTCGTTGGAGCGCACGTTGCCGAAAGCTATGCGGTTCCCATCGGGAAACCAGATGGGAGCGGAGTTATCTCCAGTGAAAGTGAGCTTCGTCAAGGCTTCGCGCTCGAGGTCACAGACCCAGATGTCCAAACCACTCTGGTCCCGGATCCTCGTGGCGAGCCGTCGTCCGTCCGGAGAAAGCGCGAGATCCAGGTAGTTCGCCTCCGGCAGGGGAAGGGGAGCGACCTGCCCTCGCCGGTCCATCCAGATTAGTCGGCTCTGCAGGCGTGCGCCGGTGACGGTAACGAGCGTGCCATCGTTCGAGACGCTGAACTGCCCGGCGACCCAGGCGGTCGGATCGTTCATGACGCCCTGAGCGACGGGAACTGGCCGACCTACGACTTCGAGACGGTCGAGGTCGAAGGGCGCCGCGAGAAGCTCGCCTCCCCGGGTGTAAATGAGATGCCCGGTCGGCAAGTAGCGGACGTCCGAACCGGGCTGAAGAAGTACTCGCCTCTCCCCGGTCTCGAAAGACTGCACGAAGATCTGCGAGTCGACCTCAAAGTCGAACCCGCCAACGGTGTAGAGGAAGGCCCGGCTACCCGGAAGCATCAGGGGACCATTGCCAAATCCTCCTTTTTCGACAGCGACGATTGGTTTCGCCTCCCCTCCGGAGTCCGAGACCTGGTAGATTCCTCGAAATCCGTCCGCGAAGAGAATGGTCCCATCGTCGCCCCAGCTCGCACCGGCAACGTTGGAAGCATCGCAGAGCGTGACCGGAGCGCCGCCACCGGTGGGCGCCTTCTGGAGTTTCCCGTTCGCGACGAATCCAACCCATTTCCCGTCGGGCGAGAAGAAGACGTTCGTCGCTCCTCGGGTTCCGTCCAGGGGTCGCGCCTCGTGCTCGTCGATGGGTCGCAAGAAAACCTGGCCACTCGCGGTGTAGACGAGGTTGCTTCCGTCGGGCGAAATCACGATCGCGGTGCTTTCCAGACCGCTCAGCTCTTGTCCCTCCGGCAAGACGATGGAGTATCGCTGGATGCGGCGAGGCGGAGGCTCAGGCTTGAGGTTCCAGGCGACGGAAGCGGCGACGATCGCGCTCAGAATCGACGCGGCCGCGAGGGTGAGGCCCCGCCACCGTCTCGGCGCCGAACTCATCGCATCGAGAGGGCGCGTCTGACTCGACGTCTCCCCGATCCACTCGAGCTCTCGCGCCGCGTCCGCAGCCGCCTGCCACCGTTTTCCGGGATCCTTCGACAGGCACCGCTTGACCACGTGCTCGAGATTCGCAGGGGTCAAAGGTTGGAGCGCGGCCATGGGTGCGGGCTCGCCCGACATGATGGCGGAGATGAGGCTCGCCTGGCTTTTCCCCTCGAACGCCTTGCGCCCCGTCAACATCTCGTAGAGGACGGCGCCGAGGGCGAAGATGTCGGTGCGGGCGTCCGCCTCTTTTCCTTCGAGCTGTTCGGGCGCCATGTACTGGAGCGTTCCGACGAGGCTCCCCTCTCGAGTCAGAGGCTGGGCTTCGGTGGGAAGTGCGGAGAGCGAGGAGCCGCTGGTCATCCTTCCCGCGGCGCGCTTCGCAAGGCCGAAGTCGAGAAGCTTCGCCCCCGATCCGGTGAGCATGACGTTTCCCGGCTTGAGGTCCCGGTGCACGACACCGTGCCGGTGAGCTTCGTCGAGAGCATCGGCGATCTCGATACCGCGGCGGAGAGCATCCGCGAGCGGC
>CAZKNR010000442.1:0-27856 GCA_964553925.1 uncultured Acidobacteriota bacterium
CGATCGGCACCGGGGGCATACCGGTCTCGCCGGCCTTCGATAGAAATCAGCTCGATGCTACGAGCTCGTGTCCGGCACAGAGGGCACCGCGACGGCAGGTGGAGGAAATAGCGAACCCACGTCCAGCTCGATGGCCTCGAATGGGGCGATTCGCGGCTTGTCGCCGTCGGTCCAGGCGCCGAGGCGCACCCAGGCGCCCTGGTGTGACCGATAGGCTTCCAGCGTTCGCTCGCCCACATCGACTATCCAGTAAAAATGCACTCCCGTCGTCAGATAGAGCTCGGCTTTATGAATGCGATCCCGACGTTCATTGCTCGGCGAGAGAACTTCACAGATCCAGTCAGGTACGTCGGTGATGGGACGGGTCGCGGGGAACGCCGGCACTCGCTCTCGCCGCCAACCCACGAGATCGGGCGAGACGATGTCGTTGACACCGAGGAAGATGTCCGGCTCGATCAGAATCCACCAACCGCCCGGCCTCCGCGGCCACCAAAGAATGGCGCGTGCAGCTCCGAAACGAGAACTCCCTGAGCGAAACGGTGGCCGGGAAGCGAGCTCGGTAGCGCCTCGAGAGTTCCCGCAAGGATCTCGTGCTTGAGCCCGTCCTCGGGCGTGGCGACAAGATCCTCCCAGGTTGCGGGCCGTCTCGCCGATCGGGCGCCGGACATTGCTCCTATCTTACGACAACGAGAATTGACGGTCGGTTCCCGCCACCCGAACGCGCGATCGCCACAGCGGTGAGCGCGGGGCCATTCGTCCAGGCGGGAGGTCAAGATTTTGTTTCCGATCCTGCTCGTGACTAGCAGGGGAAGGGCTCGGGCACGAGGCGCCAGCGGTGGGCGAATTCACATCGCGCACCACGCGAAGGTTCGTCCAGCTCGATCGCATCGATAAGGTCGATAAGGTCGATAAGGCCGAGCAACTCTCCGCTTCCCGGGTCGTCCAACAGAGAGCTCAGAGGTAAGCCCAGGGTAGCGCCGTCACACGGTCCGTGAGGGCGAGCGGTGCCGGACAGCGACAGACGACGTAGCCTTTTCGGGCCCGTTTGGGATGCTCTTCGAGAAAAGTCGTCAAATGTCGCACGTCGGCGACGGTGGGCCGCTCGGTCCATTTGACCTCGATGGGAACGAGCTTGCCGCCGCGGGCGACGATGAAATCCACTTCAGCGCCCCCCTTGGTGCGGAGGTAGTGGAGCTTGCCGTCGCCCAGGTATTGCAAGCGCTTCCACAACTCGATCCCCACCCATTGTTCGAATACCGGCCCCGGATTCGCTCGCACCGCCACGGTCGACAGCGGCAGTTCCGCGGCGGCGTTTCGCACACCCACATCGAAAAAGAAGAATCGCTCGGTCGAGAGCAGGCTCTTTCTCGGGCTTCCGGAGAATGCCGTCACCCGAAAGCCGAGGAACATATCCTCGAGTAGTTGATAGTACGTCTTCACCGTCGGCAAGCTCACCCCGGCGTCGCGGGAAATGCTCGCGTAGTTGATCATCTGGCCGGCGTCGCCGGCGGCGAGCTGGAGGAATCGGGCAAAAGCCGGCCAGTTCTTCACCAGCGCCTCGCGCCTCAGCTCTTCTTCGAGATAAACCGAGGTGTAGGCTCGCAGCAGATCGGCCCGCTCGGCGCGGGCGGCGGTCGCGACACCCGGGAGCTCACCAAACGTGAGCCGCTCGAACAGGTCGGCTGGTGGAAACCAGGGTTCGTCCGCCGCCCCGCTCACCCGCACCGGCAACGGAGACGAGGTCTCCGCTTGCGTCTTCTCCCTCATCGGCGCGGGGCGCTCCAGGAGGAGCAACGGATACAGGCGATGAAGCAGACTCCTCCCCGGCAGCAGGTTGGCGCCGGTCACCCGCAGCTTGCGGGCCGAGCTCCCGCAAAGGACGAATCGCCACCGGCGCTGGTCGGAGTCGTAGAGATACTGCACCGCATCGAAGATGTCCGGCACGTTCTGCGCTTCGTCGACCACGACGGTCGCGGGACGACGCGACTTCGGCAGCGCTCGACACCGCTGGACGAGCAGGTCGGGATTTCGCAGGTATTCGACGCGTTCGGCAGGTCGAGAGAAGTTCAACCAGATCGCCGGCTCCGGGAGCAACTTCTTCAGAAGGGTAGACTTCCCGGTCTGGCGGGCGCCGAACACCAGGTGAACGTACGGTGTCTTTAGCTTCCTCCTCCACCGAGGCTCTACGCAGCGACCAAACATATAGTCGACTTTATAATCGTTGAGCTAATCTAAAGTCAACGATACGCCTGGCCAGGGCGCCACGGGGCGGCGACTCGCGGAGAGTCACCAGGTGGGGAGCGTCGCCCACCCGCGGAAGGGCTCGGGCTCGAGGCGCCTAGCGGCCAGGCGAATTCACATCGGGCACCACGCGAAGTTTCGTCCAGCTCCGATTCCTCGAGCGCCAGGCTCAGAAGGCACTGCGGGCAAAGACCCTGGATCGAGGGCTCCGAGGCGAGCTCCCCTCCGCAATCCGGGCACAAGGCGAATTTCTCCATCACGGTCGCAGCCTGAAGGCATATGACGGATCGCGAGGAAAAGGTTACAGAGCCGCTACACTGGGTCCTCGCCCCGATCAAGGAAACGGTGGAGCGAGGGAGCTACTTCACGGCGGCGACGGCCCAAGTCTCGGCAAGCGCCTGCAGCTTCGGTCCCGCCTCGGGCCAGTCGTGCAGCGTCGCCGGGTCGAAGTCCGCGCCGTTGGGCCAGACCAAGGTGTGAGCCTCGCGATCCAGCCGAACCTGATCGAATACGGATGGATCCCGGAGCGGGCTGTAGATCTCTCCCTTGAGCACAGGTCGGAAGTCGATGACTTGAACCGTCCCGTCCTCGAACTCAAGCCGCAGGGTGAAGGCAGCCAGCTTCTGGAAATCGACAACACGGTGAATCTCGTGCGTCATAGCCGTCGTCACTTCAATGCTTCAATCTTAGACGCTGAACGGCCCGCCTGCAAAGCGTTCCAATTGGAGGCAAGCTCTGCCTTGTGAAGCTCGGCCCACGCGAGCACGAGGCGCTCCTGCGGCCTTGGAAGTGACCCCGCAATCCGCTCGATGGGGTCGATGCCGTAGATGCCGACGTCGTCCTGGTAGTAGGCGTGAAGATGCGGGAGGTGATGTGGGCCTCCGGACTCGACGAACATTCGAATCACAATCCCGAAGAATCTCGAAATTTCGGGCATTCTCTAGATTCGCTTCGCGCGCTCTTCCTTGACGAGCTCCCCCCAATTTCCCCCGATCACTATAGCGATGCCCTGGCCGAACGGCCAGGACAACCGACGGGAGAGAGCGTCACCACGCTGGCGCGCATCTTACTGCCCGCCGTGCGCCGCGCGCTCTCCATCAGAACCCAGTGCCGGCGCGTTAGCTGTCCAAATCTCTCCGCGGCGTGGAGCTGGCCTAATCGTCGAAGTCAACTTCGTCCAAGCCCTGAGCCACGACAGCCTCCAGTCGAGCCTCCTTCTCTAGAGCTCCTGAAGACAGACCGGCGAAGTACGCGGCGGTGTCCGCCTCCAGTCGAGCGCGATTCTCTGCCCGCCGTGCCCGGGCGACCGCGACGTCCACCGCATGCGCGAGGTTTCTCGCCTTGCCTTGTCTGATGAGGGACTGGAGATAGGCGAGGCTCTCGGGAGCGACGGTGGTTGATACTTTGCGTCGTTGACTCATGATCGCCCGGCTCCCGCAGACAGAATATCCTATTTCTGAATGATGATAACGATGACGAAATGCAGGACAAGAAGTCACTTCTCTCCGGAACGTCGGCTGTCCCCCCGCAGCTCAGAAAGCCAGCTTGACTCCGATCATCGCGCGGAGGGGGTCGACGAAACTTGACGGCTTCTCGAAGTTGTCGCTGTAGAAGTTGTTGGTCACGAGGCTCGTTTCGGCGGTGTCGTTGAGGAGATTCAGGATGTCCGCCAGGAGCTCGACTTTCCCGTCCTTTCCGAAACGGAAGATCTTCGAGATGCGGAGGTCCAGAAGCGTCTGGGAGGAGAGCCTTCTTGCGCCCCGAGGCTCGATGAAGATTCGCAGGGTGCCCTGAGGAAGCCGGACGTTTCCATAGGCCGCGAACGGCTGACCGGTCAGGTGCTGGAAGTTCGCCCCAACGAGAATGCCCACCTTCGGAATCTCGACCGCTCCCTGCACGCGGAACATGTGGGTGCGGTCGTTGTTCAGCGGGCCGGTCGCGTTCGTATAGTCGTTGGGGTCCCGGCCGAAGCCGATCCAGCCCAAGGTCGTGCTGAGTTGGCCGAAGCCGGGCTCCCGTCCGTTCGTCGCCTGGAGTCCCACGGCCTCCGAGATCGAGTACGAGGCGAGGGCCTGAAAGCGATCCGCCCAGCGCTTCTCGAATGTGACGAGGAGTCCGCCGTACCTGAGGAATAGCTCGTCCTGGTTCGTGAGCAGGAACTGGCTGCCCTCCGTCGGGGTAGTCAGGGAGTACGTAGGAACCGTGCGGCCATCGGGAAAAGTTGCGATGCCAGGCTCGTAGACCCCCAGCGCGTCCCAGCCAACGTACTCTCTCCCCTCTTTGTGAACGTACGTCGCGGACACGGAGGTGTTGGCGAATAGCTCTCGGTCGAGGCCAATCGAAAACTGATCGGTATAGGGCGGCCCTGTTTCGGTGTCGATGCGGAGCGCGGCCTTGGGGTCCCAGACCGAGAAGACCGTGTACCCTCCGGTCGCTGGGTCGAAATAGGCCCCGATTGAAGGCGTGATGCCCGGATGAACCGCGGTAGGCTCGCTCGCGAAGATGCCTTGATGGAATCTTCCCCAGTTCCCGTGAAGGAGTGTCCTTCCGTCGGCGGTCAGCTTGAGATTGAACCCGAGCCTAGGCGAGACCGCGCTCCATGAGTATAGCGTCCCGAGACCGGAGACGGTCTCACCGGTTTTCTCTCCGGCGGCGTCGAGCGTCTCGACATCCGGGCTGATCGCAGTGCTATGGTCGAAGCGGAGGCCGAGGTTCAGAGTCAGCCTTCCTCCAAACGTCAGGGTGTCCTCCGCGTAGCCGCCCGCGTTTCGAGACGCCCCACCGTACGGGTAGGGCTCGCGAAAGTACGCGAGATACGGCTCCCCGTCGTAGTCGTAGTAGACCGCCCCTCCGGGAATTCCCACGAAGGCTTCCGTTCCAGCGCTCACGAACTGGGCTCCGAACTTGAAGTCGTGGTCGGCGCCGAGGAAGTCGGTCGCGTAGTGGCTCAGCTTTCCGTGGACGACGGTGCGGCTCTCGGTTCCCGAGCCGTAGCCAACGGAGCCACCGGTCTGAACACCGGTCGCGATGTCGTAGTGAGGGGACATCGTGTATCCGCTGTTCGGAACTTGTTCGGACGTCAAGTAGTACCCGGAGACGCAAGCGTCCCAGAAAGTGCTCGGGGACACGACGTGAGTCAGGTTCACGAACGTGGGAGACGGATTGTGTCCGCTAGAGGTGGTTCCGGCTTCGTAGGGGAAGGAGACGGTGTACGGGCCCTGGAAGACCCCGAAGTCGTCGTGGTAGCTGTGCATCAGCCTCAGGCTTGGAGTGATCTGCCAGTTGATCTTCCAGAAGATCCGATCCCACTCGGACTCGTTCGGAAACCGGCCGTCGGCTCCCGGCAGGCTTGTGTGGTCCCTCAGGTATTGAAACCCCCCGAAAAACCACAGGCGGTCCTTGATGACCGGTCCTCCGAGAGAGTGGTGAAATCGCGGTAGAGGTTCCGCACGTAGCCGCTCTCCCCCTCGGGACAGTCGCACTCGAGCTTGACTGGCTGGCTCGTGAGCTCCTGAAACTGCCCGTAGTAGGAGGCATCGAACTGGAAATCGTTTCCTCCTTGCTTGCTCACCACGTTGTAGACCGCCCCCTGCACGCTCCCGTACTCGGCGGAGGCGCCGAAGCCCACGATCTGGATCTCCTGGATGATGTCGGGGTCGATCAAGGGAACGATCCCGCCGGCATAGGCCGCGGTGAAATCCGTTCCGTCGACGAGAAATTTGTTCTCGTTCTGGCTCGAGCCGAACGCCGAGATGCCCGTGGCGGAGTTGCCGGGCTTCGTCGCCGACATCCCGGGAGCGCTTTTCAGGAGGTCGAACATACTGAAACGGCGGATGGGGGTGTTCTGCAAATACTCGTTTCCGTAGTGCGTGGACTGCCCGCCCTCCTTGGTGTCGAGAAGGGAGCTCTCGGCGGTCACCGTCAGGGACTCTGCAACTCCCGCGAGGGGGAGGGTCACGTTTCTCTCGATCGTGGCCCCCACCTGGACCCGGAGTCCTTCTTCGATGTAGGTCTGAAACCCGGAGATCGCGATTGTGAGCGAGAAGAGCCCGGGCGCGAGCGCGGGAAAGCGGTACTGGCCCTTCTCGTTGGTGACGAACGTGGCGGGCCCTCCGAGAAGGGCGGGAGACCGGATCGTCGCGGTGGCGCCGGGCACGACCGCCCCGGACTCGTCCCTCACCGTGCCGAGGATGTTGCCGGTAATTACCTGACTCTGAGCGGTTTCCCGTAATAAAAGGAGAACGAGACCAGAGAAGAATTCCTTGCCGATGGCCGTCTCCTCACGGCAGGCGCCGATGGGATACTCGTCTGGAACCTCGAAGACGAAACGAGCCATGAGGTGCAACCCTGCAAACGAGACGTCGGCTCGTCTTTGGCCGTAGACCGTAAGCGCCGGCGTTTTGTCGTCGCTGACGTGAATGGCTTTACGCGGTTATCCACGTTCGGTTGGTACGATCTGGAGACCAAGTCCTCCATGGAGATCACGTCTCATGGGAACCGCGTCTCGAAGGTGGCTCTCGATCCCACCGGAACGATCGCCGTGACCGGGGACTTCGATGGGGTCGTACGCGTGGGACCCATCACGGGAGAGACGCCGCACTTACTTTTCGGTCACACGCTCGAGATCACGAGCGTGGCGGTCTCCCCGGACGGGAAGTGGATCGCCTCGGGAAGCCAGGACGGAACCATCCGCCTCTGGCCCATGCCGGAGGGAACGCCCTTTCACACGCTCCCGTACACCGGATTCTGGAGCGCATCCGCGCCCTGACCAACCTCCGCGTCGTTTCCGACGAGGGCTCGGAGACCGGCTACCGGGTGGACGTCGGCCGGTTCCCAGGCTGGAAGAAGCTCCCGGAATGGTAGACTGTTGAATCAATCAGATTCATGAAAAAGGCTAGGCCATGACTCAAAGGACGACGATTGCCACGGACGATGAGGTATTGGATACTCTCCGCGCCGAGGCAAAGCGTAGACGCGTATCGTTCGCCGCGCTGGTGGGTGAGTTCCTGAAGGAGAAAGTGGCGGAGCTGCGCCGGAGTCGTGGTCCACATGTGGGTATCGGACGGTCCGGTTCGGGCGTCTCCCAGGACAGTGTGGAACAGGAAGACCTTCCAGCGGCCCACTAAGCTTCTCTCGTTTTTCGAGACCGGCCCCATCCTGGCGATTCTCGATGCCGACGATCCCGCGCATGCCCGATGCGTCGATCTCCTGGAAGAATTTCACGAGCCCCTCGTCATGGTAGCCGCCACCCTCGTCGAGATCGACTACTGGATTCGCAAGCGACTGCAGCCTGAGGTGTGGTCCATCTTCATCGAAGACATTGCAGAAGGGGCCTATCGCCTGGAACCGCTCTCCATCGAGGAGATGAGACGCGCGGCTGAGCTCCAGGCGCAATGCCGAGACCTGGACCTGGGAATGGTGGACGCCGCGGTCATGGTCACCTGCGAGAAGTTGGGCGAACGCAAAGTGGTTACCCCTCGACCGACGGCACTTCGGCATGGTGCGGCCGCGGCACGCCGACTATTTCAGGTCCCAAGCCTCGCCTTCGCGATTCTCCCCAAATCCGCACGGGTCATCGCGTGCCGGGGGTTCGAGCGTCCGAACCTCTCCCGACTCGAGATTCCAGACCCGCAGAAGCGCAGGATCGGTCTTGGCCGCGACAGCGAGGCGGCCGTCGGGTGCGAAGGCGAGAGCGTTGACCCAGCCCTGGCCCAGAGTGAGGCCAGGCATCATGCGCGATTCGCCGCCCTGGAGCGGCACGAGAAAGACGCGGGGCCCGTCGGCTCCCACGAGAACGTACTTTCCCGCGGGATCGAGGGCAAAGATTGGAAAAATGTTCTCCATCAGGACGCGGCCTCGCTCGCCTCCGCGAGACGAAAGAGGCCAGAGACGCGCGGTACCGTCGCCCGACGCCGAGACGAGCGAATTCCCATCGGCAGTGAAGGCGACACCGATGGGAGGTGCGAGCTCACCGCGGAGGACGCGAGAGTACGTCTGTTGGAGTGGCCATAGAATCCCGACAGCGGCGTTGGCGGTGACGAGCCAATCCCCCTGTGGATGAAACGAAGCGCCTTCCTGATCGGTCACGTCGCCATTCCGAAGAACCTTGGGCTCCGCATCGGGTGGGCCTTCGAGATCCCAGACGTAGGCGACGTCGCTCTTCGCGTGGGTTCCCTCGGGGCGGACGACCAACCAGGAGTCCGTCCAACCGAGGAACGTCTCGGCCGCCGAAGGCCGAAACGCGCGCTCAAGGTGCTCCGACGTGTCCGAGAAGCTCCAGATCCGAATCTCGCCCGTCTCATCGATCGCGAGGATCCGAGGGGCCGTCGGGTGGGGCGCGACCCAGACGACCTTCGCATCGTGACTCCCCACGAGACGGGTCCGATCCGGACTTCGATCTCTCAGAGGAGACATGTAGACACCGTTTCCGCGTCCGATGAGAAGCCACTCGCCGCTCGCATCGATGTCCCAATCGGTCGCATTGCTGAGATCGACAGAGGCAACGACCCCCGGGTCCCCTTCAGGAACGCTCCAATCACGGACCGCCCGCCTCATTTTGGACGTCTCTGTGAAGCTCAGGAGATGTGCGCCTTTTCGCCTGAAGTAGGTCCGGCCCTCGAGCTCCACTTTGCGGGGCTCGCTTCCTTCCGGAAGGGACCAGAATCGCGCGGACCTCAGCCCGCCGACGGCGAGAAAATCGCTTCCCGGACTGAACTCCACGGGAGAAACTCCATCCGGCTCTCCCAGGGTCTTCGCGGGCCCACCTTCCTTGGACCAGAGGCGTGGGCCGCTGAAGACTCCAGTCGTGGCGAGCCACTCCCCGTCGGGGCTGAAATTCGGAGTGTTGTTGACGTTCCCAGGGAGAACGAAGGCCGAAGCGCCTCGCCAGAGCGCCTCGACAGCGAACCGCCGCGCCTCGGCGCTATCGGCGCGCTCGAGGCTCGCGAGGGCGTGGGCGAGCGCTGCCGTCGGGTGGTCGTCGAGCCGAAGCCTCCCTAGAGCGAGGATCTGGGCGGCCTCACGGCGGGACACCTCGAGGACCGATTGCCTCCAGAGAGAAGTGACGACACCGACAACGGCGAGCAATACGGCGAAGCCCGCGGCCACGGCGATGCGCCGCCGCCGTCGCCTCCGCCCCGCGAGTTTCGTCGCTGCCTGGGCGAACGCGTCCTCCGTCGAGGAGAGCCCGCCGGTGTAGCTCTCGCGCCAGAGAGAAAGCTCTCGATAGGACTTCCCGGTCCACAGAAGATCGTCTGGGCGCCCGCGGTCCTGCCATGCCTGAGCCGCTTGACGGAGCTGGTCGCGAAGAAGCGCGCCGCCTTCGTCCTGGTTTCTCCACTGCACCAGTCGCGGCCAGGCGGAAAGCAGCGACTCGTGGATGATCTCGACGGACGTGTCGTACGACGTCAGAAGCCGCGCTGCCACGAGCTCTCGCAAGACTTCCTCCGCAGCCTTGCGCTCGTCTTCCTTGGGGAAGATCGACAGAAGCTCGTCGACCTCGCGGCTCGCTCTCGTGCCCTGCGCCGTCACCAGATTTCGGAAGAGCTCCCGCACCAGAGGCGTTCTCTCCTCTCCAATTCGGCTCAGAGTTTCTTCCGCGTGCTGCGCCAGAGCTCCTCCCACTCCGCCGATCTCTTGATACGCCTCTCGGGTGAGAAGCCCTTTCTCCCGGTCTCGCTTCTCCCAGAGGCGAGAAGCCGCGAACGCGAGAAGCGGCAGAACCCCCCGCTCGCGGCTCACCTCCGAGACCATCTCCTCCACCAGAGCGTCGTCCTCGAACCGGTACCCGCAGGCAAGCGCTGGCTGCACCAGAGCCCGCCTGAGGCCGCTCGCGCTCAACCTGCCGAGCGGAGTCAGCTCCGAGAAGACCGGACTCAACGGCTCATGATCCTGGCAGTGGAAGAGGAAGTCGTCTCGCAGGGACAGCAGAACGTGAATGTCCGCGTCGAGAACGAGCCGTCCCAACAAGGCAGCGAATGCCTCCTGCACCTCGGGAGGGTTCAACGTGAACAGCTCTTCGAACTGGTCCACGATCACGAGCGCGTACTCGCCCCCCTCGCGCCACTTCGAGAAGAGAGAAATCGCCGTCGCCGGCTCGTCGAACCGCAGGAACGATTGGATCCTCTCCATGTCTCCCGCGAAGGCGGGAAGCAAGGCCTCAGCCAACGCCGAGAACGGACGGTGTCCCGGTGTGGACAAAATCACGCGAAACCCCGCGGGAAGGGCGGGGAGAAGCCCCGCTCTCAGAAACGAGCTCTTCCCCGCTCCCGAGGGTCCGATGAGCGCCAGGAGACGCGGGCGCTTCAGTTTCTTCCACACCGCCTCCACGTCCACCTCGCGGCCGAAGAAGAACTCCCGGTCCTCTTGCGTGAAGTACGCGAGCCCCGGATACGGATGCTTGTCCTCGAATCCAGGAAGGCGAAGCGTCACTTCCTCGAGAGCGCGGGCGAGAGCTCGAGCCGTGGGGTAGCGGGAGTCGGCCTCGAAGCCGAGCGCTTTCTTCAGGACCGGCCCCCAGGCTCCTTCGGGAACTCGGGGCGGACTCTCCCGCACCTTCTCCCAGAGTTCCTGCCGCGCTCGGGCGCTTCCCACGGAAAGCATCTCCGCTAGAACCACACCCGCCGCAAACACGTCCGCGCGGGCGTCGACCGCATCTCCCCTCGCCTGCTCCGGCGCCATGTACGCCGGGGTTCCCGAGATCGTCCCCGTTCTCTCCCTCTCTCCTCCTTTCGCCAGGCCAAAATCCATCACCACCACTCGCCCCGCACGGGTCACCATCACGTTCTCCGGCTTGAAGTCCCGGTGCACCAACCCCGCCTGGTGGATCGCTTCGAGCCCCGAGAGAAACTGGGACGCTACCTCCCGCGCCTCCTCCATCCCGAGAGGTCCTCGATCTCGCAGCGTCTCCGCGAGCGTGACTCCGTCGATGAACTCCATCGACACCAGCTCCTGATGGTCCTCCACCACCAAGTCGAAGATCCGGCACACGTTCGGCGACACCACCTCTCTCGCCGAGCGCACCTCCTGCCTCAGGAGCTCCCGCGCCTTCTCGCTCGAAAGACGGTCCGGTCGAAGCGCTTTCAGCGCCACGTCCACCCGAAGCTTCAGGTCGAACGCTCGCCATACCTCCCCCATTCCTCCCCGTCCCAGTAGCTCTCGCATCTGGTAGCGGTCTGCAAGCACCTGCCCCAGCGCCGAGCCGTCCAGAGTCTGTTGCGCTCCGAGCTCCGACTCCTCGAGTGCCAGGCTCAGAAGACACTGTGGGCACAGACCCTGGATCCCCGGCTCCGAGGCAAGCTCCCCTCCGCAGTCCGGGCAGCGGGCGGATTTCTCCATGAGGGTCACAGCCTAAGGGTATATGACGGATCGCGACGAAAAGGTTACAAGGCCGAGCCTAGTTTCTTGCTTGCGCTAAAGCAGCTTCACCACAGGTGACGATCGCGCTGCGGATGGCCGAGCTTCTTAGCCGCTGGTTCGACGCCCCGGAAAGACGTCCTCCTCTATGAGCATCTCCCGAAGTCGAATCCGATGTGGCAGGTTGACCGCGAGGACATAAACGGTCACCCGCCCGACTGGAGTGCGTCCAACAAGCGAGCCACCCAGCCACACGAAGTGCTCCTCCCATTTGTCGCGGCGAGGGTGGAACAGACGGATCACATCGCCGATGTTCGGGTCTACGCCCGCGATGTTTGCGCCCTTATGGTTGTTGCAAGCGAAGCACGCAAGAGCCAAGTTGTCCGCGTTATCGCTGCCACGGTGCTTGCGAGCGATGATGTGGTCGATTTGGAATGGGAGGCGATCGAACTCCTGAGGCAGTAGGCAATACTCGCAGATCCCATTCGCCCGCCGCCAGACCTGATCTACGAGCGACCGCTCCACTCGTTACTCGGCTTTGCGGTTAGCCTTCTTCAATGAAATGCGCGCTTTGGACTGGAGGAGCGACAGGAAATGGCCGACTCGTTCGTACGCGTCGATCTCGAGCTGTTCTTCCGGCGTCAGCGAACCCTCCCGCGCTCGTTCTGCCAGCTGGTTCATTCGCTCTCGATCCTCTCGCGGGAAATCAAGAGCCAGGATGGTCTCGGCGGCATGCACCGGGATGCCAGGCTTTCCCGGGTCAATGATGCGAGAGAGGATCTCCGCTTCGTTGTTCGCAGCCGTGGTGCTCATACGTTCCAGATTATGTCACGATACACCAGTGCGCGAACTCCCGTTAAGTCCTCCGGAGATACCCCCTGCTCCGGCGCCGGTAGCATGCCATCGACCAGCAAGCGCAGAGCCTTCGCTTGGCCTTGACGCCTCGCAGCTCAGAAAGCCAGCTTGACTCCGATCATCGCGCGGAGGGCGTCGAGGAAGCGCGACCCCTTTCCAAGATTCGGTCGGAGCTGAGCCGTCCAGAGTCTGCTGCGCTCCGAGCTCCGACTCCTCGAGCGCGAGACTCAGAAGACACTGCGGGCACAGCCCCTGGATCCCCGGCTCCGAGGATATCTCCCCTCCACAGTCCGGGCAGCGGGCGGATCTCTCCATGGCAGTCGCCTAAGGGTATATGACGGATCGGGACGAAAAGGTTACGAGGCCGAGCCTAGTTTCTTCAGAAGGTGCCGGATTTCGTCGTCGATCTCTTCCGGCTTCGAAACCGTCTCCGCGATCTCCTGCCGCAGCAGGGTCCCGAACCTCTGTCTCAGCCGATGGACGGAAGTCTTCACCGCCTCTTCCGACGTCCGAAGCTCGAGCGCCACCTGGCGGTAGGGAACCTTGGGCCCATCGCCCGTGAGGAATCCCTTGAGCTTCTCGAACTCCTCGGCGCGGCTCGCCTCGGAGAGCTCCTTTCTCAATCTCTCCATCACCCGCTCGAGAAGCGTGAGCGCCCAGCGTCTTTCGAAGATCTCTTCCGGCGTCAGCTGGTCCACGGGCTCGTAGCGATACCGCCCCTCGACCTCCTCGTTATCCAAGGACACGACCTGCGAGTGCCCACCCCGCTTCCAGGCGTGGGTCTTGTCGCGCTCTTTCGACAGAAAGTTCTTCACCGAGGCCTGGAGAAAAACGCGGAATCGCCCGAGCGACGGATCGAAATCCTCGAGGTAGTCTTTCTCCAGAAGCTGCGCGAAATACCCCTGCGTCAGATCCCGAGACTCTTCCGGACCATACCCCTGGCGGCGCACGAACGCGTAGAGCGGATACCAGTACGCTTTGCAGAGCCCTTCGAGCGCCTGGCGCGATTCACTCGAGGGCGCCTCCCTGGCCGCGAGCACCTGGGTCCAGCTCGTCGTAACGAATCGATAGGACATGGATGTTCCGCCTCAGAACTTCGAGCAAGAGTAGCACGGGTTGTTGGGGTTGGTGTCACGGCGGATTTCCGTGTGCGCCGAATCGACCTTCGATTAGAATAATCCGACCGTGGGCAGAAAACGACTTCAAGGCAAGGCCGCGCTCATTACCGGAGCGAGCCGGGGGATCGGCCTCGGGATCGCGAACGCGTTCGCTCGTGAGGGGGCGTCGGTCTTCCTCTGTGCCCGCGGCGTGGACGCGCTTCGCGAGGCGGCAAGAGAGATCGAAACCACGGGAGCGTCCGTTGGGTTTCGTGCCGCCGACGTCTCGGACCCGTTGGATGCCGAACGGCTGGTCGCGAGCGCTCTCGAGCGGTTCCCGGACCTCGAGATCCTCGTGAACAACGCGAGCATCCTCGGGAAGCGTGGCCCGATTGCCGAGCTCGACGTCGCGACGTGGGACGAAGTGCTTCGCGTCAATACCTCGAGCGTCTTCTATGTCACCCGACCCCTCATCCCCCATCTGGTCGCTCTCGGCCGAGGCTCGATCGTGAACGTCAGCTCGAGCGTCGGGCGTAAGGGGAAGCCCAACTGGGGCGCGTACGCCGTCTCCAAGTTCGGGCTCGAGGGATTCACCCAGGTGCTTGCCGCCGAGCTCGAGGCTTCGGGGATCCGGGTCAACAGCGTGAACCCCGGCGCCACTCGCACGGACATGAGAGCCGAGGCGTATCCGGAAGAGGATCCGCAGAGCCTTCCCACCCCGGAGGACATCGCCGAGATCTTCGTCCATCTCGCGTCCGACGAATCCCGCTCCGTCACCGGTCAGACGTTCGAAGCCCGCGACTACCTGAAGGCGCGCAAGTAGCCCACTCGGGGAGGACTTTCATGGATATCCGCACCGTTCTCGACGCCCGCCACTTCTCCCCCGAGAAGATGCAGAAGGTGAGCGTCTTCGCCACTACCGATCTCTTCCTTGACGTCTATTGCTTCGAGCCGGGACAGAACCAGAAAGTCCACGTTCACGAGAAGAGCACCAAGTACTACATCGTGCTCGAGGGTCACGCCCGCTTCGAGGTCTCGGGAGAGACGAAGAATCTCGGGCCCGGCCAGGCGGTCCTCGCCCGCGCGGGAGAGCCCCACGGCGTCGAGAACCCGACGGACGATCGTCTCGTCCTCCTCGTTGGAATGGCTCCGCCGCCGGAACATGCCTGAAGCCCCACCAGGCGGAGCCACCAAAGCCCGGGAGACCTTCGGGTCGCGTTTTGGCTCGCTCATGGTCCTCATCGGAGTGGCCGTGGGTCTCGCGAACGTCTGGCGATTCCCCTACCTCGTGGGCAAACACGGCGGCGCCGCTTTCGTCCTTCTCTACGTCGTTCTCAACGTCCTTCTCGGAGTCCCGGCGATCATGGCGGAATGGACTCTGGGAAGGCTCACACGGCAGGGCCCCGCGGGCGCCTTCGTCACCGCGGGGATGCCGGGCGGCCGCGGAATCGGGCTTCTTCTGTTCTTCACCGTCTTCATGGCGATGTCCTACTACACGATGATCGCGGGGCAGGTGCTCTTCTATGCCCTTTACATTCCGTTCGGCGGGACGGTCGGTGTGGATCCGGGTGCCTTCTACCGGTCGACTCTCGGCGGAATCACGCTCTCAAACGTTGCCATGACGGCGACGACGTTTCTTGCAATCGGCGGGGTGGTCTACCTCGGAGTTCGGAGAGGAATCGAGGCCCTCTCGCGCGTCGCCATGCCGCTGGTCTTCGTCACCCTCCTCGTGGTCATCGCGCGCTCGGTGACTCTCCCGGGCGGCATGGAGGGAATCAAGTTCTACCTGGTTCCGGACTTTTCGAAAATCGACGGACCGGCGGTTCTCGCCGCCATGGGGCAGGTTTTCTTCAGCCTGTCTCTTGGAGGAACGTTCTTCCTGCTCTACGGGAGTTACCTTCGCGAGGATGAGAACATCCCCGTGACCGCAGTCCAGACGGCCGTGGGCGACGTGGGTTCCGCGCTTCTGGCGGGGCTCGCGGTCCTTCCCGCGGTCTTCGCCATGGGAGTCGAGCCCACGAGCGGGCCCTCGCTCCTGTTCATCACTCTTCCCGGAGTCTTCGAGAGGATGTCCGGCGGCGCTCTCGCCGGCGGCCTGTTTTTCGCCACGTTCTTCGTTGCGGCTTTTTTTGGGGCGGTAGCCGGTATGGAAGTCCTGGTGGACGGCGCCCGCCACTACTTCGGCTGGAGCCGCGGGCGCGCGCTCGTCATCTTCATCGCCGCGGATCTTCTGTTCGCGCTTCCTTCAATGGCCAGCTCGGACGTCCTCCTGTGGAACGACCGGGTCTGGGGCTCGACGATGCAGCCCGTCGGGAGCGCTCTCACTCTCATCGCCCTCGGGTGGTTCGTGAGCCGGGGACGGGCGCTCGCCGAGGTGAATCGCGGAAGCAGCCTCCGCGTCGGCGGGCTCTGGATTTTCTGGATCCGCTGGGTGATCCCGCTCTCGATCGTCGTCATTCTCGTTTACGGGTGGTGGGCTCAGATCCGAGGTGAACCATGAAGCTCCAGGGAAAGAAAGCCCTCGTCACCGGAGCGAGCCGGGGTATCGGCCGCGCCATCGCGCTCGCGTTCGCCAAAGAGGGCGCGACCGTCGTTCTGGGATCGCGAAGCCTCGACTCGCTCGAGGCCCTGGCGAAGGAGATCGGAACCGCGGTCGCGGTTCGGCTCGACGTCACCGATGCGGAATCGATCGCCCGGGCGCGCGATGAGGTCGGGGAAGTCCAGATCCTCGTGAACAACGCGGGAATCGCCGGGAGCGTCAAGGTCCTGGCCATGGACGACGAACACTGGCAGTCGCACCTCGACGTGAATCTCACCGGAGCGTTCCGGGTCACTCGCGCGTTTCTGGCTCCGATGGTGGCGGCGAAGTGGGGACGGGTGATCCAGATCGCCTCGACCGCGGGCAAGATCGGCTTCGCGTACACCGCCGCCTACTGCGCGAGCAAGCACGGGCTCATCGGCTTCACCCGCGCGCTCGCGCTCGAGATGGCGACGTCCGGCGTCACCGTGAACGCCATCTGCCCCGGCTTCGTGCGGACGGAGATGGCGAGCGAGGCCGCGCGGAACATCGCCGCCAAAACCGGAAAGACCGAGGCCGAGGCCACGCGTTGGCTCGAAGCTCTGTCGCCTCAGAACCGCCTGATGGAGCCCGAGGAGGTCGCGGCGGTCGCCGTGCTCCTCGCCTCGGAGGAGGCTCGCGGGGTGAACGGCCAGGCGATCAACGTCGACGGGGGCGCCGTCGTCTATTGAGACTCAGCTTCCGGTGTAGATCGTGAACCGCGGCTCATCACGGAGAACCCGCAGGAAGCCAGACGCCTCGACCTTTCCCGTCATGGCCTCTCCGTTCCCTCGTTCAGAATGGCGAGATAGCGGTCGTAGGCAAAGATGCGGTTTCGGCGTTTGCCGGTGAGCTCGCTCGCGATTCCGAGCTCAACGAGCACCTCCATACCTAAGGATGTCGCGGGAAAGGAGAGTCCCGTTCTCGTGCAGAGGTCCTGAATGGAGGTCACGGGCCGAGCCTTGAGGGCGTCATGCACTCGAAGAGCCGACCCAGCGCGACGACCGCGCGGGACAATTCCCTCTCGGTCATTCTCGAACAAGTCGCCGAGGCGCTTTGCCGTCGAAACCGCGCCCTCCGCAGTTTGTCGGACTCCTTCGAGGAAAAACTGAAGCCACCCTTCCCAGTCGCCATCGCGGCGGACGGAATCGAGCAACGCGTAGTAGGTCGCTCGGTTCTGCTTGAGGTAGAGGCTGAGATACAAGAGCGGCTCGCGGAGAACCGTGGAGTGGCATAAGAAGAAGGTGATAAGAAGGCGACCGACGCGACCGTTTCCGTCGAGGAACGGATGGATGGTCTCGAACTGCACGTGCGCGAGACCCGCGCGGACGAGGACGGGAAGCTCGGTACCTTCGTCGTGCAGAAACCGCTCGAGCGCGCCCATGCAATCGGCCACGAGGTGAGGGGGAGGAGGCACGAAAACCGCGTTTCCCGGCCGGCTCCCTCCGATCCAGTTCTGCGACCGACGAAACTCTCCGGGATCCTTCCCCTCGCCTCGTCCTCGCGAAAGGAGGACTCCGTGGATCTCGCGGATCAACCGGTTCGAGAGAGGAAAGCCGTCGCGGAGCCGCGCCAACCCGTGATCGAGGGCGCGGACGTAGTTCGACACTTCGACGACGTCATCGAGGGGAACACCGGGAGCCTCCTCCAGCTCGAAGAGAAGAAGGTCCGAAAGCGAGGATTCTGTGCCCTCGATCTGGGATGAGAGCACTGCCTCCTTGCGAATATAGCTATAAAGAAAGAGCGACGTATCCGGAAGCAGAGTCGAGATGCTGTCCAAACGACCCAGAGCGATGGCTGCGGACTCGAGCAACTGCTGGAGCGCCCCTGTGAACTCAAGAGGCGGCACCGGCGGTAGAGCCGCCGGGACGAAGGCTTGAACATGCTCTCCCCCCGTGCTCGTGACCTCGTATTGGCCGGTAATACCTCGATTCATTGAACTTACTCGCTGCTAAAGAAACCTGAATAAGTCTTCTGGCTATTTAGCATTGGGGCCCAAGTCTAAATAAGAGCCGAGGACCAGGCAAATCCACCTTCGGTCTCCGCCGACGTCATGCACGAGCTGAAGTGGCTTGCCGACGAGGGAGCACGTGCCGACCGCAACAACTCTCGTCGCCGACTGCGCGCTCCGAGTGGTTCTCGATGACTGATTTCAACAACTAACGGCGGCCCGACTCGCCGCGCGCGCGACGGATCTCGCGATGCGCTACTGCCAGCGGGTCATCGTCCGAAAGCACTCGCAAACCGGAGCGCCGTAGATCTTCCCTGAGATCCTCGCGATCACCGGTGACGCGCTTCACCCTCATCTGCTCACCTGCCGGGAACTGCAGGGAGAAGTCGACCAACAGGCGGTGCTCGTGGACGATGTCCCCCCAGGAGCGGGCGGGATCGACGCGAACCAGAACCGGCTCACACACCGCGCACTGGGAGTAGACCCGTACCTCGGACGGCGGGGACACGGCCTCCAACCTGTAGCGCGTCTCGTGAACCGCCTCATCGCCCGAAATACGCCAGAGAGACCCCCCTTCCTCCGCGTCGGCCCAAGAGCCGCCCACGGCACGAAGCACGCGTCCGCCTGCGATGAGATAGTTGCTCATCGAGGGATCCGGAAAGCTCTTCGTCTGAAAGCCAGCGAGCGAATGCCCGGCCGGGCAAGAGAGCGGCTCGTCCAGAAAGACGACGGTGTCGTACATGCCCATCCGATCCTCCGTTAGAAACACCGATTTTACCATCGAATGAGCGCACCCGCTCTCGCGCTTCGAGTACTACGTGAGGCGACTCGGTCCCTAGCTTCTATTGAGACTCAGCTCGCGGTGTAGATCGTGAAGCGCGGCTCATCACGGAGCACCCGCAGGAAGCCGGACGCCTCGAAGGCCCGCCGCCGATCCCAGGGGGCACCCCGCCGGACGGGCCCGTAGAACAGCAGGTAAACGCGCCGGGGAGCTCGAGCGAGCGACTCTCCGAGGTTCGAGAGCACGCGGGTGAGGATCGCTTCCGGGAAAGGGTTGAAGAAGTAGAGCACCAGGGGCTCCTCGGGGAGCGAAAAGCCGGCGGCGTCCATTCGAACCGAGGTGACTTCCGTGGCGCAGTCGGGGCGCTCGCGGAAAGAATCGAGGTTCTCGAGCGCGATGCGGTGAAGGTCCTCCCACAGCTCGACGCCTACGACCTTTTTGAAGGAATACTGCGCGGCGAGCATGAGAACCTTCCCCTTTCCCGATCCGAAGTCGACGAACACGAACTCCCGGGGGTCGAAGGGAATCTTCGCGATCATCTCGTGGAACACCTCCGCCGGGGTCGGTTCGTAGCGGAGATCGGAGTAGCCGCGGGTGTTCACTCCGAGCCTGCGATCGAAAGCGTGGTGCCGATAGAGACGCAGGAGCCCTCGCGGGCTGTAGCGCCAGATGCGGAAGGCGAGCCGGTCGAGCCCCCATTGATGGGCGAAGACGTCGAGTTTTGGGCTCACAGGTCGCCCATTATAGGGGCTCGCCTGAAATCAGTTGTCGGCCTTGTGGGACGACTCGACCATGAGGAGCCCGGACTCGATGCGCTCGCGGATGGGCTCGGGGAGATCGAGGATTCCGCCGAACGCGCTGAGGTCGAACCCGTCGTGGATCTTTCCTTTGACCTTCACGCTCGCGCCCTTTCTAGGAACGCCTCTCGCGGAGAACACCCACAGGCGTCCCGTGGGATCCTCGAGGCGGTAGAAGCCCTTGCCGGCGACCGAGACGCTTTCGACCACAAGGCCCGAGAGCGAGATCTCCTTGTGCGCGTAACGCGCGGGATCGGCGAGCACGTGGTTCACGGTTTTCTGAGCGCATGCCATGCTCGCCCCCGCGAGCGCGAAAACAGCGAAGGGGGCGAGCCAGCGTGTCCAGATCTTGGTCATCGTTCTTCTCCTTGATCGACGCTGATGCCGTAAATAGCAGTCCGCGTGCCAACGAGGCGTTTCGATAAACCTCCACGAGCCGGACACTTGGGAAAGGGGTTGCGAGGGCGGCCGTCCTCTATTGGGGACGAGGGAGACCGGTTCAGTGACGGGTGATGATGTTGGTCTGCTCGAGAAGGGAGGAGTTCTCTTCCATCTCGAAGACGCGCTTCACCACGAGGGAGTGCACCAGGCTCATCACCCGCAGGTCGGTCATGGGGGACTCTTCGACCGTCGCCCCGAGAGTACCCCCGCGAATGAGCCCCTGGAACACCTCTATCTCGGCGGGCGTGAAATCGCAGATCCGCATCTTGCAGCCTTCCCTGAGCCGCAAGGGGGCATCCGGCGGGGGCAGCTTTCCGAGTATCCCATCGAGCTCTTTCGCCTGCTGCGCTCCCTCCTCGACCAGCGTCTCGATGGGAACGCTCATGATTCGGGGAACGGAGTCGTTCGCGGGAAAGGGCTCGACTCTGAAGGAGCCGCTTCGCCATTCGAAGGCCCGGTACAGGGCCTTTTCCGCGCGCGCCTTTCCCGATTCGGCGAAGATGACTTTCCCTTCGTGGATGTATACGGCAATCTCCCTCGCGTTGCGGGTGAGCACCAGGCGCATGGACTGGCTCTGTCGGTTGATGCTCATCAAGAGCTTTTTGAGGGTCAGACCCTGTTCAGCGCTCTCCTCTCGCCCGAACTCTCCCTTGGCGGGTATCGCGGGCGCCTGCGGCTGGGCCTCCTTGGCGCCTTCGCCGTTCGTGAGCTTCACCGTGACCTCGTTGCTGCCAATACGGATCAGGTCTCCGTGGCTGAGCTTTCGGCGCCGCACCCGCTCCTCGTTCACGTAGGTGCCGTTGGTGCTTCCCAGGTCGTGGAGAACGAGACCGTCGGGCTCGATCAGGATTTCCGCATGATAGTTGGATACGTTTCTAGAGTTGAATCGCAAGTCGTTCGAGTCGTGCCGCCCGATGGCGACCCGGAACGTCTCGAGGAGATCGAAGCCGAAGACCTTCTTATCGGTCGAGAGAAGAAGAACGTTCTGAGCCTCCGTCGAATGGAGCTGGCCGTTCTGTGGTTCCACTTTCGCCTCCCCGGGGAATGGGTGGGCCTCTCTTCTCGGGAGAGGCGCCCAAGTTTTCTAAGCAATCACGATGCCAGGGGAAGGAATTTGACTCTCCCGTCCAACAACCGCAGCGGCAACGACTTGCTTCACCGCGCCTCTCCCGGCGGATTGACTCGAATGGGCTTTCCCCCTCAGGAAGAGCCGCTTCCCTACATGCGTTGACTTCGGTCGATCCGGCCGCTTACGATGCAGGGTTTCGTCATGCCAAAGACCCTCTTCGTGCGCCACGGGCGCCTTCACTACTTCATTCGCGAAGTTTTGAAGCGCCTTCGCCTTCCCGCTCCCCATGCCTCGAGGGTCGGCGAAGCGCTCGTCGCCGCCGACCTCGCGGGGGTCGAGGGGGAAGGCTCGAGTCGTCTTCCGTTGTTCGCCTCGCGCCTCGGGTCCGGTCTCATCAATCCCGCCGCGGACATCCGGATGCTGTATCAGGAGCAGGGGACGGCGGTGGTGGACGGCGACAACGGCATGGGCCACGTGGTGGGAGCGCGCTCCATGGAGATCGCAATCGAGATGGCGAAGAAGACCGGGATTGCGGCGGTGGCCGCGCGCAACAGCAACGACTTCGGGATGGCGGGCTATTACGCGCGCCTCGCGCTCGCGGAGCAGATGATCGGAATCGCCGTCTCGAACGCCGCCCCGGTCATGGTCCCTACCTATGGGACGGGAGCGATGCTGGGCTCGAACCCCATCGCCATCGCCGTACCGTCCGCCGAGGACGACGCCCCGTTCGTGCTCGACATGTCGACGACGGCGACTTCGCGCGCCGAGCTCGAAGATGCTCTCAGGCGCAAGGTAAAGATCCCCGTCGGCCTCGCTCTCGACTCGTCGGGAGAGCCGACGAAGAGTCCCAAGACGGCGCTCGAAGCGATGATGCTCCTTCCCCTCGGAGGCAAGGCGGAGACAGGATCGTACAAGGGCTACGGCCTCGCGCTCGCCGTCGACATTCTCGCGGGCGTCCTCTCCGGAGGCTCCTTCGGCCGAGAGCTCACTGGCGCGGAAGGCAAGCGCCAGGACGTCGCGGGCATCGGCCACTTCTTCCTCGTCATCCGGCTTCGCGCGTTCAGTCCCTGGGTGAAATTCCGGAACCGGTTCAAGGAGATGCTGCACCAGCTCACGACCGCGCCCGCTCTCGGGGCTCCGCGCATCTACTATCCGGGAGAGGCGGAGTTCGCGATCGAGCAGGAGCGGCGCGCGACCGGAATCCCGCTGGACCGCGGCGTCGCCTCCGACCTCGAGGGGCTCGCGAGACGCCTCGACATGCGTGACGCCTGGGACCACCTGGTGGAAGGGAAGAAATAAGTTCAATCCGCAAAAAAGGTGCTCGTCACTTCCTCTGGAGGGGGCGCGGTGAGCTTCGATACCACCACCATCAGAACGAGAGAGACCATGGGGCCGAAGAGCGCGGGCCAGATGCCGCCGATCCAGTTTTCGAGAGAGCCGTAGCGGGCCCAGCCGAGGACGTACCAGACGACACAGGCGATAGCCCCTCCCACCATGCCCGCGAGTCCGCCTTCGCGCGTCGCCCGCGGCCACCAAAGTCCGAGAACGAACGGGAAGGTGAAGGCCGAGGCCATGAAGCTGAAGGACATGGTGACGATCCAGAAGATTGCGGCCGGGGGACGAAACGCCATGGCCATGGCGAGGGCGCCGATGATGAACGTGACCCATCGCGCGATTCGGAGGCCCTGGGGCGCGTCGACCGTTCTTCCGATGAGCTTCACGTAGACGTTCTCCACCACCAGCGAGCCCGCGACCAGAAGGATCCCCGAAAGGGTCGACATGATGGCGCTCAGAATCGCGGCGATGATGATGCCTCCGAACACCGGAGGAAGGAGCTTCGCGACCAATGTCGGAAGCGTGAGATCGGGCTGGTCGATGTCGGGAAGGAGTACCCCTGATGCGATGGCGATGAGCGTCGCGCAAAGATAGATGAAGCTCTGGAAGACGACGGAGTAGGCCATGGCGCGCTTGAGAGTCCGTTCGTCCTCGGGGATCAGAAATCGGGTCACGGCCGCGGGAGAGCCTCCGATCTGAAAGAAACCCCAGACGAGGAAATCCGAGATGACCCAGAGAGCCGGCATCTTGCCCATCAGCGAGATCGCCTGGGGGTTGAGCTCGCCGTACTGGCGGTGCATCTCCGAGAATCCTCCCGCGGAGAAAACAGCCACGGGCGCCAGGATGGCGAACCCCGCCATCATGATGAGCCCTTGAACCAGATCGGTCCAGGCGACGGCGAGCATGCCCCCGAGGACGGTGTACAGGATCACCGCTCCTCCGAAGCCGACGAGGCCGATCCAGTAGGGCATCCCCAGAAGGACCTCGAAGACGTTCGCCGCTGCCTTGAGTTGAGCGGCGATGAGCGGGATGAAGGCGACGAGCATGATGGCGGTCGCAACGCCTCCGGCGGCCTTGCTGTAGAAGCGCGCCTGCAGGATGTCCGCGAGGGTGACGCTTCCGAGGCGGCCGGCGATCCTCCGCAAGCGGTCTCCCAAAAGAATGTAAGAGAACCAGGGAGCGGCGGCGGACGAGACCCCCGCGGGAGAAAAGTTGTAGCCGAAGATCCTCTCGGTTCCCACCGCCCCCATGTACGAGCTACCGCTGATCTGGGTCGCCGAGAACGAGATGCCGATCGTCGCCGGGCCGAGCTTTCCCCGGGCGAGAAAGTACTCGCTTCGCGAGCAGGATCTCTTGTTGAACCAGACGCCGATCCCGATCATCGCGGCAAAGTACAGGGTGAGGATGGCGGCGTACTGCGCGGTCTCGCTCAATGGCTACCGGCCGGTCAAAACGTAGAACACCGAGGCGGCGATGACGTACACGTATCCGAAGTAGACCACGATCCAGACGCCCCAATCGAGATGGGCGGGACCGGGGGGCCAATCGACCACGAGGGCCGCGCTTCCCCCGACGACAAAAATCACCATGAGCAGAATCGAGATCGAAGGAAGCCTGGGTTTCACTGCCAGACCTCCTTCAGCACGCGCAGCACGTTCTCTCCCAGGACCTTCTTGATGTCGTGCTCGGCATAGTCGTGCTCGACCAGCCACCTGAGGATGTTCTTCGAGGCCTCGGTGGGGTTCTCCAGTCCCTTCACGTACTCCACTTCTTCGTAGCGGGGAGAGCTCCCTTCGTGGCCTTCATGGGATGCCTCGATGGAGAGGGCATCGGAGTACACGTGGTGGAGCCCGACGTGGTCTCCGTAGAGGGTGTCCGGGCCGAAGGCGACGTGATCGATGCCGGCGAGATCCCGGATGTACTCGAAGTGCTCCATGTAAGTCTCGAGGTCGTGCCCCGGACGCTTCGTCGACATCGTGGTGTGAGGGGCGGCTTCGATTCCGATGACTCCGCCCTTCCCCGCACAGGATTTCAGCATCTCGTCCGTAGCGAGGCGCTTGATGTTCCAGACGGACCTGGCTCCCGTATGGGTGAGAAAGATGGGCTTGCCGCTCGCTTCGATGGTGTCGAGCGTCGTTTGCGGGCTCGAGTGGGAGCAGTCGATGGCCATTCCCACCTCGTTCATCCTCTGGACCGCGCGCCGTCCGAAGCTCGTGAGTCCGCCGTCCTTCGGTTCCTTGAGGCCGGTGCCGAGCGAGTTCGACTCGCTGTAGGTAATGCCCATTTCGCGGATCCCGATGCCGTAGAGGATCTCGATGCGCTCGAGCTCGTTCTCGATCATCGCCGCTCCCTCCTGGGCGGCGACGAGCGCGATCTTTCCCGTCTCGTGGGCCCGGTAGATGTCCCCCACCGTCTCGCACTTGATGACCAGGTCCTGGTGGGCGAGGTCGCAGAGCCTCATTCCCACGTCGTGGATCACGTCCGTCCACTTCCAGCCGTTTTTCGAAGTGATGATCGCGGTCCCGTCCTGGAAGTTATCGAAGAAGGCGTCCCAGTAGGAATCGGCCAGCGCCTGGTAGGCCGTTACCGTCCGCCCCTGGGTGTCGTACGCAGGGCATTCGCGGATGTCCTTGGGAAAAAGGTGCGGGTGCTCGTGGAGCGAGATGATGATGGTCCGTTCCGCGAGATCCTGGACCCTCTTCTCCTTCTCGCTCGAGAGCGGCAGGAGGTAGGAGGCAAACGGTCCCTCTCCCTCGACGAGATCGAACTCTCGAAAATCCCTCGGAGCCTTCAGATACTGATAGGAGCCGTAGTCTTCGTGCTTTCCGTGAACGCCCATTGTACCCTTACTTTCCTCGAGGCACTCTCGGGACGGGTAGTATAGGACACATGGATTCCGCGATTGAACCTCTGCGCCGCTCGATTGCGGAAAGACGCTCGACTCGCCGCTTCGGTGTCCCACCGCCTCGCCGAACACCGGCGTTCAGTGGCGTGGCCAAGCCCTGGCAGCAGCACGGCGCTACCGGGAGGCGCAATTCTTTCGTTTTGGTTCTACCGCCGAACGAAGGAGAGGCCACGTCCTACTCCAACGCTCGAGTATGCCTTGGACTCCACGAAGGGGACGCCTCTTACTTGACCTCGGTACGTAACGAAGAAGGTCACGTCCACTCGAACCGCAAGTTATCCGGCTCCTGTCAGGGAATCCTTAACGACTCTTCCACCTGTCGGGATGTCGATGCAAATGAAGAACGGCCAATACGAGAACCTCACCGTCGTCGAGCCGACTGGCACGAACGTACAGCAGAACTCGCACTCACACAGGCGGACTCTTGAGTTGAGATTCCCATTGCACACCTACTGAATCGACTCGTAAGGACCAAACCGAACCTAGGCACTGTGCCGACTCCGCGGAGCGCTCGACAGTACCCGTTACCAATATTCGATCGGGATTGCCGTCGTCATCCGCATCGAGGCAAAAGCGGTAACGGTCATACCCTCGCTCAACCTTACTGTTCGGCCTGACGCATCCAGCACGGACTCGGTGTGCGCAAGACAAAGCAGATCGCGCTCGAGGAACCCGTTGAAATCGGCTTTGATCCGCGTGTTGGCAGGCGTCGGCATGATTGTCAGCAACCACCGGCGTTGAGTGGCGCGGCCCGCCGCGAGTAGACCACTGAACTCAACGAAGGCATCGCTGGTCATCGGGGGTCAGCCCCTTACGAAGAGGGCCACGTCTCCAACGCCACGTTATGCGGGGACCCTCACGCGGCTGTGCAGAAATTCCGGTGCGAAGTCCGCGCCATTACTCCATACGATGGTGTGTAGCTCAGGATGTAGCTCGAACGTTCGGAACACCTTGACATCCCGCAAAGGCTCAAAGACCGGACCATAGAGCTCGTCACGAAGATCTACCTCCCCTTCGAGACCATCGTTGAAGCGGAGGTGAATGACAAAGTCTCGAACCCACCTGGCTGCGGTTACTCGGATCATTGCTTACTCCAGGGGTGGGATGGGCTGCAAAGGCTGACGCTCCTTCGCGCGCTTCCAATTCTCTGCGAGTTCCGCCTTGTGCAACTCATACCACTCAAGCACGTGCCGGAGCGCCCGTCGAGGAAACTCACCTTTCACGACTCCGTCTTCTATCCCGACCTTGATCTCGTACTCCCCGTAGACTGCGTGGAAATGCGCTGGCTCGTGATCTGATAGAACATCGCGATCACGACGCCGAGAAAGCGGCTCAGCTCCGGCACATGCTCATTCTAGCGTTGACGCCACGTCGAGCGCACCCCGCATAACACTTGCGTTGAGCGGCGTGGCCAAACCTATGGCAGGAGCACGATGGGCCCGGAAGTCTGCGCGTTTTCACGTGAACTCCATGGCCACACGAAGGGAAGGGCCACGGCCGCTCCATCCCGAAGTTAGACCGTGTTCACCTCGGCGCCTTCTTGCCATAGCGAACCAATTCTTCGCGAACTACGCTGCGAAGCGTATCCTTCAAACTATAGTCTTTCCGACCCACATACTCCCGAAGAGCGGAGTTGATGAACGTCTGATAATTCCCACCGCCGGCTGCGTGGACCTGATCGCGGAACCACTGAAGGATGTCCTCGTCAATTCGAATCGTGATCCGCGTCTTGCCTGGAGGCGTCTTGATGATGGCGCCTCGCTTGCCACGGCTGAAGTCGTACTCTTTTTTCATCTCTTGCTTTGGTAACGGCGTCGTTCTCCTGCCGTGGCTGGCCGCGCGGAAATGAGCCTCAGAATGTCCCCGCGCCACGTATAGACAACGACCAGCAGCCGTGCAGTCGCGGCCATGCCAAGGGTGACGAACCGCTCTTCCTCGTCACTCGAATCATCTCGAATGGTGATCGCCATGTCGTCTAGCAGTATCGTTGCAGCATCAGCGAAGTCGACTCCGTGGTTCTTCAGATTGGAGGCGGCCTTGTCGCCGTCCCACTCGAGGTCCACGAAGTTCATAGTATGCACAGTCGTGCATACTGTCAAGTGGCAGGTGCGCAGCGTAGTGCCGAGAAAATCGGCCTAAGCATCGCCGCAAGAATGAGTTCACATTTAGGCTGTGCTGGGACCAAGGTGTAGTTCCAAGTGGGCAGCACGCGGTGGCGGCGTAGGCAGACCTCGGCCATCTTGCTGTCGGATATCTTCACGCCGGTTGGGTAGCTTCCGGGGAGCAGGGTGGCTCTGACGACGAGGCCGGTTTTGGTCTTGGTCGTCTTGCCTCTGGTGGCGCGCTTTCCGGCCGGCGCCGCGCTCTCGAAGTAGTAGAGCCCGAGGCCGGCGTAGCGGCGCTCGCCGCCGGGGGCCTTCGGGTTGCGGTCGCGATCGTGGCACGCCTGGAGTCCTCGCATTGACCGTGGGAC
>CAZKNR010000443.1:0-17559 GCA_964553925.1 uncultured Acidobacteriota bacterium
GATTCCGGGGAAGGTGAACACGGATTCCGGACAAGGTGAACGCCCCGCAGGGGGCGTGAACGCTCATCGGTAACGAAGACGTCGTCAATCTGGGACGATCCCCTGAGGGAGGTTCCCGGATGGCAGCAAAGAGGTTACGGATGAGGAAGATACGCGACATTCTGAAGCTGAAACACGAGTTGGGCCTGGCCCACCGGTCGATAGCCCGCGCCCTGCATGTGTCGATAGGGACGGTGAGCGAGTACCTGGCGAAGGCGAAGGAGATGGGGGTGAGCTGGCCGTTGCCTGAGGAGGTGGACGACGCGCAGCTGGAGGCCCGACTGTTTCCTCGCCCGGCGAACGGACATCCCCGAAGGAACCCGGACTTTTCCCACATTCACGAGGAGCTCAAGCGCCACCGGAGCCTGACGATTCTGCAAGCGTGGGTGGAGTACGCCGAGGACAACCCCGGAGGATATCGGTACAGCCGATTCTGCGAGCTATATGGCAGGTGGAAGAAGAAACTGAACCCGACGATGCGTCAGCGGCATCGTGCTGGCGAGAGAACGTTCGTGGACTTTTCCGGGAAGAAACCTCACATCGTGAATCCGGAGACGGGAGAGATCGAGGAGGTGGATCTTTTTGTGGGGGTACTGGGTGCGAGTAGCTATACCTACGCGGAAGCGACGCCGAGTCAGGACCTGACCTCATGGGTGAAGGCGCACGAGAGGATGAATGAGTATTTCGATGGAAGCACCGAGATTTGGGTTCCCGACAACCTGAAGAGCGGGGTGGTTTGGGCGAACCGGTACGAACCCGGCATCAATCGCACGTACGAAGACCAGGCGGCGCATTACGGTGCGGTGGTGATTCCCGCGCGAGTCGGCAAACCCAGAGACAAGGCGAAGGTCGAGTCGGGAGTTTTGGTGGTTCAGCGCTGGATTTTGTCGGTGCTGCGCCATCGCACCTTCTTCAGCTTGCTGGAGTTGAACGAAGCCATCCGGGAGAAGCTCGAGATTTTGAATCGCCGGCCGATGAAGAAGCTCGGCGCGAGTCGGCGCGAGCTCTATGAGCGGCTGGACCGCCCGGCACTGAAGCCCTTGCCCCGAGAACGCTACGAGATGTGGGAATGGAAGACCTGCACGGTCAACATCGATTACCACGTGGAGTTGGACGACAACTTCTACAGCACCCCCTACGCGCTGGTTTACGAGAAGGTCGAAACGCGGAAGACCGCCTCGGTGGTCGAGGTCTGGTTCAAAGGCAAACGGGTGGCGTCGCATCCGAGGCTCAAGGGGAAGGGAGGATACGAAACGACGTCCGAGCACATGCCTCGATCGCATCGCGAGTATCTCGAATGGACGCCGTCACGGCTGATCCACTGGGCGGAGAAGATGGGTCCTGCGACGGGTCGATTCATCTCGGAGATTCTCCAACGCCGGCGCCATCCGGAGCAAGGATTTCGGTCGTGTATGGGGATCTTTCGTCTGAGTCAAAGCTTCGGTGAGCAGCGATTGGAGGCTGCTTGTTTGCGGGCCGAAGCTCTGAGCTCCTACAGCTACCGAACGGTCAAGAACATTCTCTCGTCCGGTTCGGATCGGCTGAAGGTCGAACCAGAACTCGACGAAGTCGTCCACCGAGAGCACGAGAACATCCGAGGAGCCTCGTACTACGAAGGCAGGGAGATCCCATGTTGAGACAGGAAACGATCGAGAAGATGAATGGCATGAAACTTTACGGGATGGTATCCGGCTTCGAGACTCAGCTGAGCTCGAGCGAATACTCGGAACTGGGATTCGAAGAAAGAGTCGGTTTGCTGGTGGACGCGGAGTGGACCGAGCGCGAACAGCGGAAGCTGCGCAACCGGCTGAAGGTCGCGAAGCTCCGCTATGCCGCCTGCCTGGAGGACGTGAACTTCCAAGCGCCGCGAGGTCTGCATCGCGAACAGGTCCTGAGCCTCGGTTCCTGCCGATGGATCTCGGAGCATCAGAATCTCCTGATCTCGGGTCCCACGGGAATCGGAAAGTCCTTCTTGGCGTGCGCCTTCGTGGAGAGAGCCTGCCGGCGAGGCTTTGTCGGGTACTACGTGCGGGCACCCCGACTGATCCACGAGCTCGCCGTGGCTCGAGCGGACGGCTCGTACTCTCGGATGTTGTCCCGACTCGCCAAGCTGGACCTGCTGGCCATCGACGATTGGTTGCTGCACCCGCTCAAGGAAGCCGAGCGGCGAGACGTGATCGAGGTCATCGAGGACCGTGCGGAGAGGGGCTCCATTCTGATCGCCAGCCAGCTTCCCGTCAAAAACTGGCACGCAGCCATCGGAGACCCGAACCAGGCCGACGCCATCTGCGACCGGCTGCTTCACCGAGCTCACAAGATTCAACTCGATGGGCCTTCCCTGCGAGATACCAAGTCCGAGCCGAAAACTTCGGCTCGCTCGGAATCGCGCACGAGCCCCGAAACCGTCGATTCCACAACCTCGAGCTGACATGTCCGCCTCGCCACGCCACGGAGATCCAAGACGCCGATTCGGCCCCGTTGGGGAGCCGGAGCCCAAAACGACCTCGAGAATCGCCCCAGGAGCGACGATCTCGGCCCGGGCCATACCTGGGGTACCCCCCGAAAACGGCCCGTGCGGCATCCCCCGCGCGGTCGAGTTGGTGGCGCCTCCCTACGGGAGCGAGAAGGATGCTTCGCATCTTTTCTCAGTTCTCGCTCCCTCCGGGACGCGCCACCAACTCGAGGCTCTTCCCATTCCCGCAGCATTGCGGGTTAAGATTCATAGGACTCATTCCCCGAAGGGAGGTTGCAACAACCAGAACATCTCTCCGATGAGCGTTCAGCTTCGCTGGATTCACCGTTCAGCTTGCTCTGGAATCTGTGTTCACCTTCACCGGGATACGCAGACGACGGCCGCTCTCCCCAGAAGGTACACCTTCGCATGGAGCGCAGCGTCGGTATATACCCTCACCCCGGCTTTCATGAGCCGCCGTATCTCTGCTGGACAGATACTTCCACTCCGCGAGTTCGCTTCGGTCAATGCGCAGATTAAGACGTCGCTCTTTCTGAACGGAAGGAGTCGCGACGCGCCCATGCCGACGTAAGGTGCCGCGATTAGCATGCGATCAGAACGCCGCCGGGCTAAGCGCCGAATCGAGTGCCAGAGCTCTGACCCAGAGACGAAATGGTCCACGCTGACTCTCCTTCAACCTCTCCTTCAACGCCGATTGGCCCAAGTAGGCCCCACCGATCGCGCGATGTCTATTGAAGCTTGGGGACGTAAACGAGTCTATGGCTCGTCGTCGTTGTCGTCACTCTCCGCTTCGTCCTCCTCGGCGTCCACCGCCAGTGCGTCAACGTAGCCACGCCAAACGTCACGCAGTGATCGATGCGACGCCTGATCGACCAAAAAGAACCACATGCCGTCCGTAGGCTTGCCCCGGATCGAGGCCGCGGCCCTCGAGGGCTTCGAGAAAGTGTTGCCATCCACATCAATGCGCCCGTCGGGCAGAAGCGTAGCACCCCGGTCAGCAAATTTCTTAGGCCGAGGGAAAAGCGGCGTACCTGGTTGAAGCCACCCGGCGTTAATGAGATCCGATAGATCGACCTTGTGACGCGGTCCCGGCTTCTCGCGCGCAAAGTCGGATTTGTGTCCGGCAGGCACCGGCCAAATCTCGACGATGGACTTGGCGATTTCGTCGCTTCGCAGGCGGATTGCCTCGTCCGTCCAGGCTTCCGTTCCTTTCTTCAGAAGTTCTCGGTTTAGCAACAGGACGTCGTGCGCCTCGAGTCCCTCGCGCTTGCCATCTTTCCCGAGCCAAGGACCGTTTGACACTTTTGCGTTCAGCTTGCCGGTGAGCAGGGTCAAATTACCGATGGTGTGAATTAGGCGGTCTCGGTCAGCTTCGGTATGCGCGCCGTCCGGCAGTGGCCAGTGATTCGCCCACTTTCGCGGCATCACATGCTCGATCACGTACTTCCCCTGTGCGACTCGCTGACCACCCAACCCTGGCCGTCCGTCTATCCAGCCTCTGAGATAATCCTCGATTGCCTCCAGAACCATGCGCAACCGTCCACGACTAAGACGGCGATAGGCGGGCAAAGCGCGAAGCTCCTCTCGGATCTCGTTGTCATCCGGCCAATATCGACTTCCGCTCGTTTGGCCGGAAAAGTAACCCTCGATCACCTCACCACCCTCGACGCGCGGTGAAGTCCGCAATAGGGTGATGAGTTCTGAAACCACCTGGTTGTAGCTCTTGGTCGTGGCCCGCACGAACATTCTACGCACCATCCAGCTCTCCAACACGTCGAGCGCCTTCGTGATCTGCCCTTCTGGGAGTGGCGGTTCCTCCGGATTGAGGAGGTGTAGCACCACCGGCTTGATCACTTCACTCTCGAGGACCCCGGTGCGATAAGCGAATAGCCCCAGACGCTCAATCAGTCCCGTGGGTGTGGAGGCACTGACTACGAACTCGCGATAGACCGCAGCGGCGCGGTGGACCTGCTCAAGTAGCGCGGTCATCGGTAGTCCTGAATCGAAGTCGGCAAACCTCTTGAAGCGAGAAAAGATTTCTCGAGCAACGATTTCCTCGCCAGTGCGTGCGATTAGCCAGTGATTGAGGTAGATGGACGAGCGGGGATACCGAGTTCGACCGACGCTGATCTCGGTCTCCCAGAAGCCGGTCTCGAACTCCTTCCAATTTCGCTGATATGCACCCTCAACGTCCGCTCCCGCCTCAAGTAAGCGCTGGAAGATGAAATTCTTGATGAGATCAGCGGCCGTGAGCTGGGCGCCACGAGCGTTTAGCGTTTCGAAGATCTCCTGCGCGTTTTCATCCGCTGCGAGGTCGATGACGACCATCTGGAGCAGGTCCCGCACGACTGTTTCGACCGCCGCCGCTCGAGCGCCAAAGTTCTCAGGGCTACCGAAGGACAGCCAATCACGCGCTTGCTCACTGAAGAACCGGTGTGCCTCGACCATGCGCTCCCCGCGATAGCCAACTTCATTATGGTCGACCGGTGGTTTGGCACTCATGATCGCTTGGAAAGCAGGCCGATCGCGGTTCGTCGGCCAGACCTTGAAGCGATCCTCGGGCTTCGAAAGGAAGTGTTCGGCATTAGTAATCAACGGCTCAATTCTCATTGCTGGAGGAATTGCCTGTGCAGAAAGCAGTTCGGCATGCAAAGCGTCCAACAGGAGTTGCAGGGTCGTGAGCCGCTGCTGCCCATCGATGATAGTTCGCTCCTGCATCAGCCCAGTCGGTTGCTGAATCTGTTGGAGGACGATGGCGCCAAGGAAGTGTGGGTAGTGTTTATCGCGCGAACGGTTTAGCAGTCGGTCTGCGACGCGCAGCACGTCATTCCAAAGCGGTTCCCACTGGTTTTCTTGGTTCCACACGTACGGTCGCTGAAAAAGCGGGACGACGAGCCTCTGCGGCTGCATGAAGACCATCTGTGGCGTCCGAACCTGCGTTTCCATCTACCCTCCCTCCGCTTGCCCAAACAACGGGACTTCTATCCGCGTGACCATCCCTATCGCGGTTCCGCCGACTACGCATACGCCGGTATCGAACCCAGGGAGCTCATCCAGGAGAGGCTTGCTTGCCGCCTCGAAGCTTCCTGCGATGGCCGCGAGGTCCTCGACGTTGGCAACCCGAAAGATCACGTGGGTATTGCACTGGCTCAGAACGTCCTTATTCACTCGCGCCGGGCGCTGCGTCGAGACGACGAGTCCTACGCCGAACTTCCGGCCCTCGGAGGCGATGCGAAAGACGGCGTCGAAGGCTGGCTTCACCTCCTTCAACCATCCCGTGTGCTGCTCGGGGGCGTAGTTCTGGGCTTCGTCTACGACGACGAGGGTGGGGAAGTTGCCCTGACTTTCTTTGGCTTTTCGGAACACATGATCGAGAAGGGCGGCAGTCTTGTTGGCCCGCTCGACCAGTTCGTCGGTGAGTCGGAGGTCCAGGATGTAGAGACCGGGTCGCTCCAAATCTTCCGGGGTCCCATCGGAGCGCACGATTCGGACCTCGTCTCCCTCGTGCAGGCAGTAATCATCGTCTTTGCGAAGGAGGTCGATGAAGTTCCTGATCTTTCCGGCGCCTTCGCCACCGACACTGATGTCCTTCTCCAACTTCTGTACCAGAAGCTCGATGGTCGTGTCCTCCTCGAGTCGGCTCAGGATTGCGTCGAGCCGCTGATAGGCGGCATCGGTGGTTCGGGAAACCTGCAACGCCTCCTTCAGAACGTCCTCGTCGAGGAGGCTTTGACGGAGGCGGACATCCAGAACCGTCGACTGTGGTGCCAGGGAGCTTGCGATGGGCGTGTACTCCCCGTGGGTGTCCACGATGAGAATCCGCAGGTCACCATACTTCGGGAGAGATAGGATGTTCCGAATCAGGACCTTGAGGACATTAGACTTGCCGGAGCCGGTCATTCCGAGGACCGCCAGGTGCTTCGACAGGATCTCCGTTCCCCGCAATGCGACTCGCACCTCAGAGTGGTGAACGACGGTACCCATTTGGACGTCGCCCTCGCCCAATAGGCGGGCCAGCATTTCGGGGGATGCCCGCGTGACGTCGGCACCGGGGCGCATAGGTACCGAAGGCGTTAAAAGCCTTCCGCCCACCAGATGTTTCAAAACCTCGACACGGCCGATACGGAATAGGAAGTCCGGGTCCAGCATCGTTTTCGCCACCAGGAACCCGTGCTCTTTCGATGGGTGGGAGAACAGGCTATGAAGGTCCTGGCCCCGCGGAGGTCCGAATCGTCCGGCGTACCTGGGAAAGCGTGGTGGCTCGAGGGAAGGGAAGGACTGGTTATAGGCTGTAATCTCAGCGATGCGTCCGACAGCGATGTGCCCCTCGATGTCGATAACTGTGGCGTACTCCCCCTGATGAACGTCCCGGATGGCCACGAAGTTGAACTCGTCCACGCTCGGAGCATCCATGACAACACCCAGCGTCTCTTCCGTGAGCGCGCTCGCCGAGTCCCAAATCTTACCGAACTCGACCTCGAGGTCCCCAATCGCGTTCGCCTCGTTCTCCAAGAGAATCCCGAGCTCCTCGTTTCGGGCGTCGATCTTGTATTCGAGGCCATACCCTGCCGTGGCGGTCAAATTCGACGAGGAAACGATGGCCGCCGTCTGGTCAACCAGCAACAACTTGGCGTGCAGGCGAGTAGAGAACCGAACCTTGCACCCCGCCTTCTCGAGGACCTTCAGAGCATCCAAGTCCGTTATCTCGAGGTCTGTTGGTTCCTTGACACGGTAGACGACTCGAACATCGAGGCCCTCCCTCCGTACCGCGTCACGGAGGAGTCTCTCGAGCGGGCCTCGTGTAATCCATGGCGACGTGACCCAGATGCGGGTCCGCGCCTCCTTGGTGAGGGCGAGCGCTTTCGCCAGGATGGAGTCCTGAGTGACGATTGCCAGGCTCATTGCGAGGAATCCTCCGGAGCCGATAAGAGATTGATTGGTGGAAGCCGTGGTACTGTAATCCCTGTAGGATACAGGATACAGGCTAATCCAGGTGTTGCCACCCGGAAAACCTTGGCGCTTAGCACTTCTGGGAGACTCTTGGAGCGCGTTGACCTAACCCGGCTTCTCAAGCTCCGGCTGGTCGTGGGCCGTGTTGGCGAGATGGATCTCGCCCGCTGGTGGAACACGAACGGCGTGTTGGGCCCGAGGGGGGCGATCGCCCTCCGAAGGGGTTTCCCGAGGACGCACTTCTTTGCGCAGGCTTCCGTTGTGTTTGCCGTGGCGCGCACTCGATGCGAGGAAGTCTTCAATCCCCCTGGCTGCATGACGCTCTGGAGTTTACCCGCGCAGCTCGAAGATGACTTTCAGGAACACTGGCAGCTCTGGCTAGACGAGGGCGACCAGTGGAGTCCATTCTTTGAGTCCCTGGCGGCGATACAAGACACAGAGCTCGTGGAGCTCCTGACCAAGCTAGAGCTCCTCTCGCCGACGCAAGCAGAGGAGGTCCGTGCGCTGCGGCGCTCCGCCGAGGGGCGGGCCGTCATGATTTCCGGAACGCACCAGCCGAACGACGAGATCGTTGCGCTTCTCGCCGCGTCTTTCTCTCGCGGCGAGCCGGGGAAGCCCGCGATTCCCTACGCGCGACTGGAGGGGTGACAGACAGTGCAGAAGTCCCGGTCTCGCGTCGTCTCCTCGTTTACCATCATCAAAGGTTCGCTCATTGACGAGACCTACGCCGTTTTCCAAGAATGGGACTTCTCGCTCTCACGAGGAGAGAACCTTCGGGGCCTCCGCGAACAGAATGCGTTGGGTGCTTCCAGCACCCACTGGGCACGCGATGTCTCCAAAGTGCTCAATCGGCGGTTCGATCCCAACGGCCGCGACCGACCCCTCGTCGATCTTGCCAAGGCCGGGTGCCATCGCGAAGTGTGGAAGCCGCTGCTCCTCTGGCACATGACCCGGGACGAGTTCCTCCTTCGCGACTTCCTCGTTCATTGGCTCTACCCGCAGTTCACCGAAGGCGCCTTTCGAATTCACACCGGGGATGTCATCCCGTACCTCAAGTCCCTCGCCAAGAAGAAGGGCGTCGAGTGGTCCGGGAGTTGGAGCGACTCAACGACGTCCCGCGTTGCATCAGGCCTTCTCCGTATCGCAACGGACTTCGGCCTTCTCATGGGTACGCAAAGCAAGGAGTTCGCTTCCTACCATCTCCCCGAGGAGAGCTTTCTGTACGTTTTACATGCCATGGCGGACGGCGAGCCCAACGCCTGCCGCCTCATCGAGGCCGTCGACTGGCGTATGTACCTCATGGATGCCTCGGACGTGGAGCGCGAGCTCCTGCGCATGCATCAGTTCCGGAAGCTCCACTACGAAGTAGCCGGAAGCCTCGCCCAGCTCAAGCTCCCCTTTGGCTCAACGGCCGACTACGCCCGGGGGCTCTGCGCATGACGGACTGGAAAGTGCGGCTCACAGAACAACTCGAGCCCATCCTCAAGCAGGCCGACCCGCGGCCGGGCATCAGCGCCTACCACGATATGCCCTACGCGATTTTCCAATACCCCCCCGAAGAGGAATTTGCCGTTCGGCAGGAAACATCGCTTCTACGCACTCGCCTGGAACAATCGGGGAAGCGAGTGACGAGCATTTCGCTGTCAGAGTGTCTGTGGGACGCCCTCACCGCCGAGGGGCTCAATACGGAAGCGCTAGCCGAAGCGGAGAGAACCGTGGGTGTTGGTTCCACCATCGAGACGGTTCACCAGATTCTGGCCGAGTACCGGCCGCTCGACGGCCTCGTCGCTGCGCGGGTCCCATCCGGGGCCGATCCGTTGCGGGACGTCGTCTTCATCGTCCGCGCGGGGGCCCTGTTCCCCGTCTACCGCACTTCATCCCTGCTGGAGCAGCTCAAAGGCAAGGTACACGTGCCCGCGGTTCTCTTCTATCCAGGTGAGCTCGAAGGCGCGGCGGGTCTTCGATTCATGGGTGTGCTCGACCCCGAGCACAACTACCGTCCCAAGATCTTCTGAAGGTGAGCGTGATGAGCGGCAAGACCATACAGAGCGTTTTCGCAAGCGACATCTCCCGGCCCATCGAGGAAGTGATCAAAGTCGACCAAACGGACGAACAGATACTGCACGACGAGATTCGCGAATACGTGATCACGGACTCCATCGGCTCTCACCTGACGAAGATTTTGGAGAAATACTGGGAAACACCGAACAAGCCCCATGAGGGGACCGGAATTTGGGTCTCGGGTTTCTTCGGCTCCGGAAAATCCAGCTTTGCAAAGTATCTGGGACTCGCCCTCAAGAACAAGACGGTAAAAGGCGAGGGCGCGGCCAAACTGCTGGGCCAGCGAACCAAGGACAAGAAGGTCCAGGTCCTCCTCAACAACATCAGCGAGAAGATTCCGACTGATGCAGTGATCTTCGACGTTTCTACGGACCGTGGCATTCGCTCGGGCAACCAGAGCATCACGGAGATCATGTACCGGTTGTTCTTGCAGAGCCTCGGGTACGCCCGAGACCTCGATCTGGCGGAGCTCGAGATTACCCTCGAAGCTGACGGGCGCCTCGACGCGTTCAAGACCAAATACCAAAAGATCTTCTCCAAGGATTGGGACGTCGAGAAGGGGAAGATCGCCTTTGCAGTCCAGCAGGCGAGCCAGGTGATGCACGAGATGGAGCCAGTCCCCTTCACGACGGCGGATAGTTGGCGCGAGTCAGCCTTGACGCGCGCGGATATCACCGCGGGGGAGCTGGCGAAGCGTGCGCTCGAGCTCATGGGGCGCCGCCAGCCGGGGAAAACGCTTGTGTTCGTCGTCGACGAGGTGGGCCAGTTCGTGGCCCGTGACGTCCAGAAGATGCTCGACCTCCAGGGAGTGGTGCAGAGCTTGGGTCGGGTTGGCCGGGGCAAGATGTGGCTCGTCGTGACCTCCCAGGAGAAGCTCACGGAGCTCGTCGGTGGGCTCGACGACAAACGCGTCGAGCTTGCACGCCTGATGGATCGCTTCCCCCTCCAGGTCCATCTGGAACCCTCAGATATTTCTGAAGTCACGAGCAAGCGTGTCCTCTCGAAGAACGCCGAGGCGGAGAAAACACTGCGCGAGCTCTTCAGCGAAAATCGCGGCCGGCTCACTGACAACACGCGCCTCACCGCGGACATTCGGCTCCCAGAGCTCTCGACCGAGAGTTTTGTGGACCTCTACCCCCTGCTTCCGTACCAGATTGATCTGATCATCCAGGTCGTCTCAGGCTTGCGAACCCAAGGAGGGACCAGCAAGCACGTCGGGGGCGCCAACCGCACCATCATCTCGCTCGCACAGCAGCTCCTTGTCCGCCCGGACGTGAATCTCCAAGAGGCGCCCATCGGTGCATTGGCCAGAATCGATCAGATCTACGACCTCGTTGCCGGCAATGTCGCGAGCGAGATTCGCGGCAAGATCACCGATATCGCGAAGAAGGTCGACCATCCGACAGCGCAACCGGTTGCCAAGGCGATCTGTCTGCTTCAATACGTGCGCAGCATCCATCGAACGGCGGAGAACATAGCAGCGACGCTGCATCCCGCGGTCGATGCCGACTCGCGGCTCTCAGAGGTCAGGGCTGCCCTTGAAGCGCTTGAGAAAGCGGGCATGGTGCGGCGCGGGGCTGATGGATATCGGATTCCATCACCGCCAGAAGATGAATGGGAGAAGCTCCGAGGAGCCCTCTCGCCGAAGCCAGGTGACGTGACCCGCCAGCACGCGGAAGTCCTCGCCGGCCTCTGGCAGCCCCAACCCTCCCACAGCTTCCTCAACGTGAAGACGTTCCAGGCCGGGCTCTATCTCGCAGGCCGCCTTGCCGCGGAGGGCGATATTCCGTTCCATGTGGTGCTCGCCGAGGCGGGTACAGAGCTTGCACAGCAGGTCGAGGAAGCGCGCAAGCGCAGCCAGACCGAGACCAAAGCCGTCTTCTGGGTCGCCCCTTTGGATGAGGCCATCGATCGCGAGACGGTCGAGCTTTTCCGCTCCAAGGAAATCCTCTCCCGCAAGGAGCGCGGCGCCCAGACGAAGGATGAAACGGCGCTTGTCGCGGAGGAGAAGCTTCGTCTCAGACGACATCAAGATGAACTCCGGCGCCTGCTGAAGCAGGCGCTCTTGAAGGGGACGATTTTCTTCCGCGGAAACGATCGGAGCCCCGATGAAACCGCGAACGATGTGGGCCGCACCGCGTCCAAGGTGCTCTCTCAAGCGCTTCCCGAGGTGTTCGAGCGCTTCGCGGAAGCGGCGGCCCGGGTTCAAAGGAAGGACCTCGACTCACTGATGACCACAGAGAACTTGCGGGGGCTCACTAACGTGTTCACCGACCTGAACCTGGTCCGTGACCAGGGGGGCAAGCCAATCTTCAATACGGAGACCGGGCCACTTGCCGAAGTGTTGGCCCGGATCGAGAACCGGACGAGCTACGGTGAGCCAGCGAGCGGCCGATACCTCGCGGACGAACTGGGTAAGGAACCCTTCGGATGGGATTTCGACGTGGTACGCCTCCTCGTCATCGCCTTAATGCGGGCAGGCCAGATCGAGATTACTAGCAAAGGCCAGGTCATCGAGTCGGCCCAATCGCTCGAGGCGCGTAACACTCTTGTCAACAACAATCTGTTCAAGCAGGCTACATTTCGTCCGAAGATCGGTATCGAGTTCGCGCACGTTGTCGACGCCTCGGAGCACTTCAAGGAGGTGTTCGGCCGTGAGATCTCCGAACTGGAACAGAACGTGGTGGCGGGTGCGATTCGTGACGAGATTCAGCGGCATGATGCTGAGGTCAACGACATCTACGCGAGGCTCGTGCAACACGGCCTGCCCGGCGCCGAGATCCTGCGAAGCGCGCTGGACCAGATGCGCTTGATACGCTCCGGGAAAGAAGACCACGCCATACTCTCCTTCAACGCGACATTCAAGGAGCTCAAGGAAGCGATCAAGCGCGGTGCCGAACTGACTGGGGCCTTAACCGACGCCACGCTCGAGGATTTGAAACGGGCGCATACCGCGCTGAGAGTGCTATGGCCGGTTCTGCGGGAAGAGCCCGAGCCGTCAGAAGAGCTTCAAGAGCATGCTTCACAGCTCAAGGAGCTTTTGTCGCGGGAGACCTTCTTTCGGGATTTGAACGACATCGGACGCCACACGGACGCGGTCGAGGGCGAGTATCAGAGACGCCACGAGGAGGTCGTGGAGTCCCGCGCTACCACGTACGAAGCAGCTCTCCAGAAGCTGCGCGCTACCCCAGGCTGGGACAAGCTCGAGGAAACCCAGCAGCGGGTGGTTTCAGATGCCCTCGTGGTTCGCGCGAGCCGCGCCGATTGCGACAGACTTTCGATTCCCCTTCTGAGGAGCCAAGTGGATGCCTGTCCAGGCCTCTTGACCAAAGCGATTCAGGAAATGCACACACGTATTGATGGCACCCGGGTCGTGACCGTCCACGCTGCAACGTTCTTCGAGGGAGGCATCGAGTCGGAAGAGCAACTCGACCAGGCGCTCAGTGGCCTCAAAGGCGAGTGCCTCGAGTTGATCGCCGCCGGCAAGAAGGTCCTCGTCCAGTAAGGATTGTTCTCGAACCAATGGACAAGGACACGCGCAATCGAATTCAACGAGCGACTCAGGACGCCCGGGTCTTGCTTGAACGCGAGTATTCGGAGCAACTCGTGGGCGTCTTCGACATCCGGCTCGACGGAACGATCCCCGATGAGCCCGGGAGCCACCTGAAAGGTGCTCAGAGGTTACTGCGAGCGAAACTGGTCGTGGCGGTGGACCACCTGCGTTCTGGGGGTATGTCGCAAAAGGATGCCGTCGCAGGCTACCTCCGGGAAGCGGCGTTCACCTGCCTGAATCGGTTCGTCGCATTGAAGATGCTCGAAGCCCGCGGGCTCGTCCAGGAGTGCATTTCGAGCGGCGAGCAGTCGGCGGGGTTCAGGGAATTCACGGGGCTTGCACCCGGTCTCGTTCAGGTACCTGACCACGGTTATCGGTCCTACATCGAGGCGCTCTTCGACGAGATCGGTCGTGAGGTTCGCGTTCTCTTCGACCGTGGGGATGCGGCAAGCCTTCTCTGGCCGCGGCGGCAGGCGCTCGTGGACCTGCTTACGATCCTCAACGCCCCTGAGCTTGACGAGGTGTGGAAGGAAGACGAGACCGTCGGCTGGGTCTACCAATACTTCAACGGCGACGAGGAGCGCCGGAAGATGCGAGACCCCAAGCAGGGGGGATCGCAGGCCCCGCGGAACAGCTACGAGCTCGCCGTCCGCAATCAGTTCTTCACCCCGCGCTATGTCGTCGAGTTTCTCGTCGACAACACTCTCGGGCGCACCTGGATCGAGATGTTTGGGGAGAAAAGCCGCCTCTCCCAACGGTGCCGTTACTTCGTGCGTAGCGAAAATGGTGAGACGCGGGCGCGCGCGCGGAAAGACCCGCGCGATCTGCGCATTCTGGACCCGGCCTGCGGCTCCGGACACTTCCTCCTCTACTGCTCTGACCTGCTTCTGACCATCTACGAGGAAGCCTGGTCACTCGACGGAACGGTGCCGAGCCAGTCGACGGGCCGCACGCTGAGGGAGGATTACCCGGATCAGGACGTTCTCCGTCGCGCTGTGCCGGCGCTCATCCTCGAGCACAACCTCCACGGAGTTGATATTGATCCCCGCGCCGCGCAGATTGCGGCTCTTGCGCTCTGGCTGAGGGCCCAGCGAGCGTGGAAGGATCTTGGGGTTCCGTCCGCGGAGCGGCCTCCCGTACGCCGCACGCGCATCGTCGTCGCGGAGCCAATGCCCGGCGATGCAGCGCAGGTCGAGGAGTTCGCCGCGAAACTCGAACCGCCCCTCCTCCGCGATCTCTTCCGGAAGATGGTGAGCGAGATGAGGCTGGCCGGAGAGCTCGGCACGCTGATTCCCGTCGAGGAGGGAATCGCCGCGGAGGTTCGCCGGGCGCGCGAGCAGTTCGTGAAGCCGCGGCCGAGCACGGGCTTTCTCTTCGGCATGGAGCCTGTGCGGAAACAGGGCGAGCTGGATCTTTCAGGCATCGACGACGACAGCTTCTTCCACGAGGCCGAGGCGAGCATCGTGGAGGCGCTCCGGGTCTTCGCTGAAACCGCGGCCGGCGGTGCCAGCGTGCGGCGGCGGCTCTTCGCGGGCGACGCAGCGCAGGGCATTGCGCTGATCGACCTCCTACGCACGCGCTTTGACGTGGTGCTGATGAACCCGCCGTTCGGCGCGGCAAGCCTCGCCGCCAAGAAGGAGTTCGAGGAGGCCTACCCGAGGACGAAGAACGACATCTACGCGGCATTCGTCGAGCGCGGCATCGGGCTCCTGCACCCCCGCGGGCTGCTCGGAGCAATCACCTCGCGCACGGGCTTCTTCCTGTCGAGCTTCCAGAAGTGGCGCGAGGAGATTCTCTTGAACGAAGCGCCGCCGGTCGTCTTCGCCGACCTGGGCCACGGAGTGATGGACGCGGCGATGGTTGAGGCCGCGGCCTACTGCCTTGAGAAGGGCCGGGAAGTGGCGGCATGAAGACGGCCTTTTTTCGCGTGCTGGATGTCGACGACAAAGCCACGGCTTTGCTCGATGCAGTGCACGAAGCAAGGATGAGCCGCTATCCGCGGCGTTTCGATGTGAGCCTTGCCGACCTTGGTCATGTGCCGGGCTCTCCATTCGCGTATTGGGTGGGTGCCCGGCTTCGGTCGCTCTTCAAGGATCTGCCACCACTAGAAAGAGAAGGCCGAATCGCTCGTGCCGGTGGTCAAACGAGCGATGACGCGCGGTACCTTCGTGGCTACTGGGAGATCGGTTCAGACTCTTCGGCGCATTGGCACACGTTTCTCAAAGGTGGGCGCGCGACAAAGTTTCACTTCGACCAGGTACTGGTCGCCCCTTGGGACAAGGCGCGAGAGACCTTCCCGGGTTTTCTCGGGAGGCCTGGCAGAGCGAGCGAGAAGCCTTCTAACTGTGAACTCTATTTTCGGCCGGGTCTGACATGGCCTTTGCGCGCGGGAATGCTGTCTCCCCAAACCATGCCCGCAAATTCGATCTTCACAGTTCGGAGCTACGCGGTCATCGATGAGCTGCCCAACCTGCTTCCACTTCTCGCTTTGATGGCCTCGAGTACTTTTGATTTCATGGCCAAGTTGTTACTTGGTCGCTTTGGCTTTCCCGAGTTTGTCGTCGGCGTCCTGCAGAAGGTACCGGTGCCGGCGTTGTCCGATGAAGACCGTGTAGTGCTGGGTCGACTCGCCAATCGTGGTTGGCGGCTCAAGCGCTGTCTCGATACCCGCACTGAGTCGTCGCACTCCTTCGCGCTCCCTGCGTTGCTGCAAGTCGCTGGCGCCGACGTCGCTACCCGTGCTGCAGCCTGGTCGGAGCACGTTCGTGCGGTTGATGCGGAGCTGGCTAGCATCCAGGCCGAGATCGACGAGCGCTGCTTCGCCCTCTACGGCATCGATGAAGCCGACCGCCGCGCCATCACCGAGGGCTTCGGCGGCAACGCTACCGAGGCGGAGTCGAGCGGTAACGCCGACGAGGCCGAGGACGACGCTGGCGAGGACGGCGAAGAGGACGACTCGGCCGCCGACGCGGCGAGCCTTGCGGCGGAGCTCGTCTCCTGGGCCGTGGGCATCACCTTCGGCCGCTTCGACGTACGCCTCGCCACTGGGGCGCGCCTCCTACCCACCGAGCCCGAGCCTTTCGACCCGCTGCCCGTCTGCTCACCGGGTAGGCTCACCGGCGACGACGCCATGCCGCTCACCCGGCCACCCACGGGCTATCCGCTGGCCTTTCCCGAGACCGGCGTTCTCGTCGACGACCCCGGTCACGCGCGGGATGTAACGGCCACCGTGCGCGCCGTGTTCGACGTGGTTTTCGGCGCCAACGCCGACCTCTGGTGGCACCACGTCACCGCCCTGCTGGACCCCAAGAGCCACGAACTTCGCGGTTGGCTAGCGGGTGGCTTTTTCGAGCACCACCTCAAGCGCTACTCCAAGAGCGGCCGCAAGGCACCTATCTTCTGGCAGTTCGGCGCGCCCTCGGGCAGCTACAGCGTGTGGCTCTACGCCCACCGCCTCACACGTGACAGCTTCTTTCAGATCCAGAACGATGTGGTCGGCCCGAAGCTCACCCACGAGGAACGGCAGCTCGCGAGCCTGATGCAGAACGCAGGCGGCAGCCCATCGGCGCCGGAGCGCAAGGAGATCGCCGCGCAGGAGACCGTCGTCGAGGAGCTGCGCGCGATGCTCGACGAGGTCAAGCGCGTCGCACCCCTGTGGAACCCGAACCTCGATGACGGTGTAGTGCTGACAATGGCGCCGCTCTGGCGCCTCGTGCCGCAGCACAAGCCCTGGCAGAAAGAGCTCAAGAGCAAGTGGGACGAGCTCGCCGCCGGCAAGTACGACTGGGCGCACCTCACGATGCACCTCTGGCCGGAACGTGTTGTTCCCAAGTGCGCCACCGATCGGAGCTTGGCCATCGCGCACGGGCTGGAGGACGTGTTTTGGGTCGAGGGCCCCGATGAGAAGTGGAAGCCGCGCTCGACACCGCTCACGTCTGTCGAGGAGCTCGTCCGCGAACGTAGCTCACCGGCCGTGAAGGCTGCGCTGAAGAGCCTGCTCGACGCGCCAAGACCAGGGGGCTCCTCAAAGCGCACCCGAAAGGGGAAGACCGATGCTCGAGTATCTGCTACTCGACAAGCTTAGCTGCGCCACCGAGCTGTCGCCGGAGTCGCCGCGAGGGACAGACCATGAGAATTGAATCGATCCGCCTCAAGAATTTTCGCGCCTTTCGCGACGTCCACATGCGCGACATTCCCGGCTTCTGCGTGCTCATCGGCGCCAATGGAACCGGCAAGAGTACGCTCTTTTCCGTGTTCTCGTTCTTGCGCGACGCGATGACCACGAACGTCACGGCAGCGCTGGGGCGCTTGGGAGGCAGTCGGGGAATCCAGGAGGTCCGCTCGCGTAGCTGCGAAGGAGCGATCGAGATCGAGCTCAAGATACGGGCGGACCTTGGGCGCGCCCAGGCAAGCCTCATCACCTATTCATTGAAGCTTGCCGAAGAAGGAGGCCGGCCAGTTGTTGAGCGTGAGGTTCTGAAGT
>CAZKNR010000444.1:0-1592 GCA_964553925.1 uncultured Acidobacteriota bacterium
CCGCGATTCTCTCGTTTCCGCTCGCGGTCTACACGGGTTTTTTCCGCGAGCACCGTTACGGCCTTTCCAATCAGACGTTCGGGCCCTGGTTCCAGGAACGAATCACGGCGCTCGCGGTCGCGCTCGTCATCCTGGGCCTCCTGCTGGTCCTTCTCTATGCGGTATTCCGTCGCGCACCAAAGACGTGGTGGATCTGGGGCTCCGTCGTCTCTCTGTCCACTATCGCCGTGACTTCTCTCATCGCACCCGTCTTCATCATGCCGCTCTTCAACGACTATCGCCCGCTCTCGGTTCCCGATCTCAAGGACTCGATCCTGGCGATGGCCCGCGCCAACGGCGTTCCCGCCGACGAGGTCTATGAGTTCGACGCGTCTCGACAGTCGAAGCGCATCAGCGCCAACGTGAGCGGGATTCTGGGCACCATGCGGATCTCGCTGAACGACAACCTTCTCTCCCGCTGCACCCGCCAGGAGATCCGTTCGGTGATGGGGCACGAGATGGGTCACTACGTGCTGAACCACGTCTACGAGGGACTGTTGTTCTTCGGCGTCCTCCTCCTTGTGGGGTTCGCGTTTCTGCGATGGGGCTACCGAGCGGCTCAGCGCCGTTTTGGGGAGCGATGGGGAATCGGCGGCATTGACGACGAGGCCGGCCTTCCACTCCTCGCCGCGGTGCTCTCGGTCTACTTCTTCTTCATGACACCCTTCATCAACACCTTCATTCGCGCGAACGAAGCGGAAGCGGACATCTTCGGTCTCAATGCGACGCGGGAGCCAGAGGGTTTCGCCGAGGTTGCTCTCAAACTCGGCGAGTACCGCAAGCTCGACCCGGGGCCAATCGAGGAGTGGATCTTCTTCGACCACCCGAGCGGCCGTGCGCGCATCGAGATGGCCATGCGGTGGAAGGCGGACGCGGCGCCGCTCCCGGTCAATGCTCCCTGACCGGACGTCGAGTCTCGGCCCCCTCTACGACCTCCTGCCCCGCGGCGAGGCCAGTAGCGACGAGCTCCTAGGGCGCTTCCTCGACTACGTGGAAGGTCTAGGTCTTACGCTCTACCCCGCCCAGGAGGACGCGATCCTCGCGCTCTTCGAGGGAAAAAACGTCATCCTGAACACCCCGACCGGTTCGGGGAAGTCTCTCGTCGCCTCCGCCATGCATTTCGCTTCGCTCGCCAAAGGAAGGCGCTCCGTCTATACCTGCCCCATCAAGGCGCTCGTCAACGAGAAGTGGATGGCCCTCTGCCGCGAGCTCGGCCCCGAGAACGTCGGTCTCTCCACGGGAGATGCAACCGTCAACCGCGAGGCGCCCGTCCTCTGCTGCACGGCCGAGGTCCTCGGCAACATCGCACTGCGCGAGGGAGCGGATGCGGCGGTGGACGACGTGGTGATGGATGAGTTCCACTGGTACGCCGACCGGGACCGGGGGGGCGCCTGGCAAGTGCCGCTTCTCACCCTGCCCCAGGCGCGCTTCCTTCTGATGTCCGCCACTCTCGGTGACGTGACGTTCTTCGAAGAGGAGCTCACCCGCGGCAACGGCCGCCCCACCGCCACGGTGAAGTCCATCGAGCGGCCGGTTCCGCTCGAGTACGCCTA
>CAZKNR010000445.1:0-1751 GCA_964553925.1 uncultured Acidobacteriota bacterium
CTCCCCGGCCGAAGTCGACGAGATCTCCCGCGCGGCCCAGGACGCGGTTCGCCTCGCCCCGGGCGAGATCGATTCCCTGCGCGCGCGGGCCTGGGCCGCCTACCACCGCGATCAGATGGTCGAGATGGAGCAGGCGATCCAGCAAGCGCTCCGGGTGGATTTGAAAGACGCCGAGACCCATTTCCTCCACGCGCTGTGGTACGGCTTCAACCCGGCGCGATCGGAAGCGATGGCCCGGGTCGCGCTCGAGGCCTACCCCGACCTCGCCCCCGCGCACTACGTAAAAGCGCTCGCCGACCGGCGCGCCGGCGACCTCGTCGAAGCCCGGCAGGCTCTCGAGCAAGCAGTCCGGATCGATCCCACGTTCACCCGCGCGCGGACGGAGCTCGCGGAGGTTCTCGAAGAGGCGGAGGACTTCGAGGCCGCGGCGGCCGCATATCGAGCGCTTTCCCGCTCATCACCGAACGACGTGTCCCTCCACTTCCGGCTCGCGGTGGCCGCGCGAAAGGCCGGGCTCCTCGATGAGGCCATTTCCGAGTATCAGGCGGCGGCGAGGCTCGACCCCTCTCTCAGCGAGGCCCACTACAACCTCGCCGTCCTCTACCTGCGGGAGAAGCAAGCGCCGGATCTCGCGGCCCAGAGCTTCCAGCGGTTCCTCGAGCTCGACCCCAAGAGCGAGCGCGCCGAGTCGGTGCGCAAGTGGCTGCGAGAAAACGGGCGTTGAGCGGCTTGCACTCCAGTGGTATCTTGAACGAATGGGTCTCGTAAACGGAAGAGTCTTGCTAAAGAATCCTCGGCTTCCGGATCTGGCACCGGTGGACGTCGTGGCCCTCGCTGACTCAGGTGCGGTGCATCTTTGCATTCCTGAGCACGTTCAAATCCAGCTCAAGTTGGACCCAATCGACAACAAGGAAGTTACCTTAGCGGACGGGTCGAAAAAGCTAGTCCCCTACGTTGGTCCAATCGAACTGCGTTTCAAGAATCGCGTCGGATTCGCGGGGGCCTTGGTTTTGGGAGATCAGGTTTTGCTTGGTGCAATCCCAAGGGAGGATATGGATCTCATCATAATCCCGAAAACCCGTACTCTGGATGTAAACCCAGATAGTCCGAACATCGCATCATCAATCGTCAAGTAAGAACTCCTCGTCGCGATCCAGTAGCGGGCCGAGATTCACACGCAAAAAGCGTACTACAAGGTCCTGGTACTACAAAGACCTTGTAGTGGATCAACGCGGTGGCTAGAGCGACCTTAGACGTCCATGCTCACGCGGATGGCCTCGTTGACCCGCTCCATGCTAGGTCGACTCAAGTTGCCGAGGCGTTTTTCGAAGCGCTCTTTGTCCACGGTCAGGACCTGAGCCAGGTTCACCATCGAACGATGCTTGATCCCGCCCTCCCCCAGCGGAACCACCACCGTCACCGGGAACTCCTTTATGGTGGTCGTGATGGCAGCGACAATCGTCGTGGCCCCGTGAACGTTTCCTACATCGTTCTGGATGACCAGAGCCGGCCTGACACCTTTCTGTTCACTGCCCCGGACGGGATTGAAGTTCACTAACCACACTTCTCCTCGGCGCGGGGCGGCCTCCTTCATTCGAGTATCTCCCTGAACGCCGGTAGGAATCCCTCCGCCGTCTCCCTGTCCTCCTTTGCCATTGCCCGATAACCGTCGGCCAACTGCTCCTCCAACGCCTTTTTTCGCCAGACTCGGAGCGCCTCCTGAACCACCCGGCTGCGGGGCTTGTGGCTCT
>CAZKNR010000446.1:0-3155 GCA_964553925.1 uncultured Acidobacteriota bacterium
ATGCTCACGGGAGAGCGACCCTTCGGAGGAGACACTCCGACCTCCGTCCTTTCGTCCATTCTCAAGGACAGCCCTCGACCGGTGAGCGATCTTACGCCCTCGATCCCGCGCGACGTTCAGCGACTCATCCATCGATGCCTCGCCAAAGAACCGGTGCGACGGTATCAGTCGGCCGTCGACCTTCGGAACGATCTCGAGCAGGCGAAGCAAGACGTCGACTCCGGTGAAGCTGTTCCACCGCGACGCGAAGGACGCTGGTCGATGAGGATGCGGTGGTCTGCCATCGCAGCCGCCCTCATCGGGATCGCAGCGGCCGTCGTGGTGTTCCGGTCTCGTGACGATTCGAGCTCGCTCGCGGTGCCCCGTCTCCGGAACGCCCTTCAAGTGAGCTCCACGCTGGGAGTCGAAGACTACCCCACATGGTCTCCGGACGGCGCGCGAATTGCCTACGAGGCCATTGGCACGTTCGCGCCCGACTTCGACATCTGGGTGGCCCAGCTCGGAAGCGGAGAGCCAGTGAACCTGACGGAAGGTCACCCGGGTAACGACCGATTGCCGAGCTGGTCCCCGGACGGACGCCAGATCGCGTTCTTCTCGAATCGCGACGGAGCCTGGGGCGTTTACACCGTGGCCGCCATCGGCGGGAACGCGCGAAACGTCCTCTCCTTGCCGGGGATCGGTGGCGGCAACTGGAGCGCACCGCAGTGGTCGATGGACGGAACCAAACTTCTCCTCTCGCTACGCCAAGCCGGCGAGAACGTCGTGATCGCGCTGTCTCTCCAGTCCTTGGAAACCACCCGCATCGTTCTGCCCCAGCACGAAGGAAATGTCTGCCGGGACTTGAGCGTTTCTCCGGACGGTGGTCGATTCACCTATGTCGAGGGAGGGTCGGGAAATACGGAGATCACTCGACTCTGGACGATCCCGGTCTCGGGAGGGGAGGCGGTTCCCCTTACGGAGGGGCTCACCAATGTCTGGAGCCCCACCTGGTCCAGGGATGGAAGGAAGCTCTTCTACGTGTCGAACCGCGGCGGGAGCATGGATCTCTGGCAACAGGCGCTTTCCGAGGATGGAACAGTCGTCGGAGAGCCGCTGGCCGTCACTCAGGGGCTCGGCATCCGCTCCGCGGTCTTCTCTCCCGACGGCCGAAAACTGGCGTACTCCAAGGGACGGTGGGTATCAAACGTCTTTCGGGCGCCCGTTCTGCCGGATCGGCCCGCGACCTGGGACGACGTCGAAGAGGTAACCTCGGAGCACGCCTTTATCGAGTACGTCGACGTTTCCACCGACGGCGGCACGCTGGCCTTCAGCTCGGACCGAACCGGCAACCAGGACTTGTGGCTTCTTTCCGTCGACGGCGGCGAGCTGACCCAGCTCACCACGGATCCCACGCCCGACTGGTATCCGCGGTGGTCGCCGGACGGAAGCGAGATTGTCTTTTACTCCTACCGCAGTGGAAACCGGGACATCTGGGTGATGCCCTCCCGGGGTGGTCCGGCTCGCCAGCTCACCTCACACCCGGCTCAGGATATGTGGCCTAGCTGGTCGCCCGATGGCAACGAGATCGCGTTCAGATCACGAAGGACCGGGGAAGATGCCACCTGGATCGTGGATGCCAAGGGAGGCGAGCCGCGTCCCCTTACAGCCGTGAGCGTACGCTTCGAGTGGTCACCCGACGGACGCTGGCTTGTTTTCCAGAAGGAGAACAGACTCTTTCGCGTCGCGAGAGAGGGCGGCGAGCCCGTGCTCCTCCCGGGTGAGCACGCGCAGACGCCTCGCTTCTCGCCCGATGGCCAATCGATCTATTACACCGTGGTCACCGGACCGCGAGAGAACCACGACCTGTGGAAGGTATCGCTCGAAACGGGCGAACTGTCTCGACTCACCAAGCTCGGCGGCCAGGGAGGATCCCTGGGTTACTCCTTCGACACCGACGGTCGTTACCTGTACTTCACCTGGTCGGAAGACGTTGGTGACATCTGGGTGATGGATGTCGCGACGGACGACGATGGATGAGCTGTCTCGGGAACTTTGACGGCTCTTTCTACGCCCAGTATGCGAAGGCCATCGCGTTTCCGGTGCCGGCTTCCGAACGGTAGCAGGGAACGTAATCGACGAGATGAAAGCGCCGGCCACAGGCGTTCATGGCGGCTGCGACCGGAAGCCAGTTCTTGATCTCCGCCGTTCCCGACTGGAAGAGATCCTCCGGAAATCCCGCGAGGGCCTCCTCCTCACCGCGCTCCATCGCTCCGAGAACGGTCCGGTCGAGATCCTCGTCGATCACGAAATGGGTCAGCCCTCCGGAAGCGATGAGGGCGACGCGGTCGGGGCCTTCCCAGGTCGCAACCGCGCGTCCGAGCGCGCGCCCGAGCGCGAGACAGCGGCCGAGGGTCGGGCGGTTGAACGGGTAGCCCACATTCAAGATCACCGGGACGCTCGGAGGCGGAGCGTCGTAAAAGGTGCGGCGATAGACGAAGCCGTAAGCGTGCGGAATCCCGTGGCCTCCGAGAGAAGACGCCTGAGCCACGTCGAACTCCTCGCCCACGAGAGACCGGATGAGATGGGAGGCGAGCTCCGGGGCGCCGTCGTACGTGGCGCCATCCTTGGGGCAGTGTCCCTCCTCGGCGATGGCGATTCCCGGGCCCATCCGCGCGCGCTCTTCCGGCGTCGACGGAAGGTTCTCGATCCGCTCTCCCCGATAGAGGGTGATGGCCGGCGTCAGGTCCTCTCCAAAGATCTCGCGCTGGTCGTTTCCCACGACGATCGCGACGTCCGGCGCGGCCTCGTCGAGCTTCTCCGCGAGCACGTCGAGGGCTCTCTGGCATTGGGCGTGCCGGGAGCGCCAGACCTCGAGGCCGATCTCTTTCTCGAAGGCCGCTCCGCGCTCTCGGAGAAGCGCCTCGAAGTCGTACATTTTCCCCCGAAAGATGTGCTGCCGGTTGCGCCGGTCGGCTTCCGCCCGAAGACCCCACTGGTCCGGGGGGGTCGACAGCAGCGGCCCGTGCGACGTGGCAACGCCCAATACGATCTCCGCCATGACTTCACCTCGAAGGACGCCAGCGCGAGAAGTGCTGCTGGAGGCGCTCCGCCATCCAGGTGAGCAGGATGCCCGCGAAAGCGATGATCGCGACGCCGACGAAGAGAGTGTCCGTGGC
>CAZKNR010000447.1:0-6294 GCA_964553925.1 uncultured Acidobacteriota bacterium
CGGCCTGGTGGACATCCCGGACCTTTTCTGGTGGACGCTGCCACACCTGATTCGCGGGCGATGTGGGGGCGCGCAAGATGCGCACCGGCTGGAGAGAAGGCGCTCCTCGCATGGTCGTGAATCTCTTGGCGACCTTCGCGAGACTTCTTGACCCCGACCACGCAAGGAAGCCGCTTCGCGGCTTCCTTCAACCTCCGCGCAACCCTCCGAGCCCCTCCACAGACGCACCTGGGCCACATCTGAGCCCTTGAACCGAGGCCCGGCTTCGACGAGACTTCCTATCTATGAGACGGCCCGGATTCCCTCGATCGAAGTCGTTTCTGCGGTGGGCATCCAATTTCGCCGATCCCTCGCGTTAGCCGTCGCTTGAGGGAGACCAAGCCACCCATGCATCGAGCGTCCTTTGGCCGGTGAGGGGATCCCACTCTGTCCTTGCGCGCAGGATCTCCTCGATGACGCAGTCTTTCCCGGGAGAAGAGATGAAGGCGATGAGCTTAGTCTCGTTGCCGCATCGAAGAGCCGAGTCGTCGGAACCACCCACGCTCCTCTCTACCTGGAATGCCCCGTTGCCGTAATTGCGGATAGCTCGAGTCGAAATGGGCCTGCCTGTCGATCCGAGATCAGAAGCCCGAGGCTGGACACGAGCGTGAGGTCGAGGGACCCGGGCACTGGCCGACCGCGAAAACGCGGCGCGAACGCCGCGAGTGCCAGCCGCGCAGTCATCCATGTTCCGGGCTGGGTCTCGAAGGCGGCCTGATACACCACGCCGTCGAAGTCGTTGGAAGTGCGTAGGTTGAACTTGTAACGCTTTCCATCACCGCGCATCCGGAGCTCGATGGCGTCGTAGTCGGAGAGATCGACGAGCTGCTCACGGCGGCGCACGGACGCAAAGCCGCCGCCCCTTTCAAGCGAGAGATTGCCAGCAAACACGCCGACCTGGTCGCCTGCGAGCATGGTGCTCGACGACCGTCCTCCCATGACGACGTCATCAGTTGGCAGCCAGCGTGCGGCCTCGTTGGGGTCACTGAAGTCGGCGAGCAGCATCTCGTATCGGCTCTGTCAGGTCACCAAGTCGCTCTTTCATCACCGCCCAGTTCCAGAAGCGCTCGCGCTCCTCGGACCGCCGTGAGGTCTCCTCTATCGAAGACGATGAAGCCGACATTTGAGGGTTCCACTCGCCTGCTGATGTTCAGCGCACCTTGCGCGGGGGGCGGTGTCGTTGGTCTGACTCGCGTGCTCACTGCAAGAATTCCTGCAGATTGGTCTTCCCAAAATGGCTTCCTGCGGTGGACTCGTGAAGCTCCTTGGCGATGAGAGCCATCACCCGCTTGACGCCGTTAGTCTTCTCGGGATCGGTCGCCGGAAGCAGGCGCACGGTGATCTGCCGGTCCTTCTGTGAGAGCTGTACGAAGAAGGACCGCGAGCGACCCTCTTCGACCACGACGCAGTCAACCAGCGCGTTGTGGCTTGACCGGTTTAGGTAGACATCGACGACCTTGAGGATCTCGTTCCCGTTCCGCACCGCCTCTATCTTGAGGCTCTGGCAGGCGATTCCGAGATCGAACGCGTCTTCAATTACGACGTGGGGCATCGAGGGTCACTCCTTGCTGTTTCATTTTGAGTCCAACGGCATCCAGAGTAACACGAAGACGTCCCACACCAGGTGAGCTGCCAGGGTTGGTACGAGACTCGAGGTGGCGACACGCAGGGCGCCCCAAGCAATCCCGCAAACGAGCGCCACCGCCACGAGGACGGGTGAGCCGAGCGGCCCGTGCGCGAGCGCATACGCAACCGCCGCCAACGTGATGCCTCCCCAAGCCCCCAAGCGCCGCACCAGCGCAGCTTGCACCACGCCTCGCCAGACCAGCTCCTCTCCGAGGATGACAGGCGCCAGCGCGATCGATGCGACGACCAGCGACGGAGCCCGAAACGCCGAGTAGAGGCGTGCCGTGTCGGTTGCGATGAACGGCGCGATGCGAGCCAGCACCGGATAGAGAAGGTAGGTGACCGCGGCCATCAATCCGCCCGCAGCCGCGCCGAGGAGGACCAGCCGTGGGCTTGGCTGAAGAATCTCTCTTGCCGCTGCGCGGTCGAAAACCCAAACGGCCCCGCCGAGAGCAACCGCGGCCCCGCCGATGGCCAGCCAGATTCCAAGTGGTCCCGCGCTCGCGGCTGCAATAGCCCACACCACGATACAGGCGAACGCAAGCGACGTGGTGCTGGCTTTCGTGGTGGCAATCTCGCTCATGTCGCCGTTCATGGCGAAATCTCCGAGAGGCCCCGTGCACGCTCGATCGCGCCCCAAAACCCCGACACGGGGCGCTGGCGACGCTCGGCTTCAAGAGCAAGCTTGGCCGCATCGGCGAACGCCAGACGGTTTCGATGGTCGACGAGTTGCCAGAACCGGTCATCGTGTGCGAGGAGATCTGCGGTCAGGCCGACCACCACCTCGCGCGCCACCGACCACTTGGCGCGAGTTACGAAGCGCACCCAGAGCGATGACAACCGCGGCGAAAGGAAGGGCACTTCGACCATGCGCGGTTGCTTGAGTCCCATGACGCGCGCCGCTTCTTGCAGGATTTCCTTTCCAGCAAGCGTGTCCGGCCCGGGAATGTCGAACCAAGCGCTCGCTGCAAGCCGCAACTCGAGCGCCCGCACCAGCGCGATCACCACATCGTCAATCGCGACCGGCTGCGTGCGCGACTTCAGCCACCTCGGCAAGACCATGAACGGCAAGCGGGCGGCTAGATCGCGCACGATGAGCCAGCTCAGACTGCCGTGGCCGACGATCATGCTTGCACGCAGCTCAATGGTCTTGACGGGACCGGCACGCAGCGCCTCGCCCACGTCGATCCGGCTGCGTAGGTGCTCGGAGCCCTTGCCGGTCGGAGCGACGCCGCCGAGATAAACGATGCGCTCAACGCCCGCCGCGGCAGCCGCCTTGGAGAAAGTTGCGGCCGCCATGACCTCCTGCCGGTGGTAGTCCTCTCCCTCGCCGATTCCATGCACCAGATAGAGCGCTACGCGGCAGCCATCGAGTGCACGAGCGCACGATTCGGCATCCCGTACGTCCCCCTGGACCCACTCAAGGACTGGGTCGCCCCGACGTGCCCGCGCTGCATCTCGCGTCAAGCATCGCACGCGCCAGCCCCTCGCAACGAGCGCAGTTCTCACCGCGCCACCGACGAACCCCGTCGCGCCGGTCAGGAGGAGCGATCCCTCGGGCATGGTCAACCCGCCGCTCTGGCGCGCGGCGCGCCAGAGCGGAATCGCTCGCTCCGTCTCGGTCTTGGACGGTCGTCGCCGGGCCAGGCGTCTCGCAGGGCGAGGACGGCCAGCTCCTTGGCCTTGGCTTCGACGTCGATCGTCATGCATCCAGACCGCCGGTTGTCCGGAAGGTCCTTCGCATCGATGGAATCGGCGTGGCGTGGCGAATCGAGCGCGGTCCAGCCCCCGCGTGGGGTCGCAGCGGGATCCCGTCCGGCAAACTGCAATGTGCGCACAAGGCGGGAGGTTTCGTAGCCCTTGGCCTGCAGGCGCGTGACGATGCCCTGGTAGGTCGTCTCGGCCATCGTCGGCGTGCGCGCGAGGATCCAGAGATAGTCGCGGCCCGGGTGGCCGACCACGGCGTACGAGTAATCGTCGGCGAGATCGATGATCCAGTAGTCGCCCCAGAACGGTCGGAAGAAGCTCACCTTGAGCTTCGCATTGGTAGAGCGGTCAACCACCCGGGCGCGTCCGAGAGCCGACTTCTCCTCGCCCTCGATCGAATCCTTACGGCATCGATTCAGGACGTCGATGTCGCCGTCGCTGCGAAGTGTGTAGGTCGCCGTCGTGGCGGTGCAGCCGCGCTGAAAGCTCTGCGGGAAGCTGGCGATCTCGTACCAGGTCCCGAGGTAGCGCGAAAGTTCAACATGCGCGACCGTTTCCAGCGGGGGTAGACGCAGACGTTCGGTTGTGGAAGTCGCGCAACCCGTACCCATAACGAGTCCACACACCATGTTGGCAAGGCGCTTCATGGGTACGCCTCCGATCCGGGGTCGCGAGGGAACAATCATCGTCGCATCCTATCTTCAGTGAGGTAGTCACCGAACGCGGCGAACGAAGCCATCCGGACGCCGTAGGGAGGCTGGGCCGGCCAGGCGCCGGCTCCTCCGAGCACGAGGCCGACACCGACGTCCTTGCACACCGAGGCCACCTCATCGGCGAGCGCTCGCAGAGCTTGGTCATCGCTGAGCAGTGGGGATGCCGACAAGGCGACCAGCGCAACTTGGCCGCCTCGCACCAACCTGACCACCTCGGCGACCGGCGTGCGACGACCGAGCCACAGGGGCGTCCATCCGACCTCGCGCAGACACAGTTCGGCCAGCGACAGTCCCAGCGAGTGTTCGTCCTCGCCGGCGCAGGCAAGGAGGCACTTCGGGCCATCGATCCGCATCGGCAACGCATCGCCAATGCGTGAAAGCGCGCGGCTCAGGGAGTCCGAGGCAATGTGCTCCTCCGCGATGGTCAGGCGACCGAGCTCCCACTGCTTCCCGATCGCGGCGAGGGCGACAGCGATCTCGTCGGCGACGCGGGACCAGGATCCGAGCCGACTCCTGGCCTCGAGAAGCCGGCCGTCGATCTCATGTCGCCGGCCACCCACCAGGCAACTGACCCATGAAGCGAGCAGCGGGTCGTCCTTGGCGCCCGCACCAGCCTGCTCGCGCAACAGCCGCTCGATGGCGAAGCGCTGAAATCGACGGTGACCGCCGGCCGTGCGGATGAAGGGCAAAAGCCCCTGATCGGCCCAGCGTTTGATGGTGGAGGGTGCCACGGCCGCCATCCCAGATGCCTCAGTGGTTGTGAGCACGCTGGTTCCTCTCATGCATGAATAATAGTACGATTTGGTCGTTTTAAAACACAAAATCAGACTAAAATAGCCCATCTCCTTGAGCCATAAAGAAAGGTCTTATGAAAGCGCTTATCACCGGTGGAACGGGCCTGATCGGAAGAGAGCTTCTGGCAAGCCTGGGAGATGCAGTCGTATTGAGCCGCGACCCGACGCAGGCCACCGGCCTCGGTCCAGGCTTTCGTTGGGATCCGAAGGCGGAGCCGGCACTTCTCGAGGCGCTGCAGGCGACGACCGCCGTCGTCAATCTTGCCGGGGAACCTGTCGCCGAGGGTCGGTGGACAGATGACAAGAAGCGCCGTATCCGCGACAGCCGGATCATCGGCACGCGGAACCCGGTCGCCGACGCGCTCGCGGCGGTCATGGCGGGTCCACCTCGAACGGCGAGTTGAGATCCAGCGTGGGACGCCTACACCAACTCTCGCGAACCCAGCTGTTGGCGAAGCCAATAGAAGAAGTCTTCGTGTTCTTCTCCGACGCTTCGAATTTAGAAGCGTTGACACCGCCGTTTCTCCGATTCCGCATTCTCACCCCCATGCCCATCGAAATGCGCTCCGGTGCGCAGCTCGACTACGAGCTGTCCCTGTTTGGCGTGCCAATGCGGTGGCGCACCCGAATTACGGATTGGAAGCCTGGGCTGCGATTCGTCGACGAGCAGGAAGCGGGCCCCTACGCGCTCTGGCGCCACACGCACGAGTTCGAGGCGCGCGGAACCTCCACGTTGGTTCGCGATGTTGTCGACTATTCCATGCCGCTGGGCCCACTCGGCATGCTGGCGCATGGTCTCTTCGTCCGGCGCGCACTCGACCGCATCTTCGATTTCAGGCGTGATGCGATTCCGCGCCTGCTCGACTACAATCCCGAACGGAAACCTGTCGATGGCAAGGAGGCGAACCCTGTCCTCGTCGCATGATCAACGGGAGCGGTCCGCGCCAAAAGGTGTCGCGGACCACGCGAAGGCCGACTTCGACATCGAGGTCTTCTACGACGGAGAATGCCCGCTCTGCATGCGAGAGATCCGCATGCTGAGGCGCCGCGACCACCGCCGGCGCATTCACTTCGTCGATATCGCCGCTGAAGACTTCGATGCCTCATCCGTCGGCGTGACGTGGGAGGCGCTGATGGAGCGGATTCATGGCCGTCTGCCTGACGGAACGCTCATCGAAGGAGTCGAGGTATTTCGACGCTTGTACGCCGCCGTCGGTTTCGGTCCGCTTGTGGCGCTGACGCGCTTGCCCGGCATCGCGCAGCTTCTCAATCTCGCTTCATAGGTGGGAGGTTAACCGTAACCTCCAATGGGGCGTAGCTCTACCAGATCGAAAGTGGACGGTCGATGTCTGTTGGTCATTTCTGCTGTCCTCTGCAGGCGCTCAAGGATAGGTCGGAGGTTTTCAACGAGGTGA
>CAZKNR010000448.1:0-30825 GCA_964553925.1 uncultured Acidobacteriota bacterium
CGCACCCGCGGATTGTGGCGCAGATCGCGATCGCTTGTAAACTGTGAGACTGTGAGCTGTTTCCTTGACGCGCCCGCGCGGGCATGCTATTAGAACCGCGCGAAGAAGAGGGTTCCATGGTCCCCGTTCCTCTCAAAAGGAGCATCGTGATGAAGAGAGCAATATACGCCCCGGCACTCGCAATCTTTCTTCTTTCCGGCATTGCAGGCGAAGCACGCGCGCAGTCGTTCACCGCGTTCCTCACTGGAAACAAGGAAGTTCCTCCGGTCGATACCCGGGCGAAAAGCTTCGCTATATTCCGGTTCGTCCTGAATGACCGGCTCCTCGTGGGCTATCGCCTGAACTTGCTCCACAATCAGGAGGTGCATATGGTCCACATCCACGAAGGCCCGGTGGGGCAGGACGGACCCATCGTCCTCGCCCTCAAGCCCGATGCCTTCTGCCTGGATATAGGACCCGTCACCCTCTACATCGCCACAAAGGATCACCTTCGGGGAACACTCCTGGGACAGGCTCTCTCGGATTTGAAAGCGCTGATGATGACCGGAAACACCTATCTCAATCTTCACACCGACCTCGACCCCGGCGGATGGATTCGAGGTCAGTTCCCGGCCAGGAACGGGACGTAGAGTATCTCCGCGCCGAAGGAGCGTAGTGTCTCCATCCAGGCCGACGGCTTGACTGCCTGTTCGCCGCCGTCTTCCGTGGGGTAACTCGGTCATCCCTTCTTTCCCATTGCAAGGCGGGTGTCTCCTGGTCCAGAATCCGGCCCGGCTCAACGGCATGCGGCTTTGCGCGAGTGAGAGGAGTCCACGATCGTCAGCCTTCGCTCTTCGGCATGTTTATCCCTTCGAAAGCTCTCTGTCAGCTTCTCCGCCGTCGTCACCGCCGCCGCCGGCGCTGCCAGGAACAAGTTCGCCCCCAAGGCCACCACCGTGCCCGTACGAGTTCGTATCCGTCGATTCACCCGACGGATCGAGGGCTTTGGTCTATCCCCCCAGCGAGCCGATCCGCATCGTGGCGGGCGCACCCGCGAATTGAGAGTGGCGCTCGTGTTGCGGACCGGCTCGAGAGTCCTTTCGAGAGACGCGCTGAAGGGCGTGCTCCTGTTTTTGATCGCCGCGGCCCCCGCCGCCGGGCAGAGGACGTTCCACCCTACTGCTACGCACGTGCTGGGCTCATCGACGGTGGGTGCCCCTCTGCCGCTCGCGCGGGTCTTCACTCAGGAAGCGGGCGAGGTCGCCATGAAAGGCTTCGAGATCGCGGAGCACGGACTCCTCCCGAACCTGCCCGTGATAGCGAGGGTTCTGAAGCTGCCCCGCCCCGTGGTGAACGTGATGACTCTCAGCTATGGCCAGGAAACGATTCACGCTTCGGGAGTCGTGAACTTCGCCCGCTCGCGGCTGCCGTTCGAGCTGCTGGCGGAGCTCACGGTGACGGGAGGGAACAACTTGACGCTCCCTGTAGGAGCTCGGCTCGCGACGTTTCGCACCCGTGTCAAGCTCGAGGACGGAAAGCCGGTCCTGCTCACTCGGCTTGAGCTCGAGAGAGGCATCCTCCCGAGGATCCTGGGCTCTCCTCTCAGCATTTCCGCCCAACAGACCCCGGGAGTCGTTCGAAATTCCAGCCGGGCGGGACGGGTCACTACCGAAACCACCTTCATTTCGGTCCCACCGGCTCGGTTCGCCGAACCGCTATCGCATTCCGTTCGGCAGGAGGTCGAGATCGGCGAGGGATCTCCGCGCGCGATCGAACGTGGCGAGCGCGGCGGCGGCGCGCTCCGTCAGGGGTCGAGCAGTTCGAGCGGCCTTAAGAGACCATGCTCTGTCCCACGGCCGCTTCACGCGGGGAGCCCGCGGCGGCCGACCGCTCCTGCCACGACGGCACGTCAAGCTCGAAGTGATGATCGCCCATGGCGGCGCGGTTCTTCACCGCGTAGTCGTGCTGGTCGAGTTGAAACAGCACGGTGAACATAGAAATCTCATTCTTGAGGATGTAAGAGGACAGCCCTTTCACGAAAGCATAGCCCTCCCGATCCCTTTCGACCGCCAGCGCCGCTAGAGTCTTGAAGAAAAAGAGGAGCTGCATCGGATAGGGAAGCATGAATTGTCGCGAGCCCCCTTGTACGAAGGCCTTCACCAACCGCTTATGGATCGCCTGGTAGTCGAATACACGATCGACGAGCTCGGCGAAGCCCTTCTGAAGCTCGATGGGCCGCATCTTGTTCGGAATGAATACGGTGTGCTGGGCGTCGTAGAGCCTCCAATTCCTCGTCAAGATCCTCCCTTGCTCTTCGTACTCAAGCCACTGCTTCTCGTTGGGCACCAGGATGTTGAAGTAAGGGTACACCACGGCGTTTCTTTCGATGAAATCATAGGTGGAGTCGAAGACTTCGGTAGTCTCCATGTCTTGCCCGAAGATGAAGCTCGCGATCATCTCCATTCCGTAGCTGCGCAGGGTGGCGATCGCCTCGTCGTAATCGAAGGCGACGTTATGATGCTTTCCGTAGGCTCTCAGGACGTCCGGGTCCTGGCTCTCCAATCCCACAAAGACGTTGTAGAAGCCGGCATCCCGGAGCAGCTCCAGCGCCTCGCGATCCCGAACGATGTTGATCGTGAGCTGCGAGCCGAACGCGGCGCGGAACCGGGGATACTTGCTCCGGAGCTCGATGATGGCCGATAGGAGCTTCTTGAACTCGCGCGGTGAGCCGTAGACGTTGTCGTCGACGAGGAACAACGGCCTGGTGAGTAGCCGGCCCAGGACATCGTGTTTGAAGATGGGCTCGAGCTCGCGGGTGACCGCCTCCGGGGGTTTGTACCTCATCTCGTTGCCGAGCATCATGATGATGGAGCAGAAGCTGCAGTGAAAGGGGCAGCCACGGCTCGCCTGTATCGTCAGATATCCGTAACGCAGCCACTGCCGGGGGCTGTTCTGGATGCGATGGGCTACGCTCCCCATGTCGGTGAGGTGCTCCTGGGAATAGGATGGCTTCAAACGGTTATGGCGTGCGTCCTCCAGGATCTGCGGCCACAGGTGGTCGGCTTCCGACGTGCACATGCTATCCACGTGCTCGAGGATTTCTTCCGCCCACCCGAACTTCTCGCCCAGGAATGGGTGGTAGCCCCCCATGACGACCTGGACCCCGCGCTTTCGGAACCGATCCGCGATCTCGTACCCCCGGCTGGCCGTGGTTACCATACAAGAAAGCGCGACGAGATCGACCTCGGCCTCGAAATCGATCGCTTCGATGTTTTCGTTGACGGCGCGAACCTCCGTCCCCGGAGGCGCGAGCGAAGCGAGAGTATCCAGCACGTTCAGGTAGAGCCCGTAACCTCGATACGGCACAGGCCAGCCCACGAGCCGGAAAAGCCGCTGCCAGTCGAACTGGGTGCGGACGGGGGAGTCTGGATCCCTCCTCGGGTAGATCAGGAGTACTTTCATCGATGCACCTCTTCTGGGGTTCAGCGGCGTCCACCGATCTCGAACACCTGACGGTCGTGGTGCACGATGGGCGCGGAGCCGTCGCTCGGGGAAATGGACGTAAAAGTATGCTCGGCTACCAGCCTGCCGGAACGGAAAGTCCACCAGGAGTCCGGAACAACCTGGTCGGCGAAGGAGAGAGTGGACGGCAGGACGTCGGGAAAGATGCCTGGAGTGAAGTGGACGTCGGCCATCATCACCGGCTGACCTTCCTGCCAGAGGAAGCGGAAGACCGATTCGGCTAGAACCGTGCCCACCGGTATCGTTCCCACCGAGCCCTCGGCCACCTCCAGAACGATAAGAAAGCTGCGACGCACTATGGATGACCGCGACTCATCCATGTAACAGACAACCCGCAGGAGATGATCCGCCCAGACCACGGAGGTGTAGGCAACTACCGGATTCTCCTGTTCCCTCATGGCCCGCAGCATCACCGGCACGTTGACGATGGCGTTCTCGTATCGCTCCTGGAGCCGCGCCATCGCCAGCTCCCCGGCCTGCTGGGTCCAGACTCGAGTGAACGGCGCCGGAGTGAGCGCGGTCGTTGCACCCACGATCACGCCCGTCTGGGGCGAGAATTTGTGCTCGGCCCCGTGGGAAAGCGCCGCACCGGCCATCATCCAAGCCGTCAGAACGACGAGTCTCCGCTTCATTGACATACTAGTTATTGCTCCGTCCTGCAGGCTCCTGAGGAGTCGGTCCTCAGGGCTCGACGATCCTCACTACCGAATCGGCTTCGATATCGCGCTGAATTGCGCGCCGTCCGCTGGGAAACACCGCTTCTATCAGGTCCACGCGGCGATGACGTCCGAGGCCGAACTCCAGCTCGAAGCTCGGCTGTGACTTGTAGCTCGAACCGCCACTCACCTCGCGGACTTGCTCTTTTCCACCCGCGACGATCCTGACCCGAGCGCCAATGGCGTCGCGGTTGCTTCGAGTCCCTACCAGCCTCACCTTCAGCCAGTGGTTGCCGTTCCCCTGGTTCCGGTAGACCCGTAACGGGCCGCGTTCGTTGACGACGAAGATATCCAGAAAACCGTCTCCGTCGTAGTCGGCTAGCGTCGCCCCCCGCGCGTCGAAGGGATTGTGGATGCCGGCTGCCCGGGTCACGTTTCGAAACGTCCCGTTGCCGTTGTTCAGGAACAAGAAGCTGTCTTCGCCTCCTACTCCTCCTTCGGGCAGCCGTCCGTAGAGCGAGGGCCCGCCCTGATTGCCGACTCCCATGAAGAAGTAGTTCGTCACCAGGTAGAGGTCGAGCAACCCGTCGTTATCCACGTCGCCGAACTCACAGCCCCAACCAAATCCCGCGTCCGCGACGCCCGCCTCGCGAGCGACGTCCACGAACGTGCCATCCCCTTCGTTTCGATAGAGAGCGTGCATGGGATTGCTGATCTGTCCGGGGTACCTCGGAACGAACATCGCCATTGCCGGTCCCACGTTGGTGGTGAAGAGATCGAAATCGCCGTCGTTATCGTAGTCTCCGGAGGCCGCGCACATCCAGCTGCCAGTGTCGGTGAGCCCCGCATCCTCGCTGACGTTCGTGAAGCGGCCGCTACCGTCGTTCTGGAAGAGCAGGAAGCGGCCCACGTCGTGAACGATGATCAGATCCTGGTCGCGGTCGTCATCGTAGTCGGTGAAGGTCTGGGCAAATGCGAGACCGGTCCGTCCGATGCCTGCCGTTTCGGCCACGTCGGTGAACGTAAGGTCCCCGTTGTTTCGGTAAAACGCCGCGCCCTGCCCGGGATTGTCGTTTCGGTCGAAGTTGACGTTGGACTGGATGTCGTAATTGGACACGAAGATATCCAGAAGCCCATCATTGTCGTAATCGACGAAGCTTACCGATCGCGCGTTTCGTCCGTCTCCAACTCCCGCGGTCTCCGTCACGTCGGCGAAGCGTCCGTCGCCCCGGTTCAAGAACAGCGTGTTTCGCTGGGAGCTCGCGACGTAGAGGTCCAGATCGCCGTCGTTGTCGACGTCTCCGAAGGCGACGCCTCCATCCTCGCGCAAACTGCCGCCGAACTGCGGGGAGTCGAGACCCTCGAAGGTTCCATCGCCGCGGTTGCGAAAGAGAGCGTTGGGAAATCCAAGACCGTTGCTGACGTAGAAGTCGGCGTCTCCGTCGGCATCGTAGTCGTTGACGGCGATTCCCGGGCCGAGAGCATGGAGGTAGCGGTTGAAGAACGGCAGCAGGGTTCGCTGCTGGAACGAGGCGCCGATGTCCGCGGTGACGTCGGAGAAGATGACACTGGTGCGTGAGGAGCCTTCGTCGCGGGTGTCCGTCGCTTTCACCGCGGGAAGCACGACGAAAGTGAGCGCCCCGGGCACGGCGGCCACTCCGGTACGCTCGAAATCGTAGCTGGCCTTGGTGTAGGGAGAACCCGTTCGAGTCGGGATCAGGTCGAGCGTCTCGCCCGCCGGCACGTTCACGATGAAGAACCCACCCGTCACCTTCGGGTAACCGACGGAAGGACTCGTAAACGTCAACTTCTCCGTTTCGACCAGATGCTGGATTTTCGCGCCCACTTCGCCCCGGCCGACCAGCTGCACGGTCGCCCCTGGCAGCCGCTCGCCCGAGTCGGCGGCAACGACCACTCCGGCGATGAGACCTAGGCGCCGGTCCACCTCCATGCCGTCCTTGGGGTTTCCCACGACGCCGGTAACTGTCTTCAAAGCTACCGCGGCGGCGGAAGTGACCCAGGTCCGGACCGCGTAAGCGGTAACGCCCCGGAGATCCCTCGCGGGTGCGACGTCCGCCGACAGCGTCGGCTCGAAACCCCTGGCGTTGACCAACAAGTTGACGGCTCTCCCGACGGGAACGCCGCGCAGCTCGAAGGAGCCGTCTCTTTTCGACTCCGCGAAAATCGTTGCGTCTTGAAGGAGGCGGATCGACGCCCCGGCGACGGGCCGCATCTCTCCCCGTGTGCCCAGGTCGAAGGGATCGACGATCCGACCTCTTACCGAAACGCTGATTTGCGCAGCGCCGGCTTTACCCTGGGCGAGCAGCGCCGCGAAAAAGCCTGCCGTTACGAACCGTTTCAGCATGACCAAGCTACCTCTGGAACTAAAGGAAATCGATGCAGATTCCGCCCTTCCTCGGACACAAGCTCCGCGAGTCTTTCGCGAACGCGATCCAGTGCAATACCACGGGAGGAGTGAAAACATCGAGGAGGAAGCGATTGCGCAGGAGAAGCGCAGCCGACCCCCGCCCCTCCGGGCTGGGGACGATCGCGAGGGCGTTCCCCGCCGCCCGCGCCTCGAAAAGGGCGAGCGCCATGAGAGCGTTTCGTTCGGAAAATTTCAGGCCGTCGAGCGCAAGATGGTCGATAAACGCGACACGTTCCTCCCGCTCTGCTGCCTTCATGCGTGCGCCACCCCACTTCTCGCCGCTCAACTCCATCGAGTAGAAGCTGACGAACCCCTGGGCGCGTCCCTCGCGCTCGTAGACGACGGCCTGACTCCGCGGGAAGCCTTCCAGGCGCCAGACGAGCTCCTCTTCGCTCCATTGCTGGGAGACGGAGAAGCGCGTCCGCCGCGCGTTCAGAAGCTCGACGCATGCCACGAGGTCGGCGCACCGATACCTGCGCGCCATGGGCGCCTCCGGCACATCCATCTCGCGATCGCTGACGAGCGCCATCACGGTGCGAAGCAGACGACCGTGGTGCCACCGTGCCGAAAGCCCACGACCGTCGAGGAAACGAACGTAGAATCTTACCGGCGGGCGAACCGCAACCTGTGGCGCCGACAGGCTCTGATAGAGAGGAGTGGAGGCTCGGCTGCGCTGCAAGTAAGTGAAGTAGCCGACGTACCCTCGCGCCTTCAAGCGGTTCATCGACTCTTCTACCAGCGCCTTTCCGACTCCCCGACGGCGGAACTGAGAGGCAGTGGTGAGGAACGTGCCGAGCGCCACCTCGTGAGTGGCCCCATGGGCCCACAAGGTTCTCGGCAGCCGCGCGCAGAAGCCCACGATCCTGCCCTCGTGATACGCACCCAACTGCAATTCCGGATCGCATTTCGGCCCGTTCAGAGTCCAACGGAGAAAGTCATCCGAATAGTGGAAACGCAAGTCGCTGCCGTAGTCTGCTCGCCAGGATTCGCAGAGCAACACCCCCAGGCTCTTGAGGTCCCCATCGAACGTCCTTATCTCAACGCCCACCGCGATGTCCAGCTGCTCCCGCGAGACTGATACCCGCTCCGCTCCGCAGATGCGTCGCCACGTCCAGGCATCGCGCCCACCATACCCCCTCGCGGCGTTGCGCGTGACGAATCAACTCTTCTAGGATCCAGATCCGGTGATGACGGCCGATTATCGACGGGTGCAGGGTCAGGGTGAAGCACCCTCCGACGTCGCAATAGCCATCGAGCTCTCGCTTCCAGATCTCCAGTACCTGTGAAGGGACCCCCAACCCGGACGCGGATATGGGCGGCTTCCAGAATGCGAAGTAGGGGAAATCGTCAAGGCTCCAATCGACCGGGATTTCGACGAGCGACGTCTCCTCGCCGCGCACGCTCAAAACGTGGGGCCGTTCCTGGCCCATCAGCGTGCTATCGTAAAGAAAATGCGCCTCTTCCAAAAGACGCACGGTCTGCGGCGTGAGATCGAATCCCGGGGCCCGATAACCAACGGGCCGGCGGCCGGTGACCCGCTCCAGCGCCAAAGCGCCCAATTCCAGGCACCGGCGCTCCTGACGCAGCTGGCCGTCGAAGTAGAGAGGGCTTTCATGACGATAGCCGTGATGGGCGATCTCATGGTTCTTTTCGGCGATTCGCCGAATGGTGTCTGGGTAGCGCTCGGCGATTGCTCCTGGCACGAAGAACGTGGCCGGGATGGAGTACTTGTCGAGGAGGTCCAGAATTCGATTCACCCCCACCTGGATGCCGAATTCACCCTGAGACTCGGTGACCAGCGATGCGCCGAGAATTCGGCGCAGTCCGAGCGCAAGAAGCACACGACCGCCGATGCGCTGTTCGAAGATTTGTGCGTCACGCGACCACGCGTATTCGCCGTCCACGTCGAAGGTTAGACAAACGGCGCATCGGTCGGGAGCGTTCCACGCTTCATTCATCGCGACCGCTCGGCCGGGGCCCGCAGCGCAAGACGCAAGCGGCGACGTCGAGTTCCTTGAACTACTCTGCGCCGAGACTCCGCCGTTCGGAAATTGGATAACCCGACTCCGAGCATCAGCAAATCCCCCCGCTTGAAGCTCCGCCGCTCCCCGCTTCTTCACGCTATTACTCGAGGCGACTTCGGTTCGTAGTGAATGCCCCACCCGGATCACTAGCGCGATGCTTTGTACTACAATTTCCCTTCTTCTACAACCGTGCGGTTAGCGGTGATTGCCCTCGACCGAGCGCACGCGCAGCGGGCAGGGCCCTGCTCTAAGCCATCCGGAACGAAAGCAGCTTTTCGCGGGAATTGAGATTCGCATTCCACCAGGGCCTCTGCGGTGGAGAGTGCCGGCGGGGAATCGTTTGCCCGCATCCAGGTAGGGCTGCGGACGCTGGCTCGATGCCGACAACGACGTTCTGGGTCTCGAGATGGCGTGCGAGGTTGGCGGGAGGTCTAGAGTGGGACGTCGCGCCCAGCTGTCGAGCCCGGACGGAACGTTTTCTTCGGCCGTGAGTCGCTCGATCCCCAGAATTCACCTTGCACCCAGGACCCGACGGCATTACAATCACCGCCGCTTCAGACCGGCTTCACGTACTTGACAAGGGGGGGGTCAGACCATGAAAGCGCTAGCGCAGCGGTATCTATCCAGGGGAGTGTTCGTTTCGATTCTGGCGGTCGTGCTTCTCGTCTCCACGAGCGCTACTGCGGCCCGTTTCAATTTCGACACCGGGAACGCGCCGATACGGGTAATCATTCCAGAGCTGGTTCCCGCGATTCGCGAGTGGGTGCAAGCGGGCGCTATGGACGCCTCGCTCGTCCTCCGCATCGTGACGCTCAACAACAACGCCTGGTTCGATGCCATCGCGCCGTATCACCCGACGGCGGTCGGAGTGTACTCCCGCCTAGGGCGCCGGCCGCCCGAGGAAGGCGCCACCAATCGCAACAAGAACATCGCGATTCTGTATGCGTCGTATCGCGTTTTGAACAGCGTTCTGCCTCAGAACGCGAAGGGCTGGCGCCACATGATGAAGTCGGTCGGCCTCGATCCCGACAACGTCAGCCGGGACACCACCACCGCCATCGGCATCGGCAACGTGGCGGGCTGGGGTGTGGTGGCCGCCCGCGAGCACGACGGCATGAACCAGCTCGGGGACGAAGGGGGGCGGAAGTACAACCGAAAGCCCTACGCCGACTACACCGGATACAAGCCGGTCAATACCGTGTACGAGCTCGTCGACGCGAGCCGCTGGCAGCCGAACGCCGGCACTCGCGGAAATGGCATCTTCAATGTACAACAGTTCGTGACCCCTCAGTACGCTGTGACCAAGGCCTATACCTTCGACGACCCGAACGCGTTCCATGTGCCTCCTCCGGTGAATAGCGATCCCTACAATCATCCCGCGGAGTACAAGGCGCAGGTGGATGAAGTGCTGGCGGCGTCGGCGGCACTCACCGACCATCAGAAAGCGATGAACGAGCTCTTCGACGACAAGCTCCTGAGCATCGGCGGCTCTGGGCTCTGGATGGCGATCACGCGCGGCTACACGTTGGATGAGTACGTGCAGATGGATTTCTGGGGGCATGTCGCCACGTTCGACGCCGGGATCGTGACCTGGCAGGAGAAGTATCGTCACGATGCGGTGCGGCCGTTCAGCGCGATCCCGTTCGTGTACGGCGACCAGCCGGTCCGGGCCTGGGGCGGTCCCGGCCGAGACACCGTATCGGATCTGCCTCCCTCCGAATGGCGAAGCTACACCACGACGGCGGATCATCCCGAGTATCCGTCGGGCTCCGCGTGCTTCTGCGCAGCCTGGGCCCAGTTCCAACGGCGGTTCAACGGGTCCGACACTCTCGGGTATGTCTTCCCCGTCCCGAAAGGTGCCTCCAGAATCGAACCGGGCATCGCGCCGAAGAAGACCATTCTTCTCGGGCCGTGGGAGACCTGGACCGACTTCGAGCACGATTGCGGCATGTCCCGCTTTTGGGGTGGAGTCCATTTTCTTCCCTCGATAGAAGCGGGGTGGGAGCTATGCCGGCCGATGGGCGACCGGGCCTACGAGCTCATGCAGAAGCACCTCGACGGCACCGCGCCCGCGCCCTGATCGCGGTCTCGACGCCATGCCTCCGGGCTCGAAGCGAGCCCGGAGGAGAGGCCAGCGGCTAGTTTCTGCCGTCGACGGTGAACCGCTCGATGACCTTGTGCACCTTGGGCTCCGACCCATCGGGTGGCTCTACCGACGTGAAGTTGTTCTCGACGATCACTTCGCCGGGCCGGAAAGTCATCCACGAGTCGGGCACTACGTGCTCGCCGAACGTGAAGGTGGTCGGCAGCTCCTGGGGGAGGATACCCGGGGTGAACTGGAAATCCGAAATCATCACCAGGTTCCCGTCCTCGAAGAAGATTCGAAACAGCGTCTCCCCAAAAACGGTGCCCGGGGCAACGGTGCCAAGAGAGCCTTCCGTGACCCTGAGGATGATCCGAAAGCGGAGTAGGGGCAAAGAGGATCTCGACTTGTCGAGGACGCATACGATCCTCACCAGCTCATCCGCCCAGGAAACCGTGGTGTAGGCAACGATGGGCTCGTCCTCCTCGCGAAACTTGCGGAGCATCTTGGGGAAGTCGAGCGACAGGTTGACATGGCGCGCCTGGGCCCGGTCGATGGCGATTTCGCCCGCCGACTGCGTCCACACTCTGGTGAACGGGCTTTGCGTCACGGCGGTGTCGGCGCCGACGATGCTCGTTGCCCGCGGAGCGAAGCCGGGGGCCTTCGGTTTCGCCGCCTCGGCGCTCGCACCGAGCGTAAGACCCGTAGCCAGGACAGCGATGATTTTCAGCATTTTCGCTCCTTCAAAAAACAGCATTCGCCGCGGATGGCGCGGTTGCGACATCTAGCGGGACCAGCCTGCAGAGTCCAGCTCCTCACACATTCCGGCGACGACGTCGAGCCTCGCGCACAGCTTGTCCATTGATTCGACGAAGGTATCGATTTGATCCTTGGTGACGGTCAAGGGAGGCTGAACTCGCAGCGTCAGACCTCGGTGCAGCGTGAAGTGGGTGATGAGACCGTAGGTGTTGAGAAGCTCGGCCATGATGAAAACGGTGGCGACGATGGATGCGGACATCCCGGCGAGTTTGTTCGCGACGTCGCGACCCAGATAGGAGAGAAGTTCCCGCGTGGCGGGACTCTCCATGATTCCCGCGAAAAAATTGGTGAACTCGATGCCGATCATGAGCCCGATCCCTCGAACCTCGCGAATGACGCGATGTTTTCGCGGGAGCTCCCCGAGCTGCTCTAGAAAGTACTCGCCCAGAGCGGCGGCGTTCGCGACGAGACCCTCTTCCCGGATCGCTTCTATCGCCGCCAAGCCGGCGGCGGCGGCGAGGTTGTTCCCGCCGAACGTCGAGGTGTGGGTGTTATAGGTGTCGAAGGTGCCGAACGCTTCGTCCCAGATGTCGCTCTTGGTGACGAAAGCGCCGATCGGAATCAGCCCGCCGCTCAGGCTCTTCGCCACGGTCATGATATCCGGCTCGACCCCCGAATGGTCCGATGCGAACATCTTGCCCGTGCGGCCGAAACCGGTCTGGACCTCGTCGACGATGAGCAGGGTGCCGTATTTGGCGCAGAGCGCTTTCGCCCCGCTCAAGTAGTCCTTCGGCGGGACGACCACCCCTCCTTCTCCTTGCACCGGCTCGACGATGAACGCGGCCACGTCGCGGCTCGCGAGAGCGCTCTCGAGAGGCTCCAGGGCTCCGAAGGGGACCTTCTTGCAACCCTTGAGAAGGGGACGGAATGGGGAGCGAAAGCGCCGGTTGTCGGTGACGGAGAGGGCGCCGAACGTCTTTCCATGGAAGCTCCCCTCCGCATGCAGCAGCCGTCTCCGGCCCGTCGCCAGACGCGCGAGCTTCAACGCTCCCTCGTTCGCTTCGGCACCGCTGTTGCCGAAGAAACTCGTATCGAGGTCACCGGGGGCGATGTGCGCCAGAGTTTCCGCGAGCGCCGTCGTGAGCTGCCCGACGGAGGGCTTGAGAAAGTTCGGGAGCTTCCCGTTCATGACCGCCATAACCGCCTCGATGACCCGGGGGTGATTGTGCCCCAGGTTGACGGCGCCGAACCCCCCCGCGAAGTCGAGATACTGCTTGCCCTTTTCGTCCCAGACGAGCGTCCCCTCGGCCTTGACGAAGTTCTTCTCCAGATCGAGCTCATTCAAGACGGAGGCGACGAACGGGTCCATGTAATTCCGGTAACGACGATAGACGTCGCTCCCCGGAGCTTTCAGCGCCGACCGGACGGAAACGAGGAAATCACCGCCGCGCGGCGACCTTCGGAACTCCCACTTTCTCCGCCGGGTGAAATCCCCCCTTCGCACGGGGACCCCGAAGGTCAAGAAGTTTCTGGCGCCGAACCCGTGCTCTTCACCCAGCCGGCCGATCTGCTCTATTTTCTCCAGGCTCAGCTCCCGGCCAATCGAGAACGGCTCGGCCCGGTCCTCGAGCGCCAGGATCATCGTCTCCGCCAGGCACCCGAAGAGCGAATTGTGGGTCCAAAAGCTCATCATGCTTCTTTCCGTCGTTGCCTCCGGGAACTCAGCCAAACCGCCGTCGATGACGAGGATATCCGGGCGTTCCGCGGCTTTGCCGATCACGTCCCTAGGCTGAGCGACGTCGAATACGATGCTTCCAGGCAGCAGCCATTCCTGGCGAAGGATCTGACCGGACGAGGTTGCCGAAACCACGATCCGGCTTCGCCCGACGCCCTCCTCGACAGAGTTTACGGTCTCCACCTGAATTCCGGTCCGCTCGATTTCCTGCGCGAGACTTTGGGGAATGTGCCGGCCCGAGCCCCTCCCCACCAGAACCAGGTTCACACCTTTGCGGGCCAGCATCTTCGAAATGGCCAAGCCGATGCTGCCCTGGTATCCGACGACGACTACCGTGCCCTCGAGCGCGACGCCGATCCGGCCGAGGACCGATTGAAGCCCGGCTACCGCGCTGAACACCGTATAGGAATTTCCGGTCGTGACCGGGACCGGCGATAGCTGGCCGACCTTTTCGCCCCGCGAGCCGACGATCGCCGTATAGGCGCCGAGCCCGACGACGTCCGCTCCCCATTCCGCGCAGTGCCGGCAGGCCTCGGCCACCATCGCGACCGCGCGCTTCTGGTCGTTCAGGATTTCATCGGGGAGGAGCGGCACGGCCACGATGATGCCGCTGGTGCTGCGCCCGGAGGCGGAGACGACTCTCTCGAACACGTGCACGGGAAGACTTGACTTCTCCTTGGAGCCACGCAGAGCATCGCTGTCAACGGCGTCGAGAGTGTGCCGGTTCTCGTCCAGGAAAACCTTGCACATCCTGTCGGGCCGCCCGACTGACTCCAGGAAGCCCGTTTTCATGGCAAACGCCCGCAACTGGCTGATGTTGAACGGATGGACGATGAAACCAAACCTCATCGGGTCACTCCTTCAGTTCGCGCGCCCGAACCGGACTCCGAGGCGCTCGAAGACCTCTCCGGCGAGCGGGTAGCTGTCATGCTGATCGGGGTGAAAGCCCCGCCTCAGGTAATCCCGGATGGCCCCGAGGAGCCTTTGGACGAACCTCTCCTTCGAGAAGAAGAATTGGACCGCCTCTTTCAAACACTCCCGATCGAAGAGCTTTCCGTCCTGAGCCAACAGCACCATCGTTCCCATCAACAGGGCGCCCATGAACGTGCAGGTGGCGAAAACCATGCCTATCGCGCGAAGCGGGTAGCTCGGCGCTACCTGACGGAGCACGTCGTAGACCACGGCTTTGTGCTCGATTTCTTCGGCGTAGTGCCACTCGAACAACGGGCGCACCTCCGGGTCGGCCTTTTCGAGAAACCCGTTCGACAAGCCTGCTTCCGCGATGATCGCGTTGAAGTGCTCGATGCCGGCCGCGGTCGAGAGAAGAAATTTCCGCCCCATCAGGCCAGAGATGAGCCTTTCCAGCACGCTATAGGACGCGAACTTGTAAGCGGAGACGAATCCGCCAATGCGATAACCCTGTTCTCTCAAGTTGTCGAAGAACTTCTCGTGCTCCCTCGAATGCGAGATCTCCTGACCGAGGAGACCTAACAAGCGTTCACGCAGCTCCGGGTCCACGCGATCGGCGTATCTCTTGGTCGTCCGAAGAATGAACTTTTCCCCATCGGGAATGATCAGCGTGTAGCTGTTGAGCCAATGCGTTCGGAAAACGCTGCCCCCGAGCCAATGTTTGCCGATCCCCTGGGGAAACCGAAATTGTGGCGAGCGTAGAGCGATTCGATGGCCGAGGGTCACCCGTTCCGCCTTTCCGCCCAATCCCCTTTTTTTCTCATTCGATGGCCCTCGTGCTCAATGACTCGGAGATGGGCATGCCCAGGATGTGCCGCAGCGCTGGATAGGCCGCGACCGGCACGAGCAGCAGTGCCGGCACCAGCACCGTGGCAAACTCCAAAGGCGAGAAAAAGTCGTCGACTTTGAACCATGCCTGCCCCATCCGCCGGTTCAGATAAACGCTGACGAGGGTTCCCACCGGAACGCTGACCAGCATGGCGCCCGCCGCATAGACCGCCGCCTCGATGAAAACGATCCTCGTTATCCAGCGCTCCCCGTAGCCAATCGCTTTCAAGGTCGCGAACTCGGACTTCGTCTCCATCATCGAGAGATTGATGCTGGTCAGAATGAACAACGCCGCCAGGAAGATGCTCACTGCGGCGCACATGTTCAGGACACCGATCATCACGTACAACACTTTGCGGCTTTGCTCGATCAAACCACTTTTGGGAACGATCTTTCCGACGAACCCGATCTGGTACAGCTTGTCGGTAAGCTCCGCCGTGGTCTCCGTCGTCGCGGCGTAGACACCGGAGGCCTTTCCCGATAGCTGACAAACCTCCTGCGCAAAACCGAAGGAAACGACGGCGAGGGCGGTGGGAACGTCCGATGACAGGCCGACCACCCGAACGGGGTGGGCCTCGTTCAACACCCGAATATTCACGTCGTCCCCGATTCCTGCCTCGAGCGTCCTCGCGACCCCGAGGCTCAGGAGGACTTCAGCGTTCCCCTCGGAGGACGGCGGGCGTCCTTCGGTAACGTGAAGATCGACGATCGCGCCCCCGCCGGTGATTCCCACCAGGGTCGCGCCGTCGCTGAGGCCGTCTTTTTCGACTTCCACGTAGCGCCGCAGATACGGATGCACCGACAGGATGCCTGGGACCTTCTGAAACTCCGTCAGATCCTCCAGATAGACGGGGTAGAGAAAATCCACCAGGAGCTGCCAGCGATCGTTCTCGAATCTCCGGATCAGCGTCCCGTCGATGGAGTCCACACTGAGCCGGTAGGCGGTCGCTACTCCCAGAGCCAGAGCCATGGAGCCTATGGTCGCGGCCGTTCGCCCCCGATGCCGCATCACGTTCCGGAGCCCGTAGCGATAGTACGCGGGCAGGGCGAAGTACCGGCGAAGCCACTTCGGCGACGTCCGTTCGGCGGACCGTGCCGTGCCTCGCATGACCTCCTGCGGAGGGTGCCGCACCAGCCGAAATATCGGGATCGCCGCGGAGAGCACCGTAACCGAAAGCCCGTAGGCCACCCCCTTAACGATCGCTTCGCTCTCCGTGGTGACCAGAACTACCGGCATTCCCATGGACGCGGCGTAGATCCGCGCGAAGAGATCGCGAAAGACGAGAGCAAGGCCCGCGCCGAGGGCACTTCCCACGAGTCCGAGGAGCAACCCCGATTCGACGTAAGTCGCGATGAGAGCGGCGCGCGAGTAGCCCAAGGCCATCAGCGCCCCGATTTCCCTGCGCTCCGAGGCCACCATACGGTTGAAGTTGATGAGGGTAATGGCGAACGCCAGGGTCTGCAGCACGACGGTCATCGCCGGCGTGAAGAATCCGATCGCCCCGACTTGCGTTTCAATGTACCGGTAGCTGAACTGCCGTTCCCGCGGCATCACCGAATCGAAGGTGAGCTTCGAAAGGCGCCGCAGCACCTCGCGTTTCACCGCCGCCGGGTCGGCGCCGGGCTCGAACTCGAAAATCAGATCGTTGACCAGAACGAAGCCAAGCGATTCGGTGACGTCGCGGAGGTTGCCGAAAACGACCCCCAGGCTCCCGCGCTCGGGGATGAAGTAGTCGGGGTTCGCGGTGGAGACGAAATACTCGGGGCTTATGACCACGCCGACGATGGGGCTCGAACGCACCTTCTCGCCGACCTTGATTTCCAGAGTGTCTCCCGGACGGTAACCGTGATACGTCAGAAGCGACTTTTCGATCACCACCGCGTCCAGCTCACCGGGCGAGAAGGGGCGGCCCTCGACGAAGTCGAAAGAGTGAACCTCAGGGAGGCTCGTCTCCAGAAAGCTCATCACCGCCGTCAGCGGCATGCCTTGCGGCGTGCGGATCGTCGCCGGCAGGACCAGTCTTCTCTCTACCTTCTCGACTCCGTCGATCGCCGAGAGATCGGGCAGGTTGCTGGCGTCGTCGGGAGTGAAGCGCACTTCCAGGGAGGCAAAATTCAGCCGCTCGAACTCATGGTCTCTCGTCCAGAGAAGACTCTGGATCGCCATGTTCGCGCCGCCGTAGATACCGACGGCGCTCGCGATCGTCATGATTATCGCGAGCGCCCGCCATTTCATACGCACCAGATCGCGGCGCGCCTTTACCCGGAGCTTCCTCACTAACCCTCAACCCGCGGACTCGCTCGTCACCTCCCCGAGCATCGCCTCCCCCTCGGTCTGGTAGCGGCGAATCATGTTCGCGATCTCGGCCACGGTCGCGACCCGGTGCTTGGAGGCGTACCGCTGTATCTGGTGCATCTCGATGTCGAGACCCAGATCGTCCTTCAGCTCCTCGAACAGCTCGAGATAAAGAAGCGAGTCGGCGCCGAGGTCCTCCTCGAGCTTGGTATCCGGCTTGATCTCGCTCCCATCGATCTCCAGCAGATCCGCGAGAATCGCCGTGATTCTGCCGAGGACGTCTTCGCCCAGCGCCGCCTCAGGATGTAGATCGCTCTTCCCCGTACTCATGTCATCCTCCGTTTTTTGACTCAACGTGCCCGCCGTGGATGCGGGCCGCCGCCATTCGTCCAAACGTCTCCGCTTCGAGCGAAAGCCCGGCTTCCATGGGAAGCCGGGCACCGTCTCTGACCGTTCGCAGCACGGCATCGACCAGCGACGGATCCCGAGAAGCCACGCGCCGGGCGAACGCGCGGGCTTCCAGAAGGACGTCCTTTCTGGAGACGATCCGATCCACGAGCCCGATTTCGAAGGCCCGCTCGGCGGTGATGGTGTCCCCGGTCAGGATCAGATCGAGGGCCCGCGACAACCCAACCAGCCGGGGCAGACGCTGCGTTCCTCCGAGGCCGGGGATGATGCCGAGCTGAACTTCCGGGAGGCCCAGGCGTGCCCGGTCGCTACAGAAGCGGAAGTGACAGGCCAGGGCAAGCTCCAGCCCTCCGCCGAGACAAAGTCCGTTGATCGCCGCGATGACCGGGGTGCTCGCGCCTTCGATTCGGCGAAGAAGCTCCTGCCCTTGCCGCGACCGGAGCCGGAATTCCTCGGCGGACTGGAGGGCGCCGAGCTCTGCCGTATCGACACCGGTAGAGAAGACTCTGCCCGCGCCGACGATCACGACCGCTCTCACGCCGTCGAGCTCGGCTCGGTCCAGGAGCCTCAGAAAGTCGTCCAGGAGCCGGCTGGTCAGAGCGTTCGCGGGCGGGTTGTTCAGCGTGAGCACCGCCACACGCCCGTCGATTTCTACGTCGAGACCAGAACCCGAAGGCTCGCGAGCCAGCGCCAGCCGAGGGTTAAGAGACTCCGGCGCCGGGGCAATCCCTCGCTCCCGCGCCAGAGCCAGGGGACCTCTCGGCATGCGGAGACACTCCACGGCCGCGAGTTCCGTGTCTTCGGCCGAAGCGACCCCCTCGCGGACGCACGACAGCGCCTCCCGGACCAGAGGGAGTATGGTTTGATCCACGATCGTCTCGTCCCCAGGGCGGCTCTCGTCGCCGCTCTGGGTCTCGGCGGTGTCGTCCCCTGGAGCGCCATCGAGCCACGTTCCCACATCGAGCCCGGCAGGCAGCTCCTCGAGACGAAACCGCTCCCCGTAGACCGAGCTCAGACGCCGCGCGACGTCCAGGACGAGGTCGAAGCCGACCATCTTGATGACCTCGAACGGACCGAGCTGCATCCCCCAGCTCCGGAGGGCTCGATCGATTCGATGGGGACTCGCACTCCCTTGAAGCGCCAGACGGGCTGCCGCAAGGAGGTAGGCGGCCAGCATCCGGTTCACCAGGAAACCCGGGCAATCCTGGACGCGAACGGGGATCTTGCCCGCGCCGCGAAGGAGCTTCTCGACACGGCGAACGGTTTTGGCCGAGGTGTCCCGGCCGGAGACGACTTCGACGACGCTGGTGAAGCGGATGGGCTGAAAGAAGTGCGTTCCCAGGACGCGCTCGGGGTGGATCGTCTCTCCGCCGATCTCGGATACGGACAGCGAGGACGTGTTCGAGCACAGGATCCGTTCCGCACCGCCGCCCCGGGCGAGCTTCCGAAAAACTGCCCGCTTCACGTCTAGGTCCTCGACGACGCACTCGATGACGATGCCAGCGTCCTCGAGCGCCTCGTAGCTCTGTGCCGTGCGAACCATCTCGACACTGTTGTGGCGCTCCACTTCACTTATCCGGCCTCGCCGCGCCCTTCCCGCATAGCGCTTCTCGATGCCGTGGAGAAAGCTCTGGAGGCTCTCCTGGTTGCGGGAGCACAGGGTCACGGGAACACCGGAGAAAGCCAGCCACGTGGCGATACTCGTCCCCATTCGGCCCGCTCCGATGATCGCCACTCGAGTCGCTTCCGCTTCCACATGTCTCGCTCCGGAACGCGCGACCATGATCAGGGCTTCGCCAGGACGATCGAGCAGTTATGGCCGCCGAAACCGAAGGAGTTCGACATGGCGACCCTCACCGGACGCTGACGGGCCACGTTGGCCGTGTAATCGAGGTCGCATTCCTCGTCGGGATACTCGTAATTGATTGTCGGTGTGACGACGTCGTGCGCAACGCTGAGCGCGGTGATCGCGAGCTCGATCGCCCCGGCGGCGCCGATGGTATGGCCGATCATCGATTTCGTCGAACTGATGGAGAGATCGCGAGCGTGTTCGCCGAAGGTCTGCTTGATCGCCGCCGTCTCGCATTTGTCATTGATCTTCGTGGAGGTGCCGTGCGCGTTGATGTAATCGACGGCTTCTGGCGCCATCGACGCGTCGCGCAGAGCCCTATCCATCGTTCGCGCCATTTTCGTCCCGTTCTCCGCCGGGTGCACCATGTGGTGGGCTTCCGTCGTCGCCCCGTAACCGCACATCCTGGCATAGGGCCGCGCGTCCCGCTTTCGGCAGTGCTCGGCCGATTCCAGGATCAGGACGGCCGCGCCGTCCGCCAGGACGAAGCCGTCGCGCTCCCGGTCGAAAGGGCGGCTGGCCTTCTCGGGGGCCGAGTTTCGTTCCGACAGAGCCTGCAGCTTGTTGAAGGAAGAGAGGGTCGTGCAACACAGCGCCGCCTCGGCCCCTCCCGCAATCGCCATCGAAACCCGCCCCATCTTTATCCAGTCGTAGGCTTGGCAGATCGATTGGGCCCCCGAGGAGCAGGAAAGTGAGATGGCGACGGAGGGACCCTCGAGCCCGTAGTATAGAGAGGTCATCGCTGCGGCGGCATTCGACATGTACTTGATTAAGCCTAGCGATTCCGCCGCTTTGAGCCTCTCACGATAACCGGCGTCCCCCATGATCTGGCCTTCCCAGTAGCTCAGCCCGCCGGCTCCGGTGCCGACGCTTACTCCGATCTCCTCACGGTCCTCGTCTTCGAGGTTGATCCCGGAATCCTCGAGCGCGAAAGCGGTGCTGGCGAGGCACAACTGGCTGAAGAGCGCCGAGTGGCGCCCGATCCGCTTGGGGAATCGCTCGGCGAAAAGGGCGTCGAAGCTTTCGGGGATCTCTCCGCCGAAGCGGGTATGGTAATCCGAGGCATCGAAGCGCTTGATGAGCCCGACCCCCGAGCGCCCCTCACAGGCCTTTCGCCAGTTCTCTTCCTTGCCCATGCCGAGCGCGGTGATGAGACCGACTCCCGTGATGTAGACTTCACCGCTCATTCATGTCCCATCTCTCTCGCCGCCGAACTAACGGCGTCCCGAGACGAAGGTTGTCCCCGCTAGCACTTTAGAACCGCACCAACCCACCTTCCCGCTCTCACGGGAGGCCGTCTCACAGGCGGATCCACGCAGAGGTTACCGCGAGATACTTTCCACCCAATGGTGCGAGAAGAAATCGAACCCGAACCGAACCCGCATCACGAATGCGGCCTTAAGCCGCCTCGCCAGTGAGTTTTACTATAAGGCTGTTTCCATTTGCAAGCAGGACGAGCCGAGTCCGATCGGGTCTTACCTTTGCTCCGCCATGGCCCGGGTCACCTCGGCGCATGTGCGGTGCTCTATGAGCATGATTCGATCCGCGAAAGCGGTGAGCCGCGAGTTGTGGGTCGCGAGAACGACCGTCGTTCGTTTCTCGCGCTGCAGTTTCCGGAGCAGATCGATTATCAAGAGCCCGGTGTCCTCATCGAGATTTCCGGTCGGCTCATCGGCGAGAACCAGGGCCGGCTCCTTCGCCAGTGCCCGCGCGATCCCCACGCGCTGCTGCTCTCCGCCCGATAACTGGGAAGGAAATTTGTCGATCTTGTCCTTCAGTCCGACAGCCTCGAGATAGTGCTGAGAACGAGCGGCGATCTCCGCCGGACTCAAGGGCAGAATCTCGAGAGCCGCCTCGACGTTCTCTCGAGCGGACAGGGTTGGCAGCAGGTTGTAAAACTGGAAGATGAAACCCACTTTCTGGCGTCGAAACTCGGTGCGGGCTCTCTCCCCAAAAGCGGGAACCTCGACACCGTCAACCCGGATGTGTCCGGAAGTCGGCGTGTCCAGCGCCCCCATCAGGTTGAGGAGCGTAGTCTTGCCGGACCCGGACACTCCCAGTACGACCACGAGCTCACCGCGCGGAATTTCGAGATTGACGTCCTTAAGCACGTCGACGGTAAGGTCTCCGGCCAAGTACTGCTTGGAGACGGCCTCCATCTGGACGAGCAGATCGCTCACCGTTGCTATCTCCACATCCCCTGGTTCTTCGAGCGGCGTCGAGCCTCAGCCGTCGAGCCGCTAGGCCAGGTGCATGGTCTTCCCACCGACCACGGTCCGGACCACCGGGATCTCCTTGATGCGATCCGGGTCTTCCTCGTGAGGATCCCGGCCCAGGACGGCGAAGTCGGCGAGCTTGCCGGCCTCGATTGAGCCCTTGATCTTTTCCTCGAAGGAGCCGTAGGCGGAGTTGATGGTCGTGACCTTCAGAGCCTCGGAGACGGTGATGCGCTGGCTCGGACCCCAGACCCGTCCTTCGAAGTCTTTGCGGGTGACCATGCTCTGGAGGGCCATCATCGGCTCGTAGGGCCCGGGCGTGTAATCCGAAGCCGCCACCACCGTGATTCCGTAATCGAGGAAGGAGCGGTGCGCGAACATCCACTCCATCTTTTCCTCGCCGTACTCCTGCCACTTCTCGCCGTGATAGTGCGCGTAGGTGTAGAACGGGGCGGGGATGGCGCCGATGGCCTTGATGCGGCGGAGAAGCTCCGGATTCACGAGGGAGCAGTGCTCGATTCGCGGCCTTGGGTCGGGCCTTGGGGCGATCTTCTGGTGGCGCTCGTAGGCGTCGAGCACCATGGCGATGGTCACGTCGCCATTCGCGTGGATCCCCACCTGGAAACCGTGGCGATAGGCGTCCTCGACCGCCGCGTCGATCTGCTCCGCGGTCATCGTGAGGATTCCGAAATCGTCCGGCCGTCCCTGGAACGGGGTCGACATCCGCATGGTCCGCTCCGAAGCGGAGCCGTCGGCGACGAACTTCACGGCGCCGATCTGGAGCCACTCGTCTCCGAACCCGGTGCGGATGCCCGCCATCTTCAAGCCGCGGAAAAAATCGGTCTCCCCCGACGGGAAGAGGTACATGCGGAACCGCATCTCGCCCGCGCGATAGGCGTCCTGGTACGCGATGAGGTCGTCGGTGTCGGAGCCGGTCTCGTGGACCGAGGTGAGCCCGCTCGCGGTCATCTGTTTGGAGATGAGGGCGACGCCCGCCTGGCGCTGGGCCCTCGTGCTTCCCCGCGGAATGATTTTGTAGAAGACGTCGTTCGCGTGCTCGGCGGCGAGACCGGTAAGCTCGCCCCCCTCGCGGTAGAACTTGCCTCCCGTGGGGTCGGGAGTTTTGGCGGTGATGCCCGCCTTCTCGAAAGCCTTACTGTTGTAGACCGACGTATGGCCGCCGCGGTGTCCCACCACGACGGGGTGGTTCGGCGCGACGGCATCGAGGTCGCGCCGGTTGAGGGGCCTTCCTTCGCGAAGCTTGGTGTCGTCGTATTTGAAGCCGACGACCCATTCACCGGGCGGAGTCTCGGCCACCCGTTTCGCGATCGCCGCCTGGATCGCCTCGACGCTCCGAAGGTCGCAGTTCACATGAACGAGCTCGGATACGCCCCCGGAGGAGGGATGGGTATGGGCGTCGATGAATCCGGGGGTCACCGTCATCCCCGTGGCGTCGATGACCTCGGTCTGAGACGACCTTAGATTGCGGACGTCGTCGTTTTTGCCCACGGCGACAAAGCGCCCGTTTTTGACCGCGAAAGCTTCGGCGCGAGGAAGTGCCGGGTCCATCGTGTAGACCCTCGCGTTCTCGACGATGATGTCAGGAGCGGGCCCCGGGCGGTTTTGAGCTTCGCTCGTGTGAGCCCATCCGAGAGCCGCTGCCGCGGCGGGGCCGGTGCCAAGGAAATGTCTTCGCGAGTACTTCGTCATGGGGTAGATACTCTCCACGGGACAGCCGGTCGTCAACTCGGAGCCGGGGGAGTAAAATTCGTCCTATGAAAGTCGAGAATCTGATGACCACGGACGTAGGCGTTTGCCGGCCCTTCGACAGTGTCGATCGGAGCGCCAAGATCATGTGGGAGAGGGACTGCGGCGCGGTGCCGGTGGTGGATCAAGAAGGCCGGGTGATTGCGATGCTGACCGACCGCGACATCTGCATGGCGGCGCTGACCCAGGGAAAGGCGCTCGGAGAGATCCGCGTGTCGAGCGCGATGAGCCGAAAGCTTTGGAGCTGCCGGCCCCAGGACGACGTGAAGGAAGCGGAGAAGGCCATGCGGGCCTATCAGGTCCGGAGACTCCCGGTGGTCGATGCCGAGGGAAAGCTCGCCGGGGTGCTCTCGATCGGCGATTTCGCGCGAGTCGCGGTGTCGGCGAAAGGCGGACGCGCGAAAAACAAACCGGTCGCCGCTGCGGACGTCGGAGAGACCCTGGGTGCGATCAGCTCCCCTGCGGTCGCGAAATAGATCCTGGTGTAAGCGCTCAGTCGCCAAGACAAATACCCAGGTCGCGTGCCGTCTGAATCGTGTCGCAGTCGAGAGGCACGACCTTCATTCTCCGCGTCGCTTCTTCGAGGGGCACGTGGCGCACGCGCGGAGGGTCGAGCGCGACCATCACTCCGTAGATGCCCTCCGCAAGGCACCGAACCGCCGCGGCCCCGAACCGAAGCGAGATGAGCCGATCGAACGCGGTCGGCGTGCCTCCTCGCAAGAGGTGCCCGAGCACGACGTAGCGGGATTCCTTTCCAGTGATCTCCTGGAGCTCGAGGGCGAGTTTCTGGCCGATTCCGCCGAGCCGCTCGGCGGATCCGATCTTCTTTTCGACGACCACGTGACTCCCGTCCTTGGGCCTGGCGCCCTCGGCCACCACCACGATGGAGAACAGCCCGCCTTCGCGCTCCCGGTCGCGGATCTTGTCCGCCACCACGTCGAGGTCGTAGGGGATCTCCGGCAGGAGGATAATGTCCGCCGTCCCCGCCACTCCGCAATGGAGGGCGATCCACCCGGCGTATCGCCCCATGACCTCGACCACCATCACCCGGCGATGGGAGGCCGCGGTGGTGTGCAAGCGGTCGATGCACTCCGTCGCGAAGGAGACCGCGGTGTCGAAGCCGAAGGTGATCACCGTTCCTTCGAGGTCGTTGTCGATGGTCTTGGGCACACCCACCACGGGCAGCCCCTTTTCGTGCAGCACCTTCGCGATGCCGAGCGAGCCGTCGCCGCCGACGGCGATGAGGGCGTCGAGGCCTTTCTCGCGGAAGAGGCGGACGAGCTCGTCGGACCGATCCACCTCGACGACGGTCCCATCGGGAGAGGGCGTCTTGTACTTGAGGGGATTTCCGGAGTTCGTCGTCCCCAGGATGGTTCCCCCGAGCGGCGTGATGCCGCGCACGGAGCTCGGGGTCAGAGGGATGAGACCCCCCTCAGGATACAGCTCGGGCATCATCAGGCCGTTGTAGCCGTCGCGAATCCCGCAGACTTCCCAGCCGCGGCGGGTCGCCGTCAGAACGACCGCGCGGATGACGGCGTTGAGGCCCGGGGCATCCCCGCCTCCGGTATTGATGGCGATACGACGGATCGCTTTCGGCCTGGAAGCGGAGTCCGCCTCTTTTCGGGTCATCGTGCCGGCTAATGTACAATGGCTCGTTCGCGGGAGGAGTGGTGTTTCTTTTCGACGAGTTGCGGAGTCTCGACTGGTCCCCTCAGGCGGACATCTACCGTACTCCCACGGGTTGGCTCGTGAAGCTCGACCTCGCGGGGGTGAGCCCCGATGAGGTGATCGTGGAAGCGCGCTCGGAGCTCCGGATCAGCGGCGTGCGCCGAGACCGGTTCGTGCAGAAAGGCTACCTTCATCACTCGATGGAGATCTCCTACTCGCGATTCGAGAGAACCATCCGCATCCCTTGCCGAGCCGACATATGCTCGATGCGGACGGAGTTCGTAGAGGGGATGCTCCTCATCACCCTCGAGGAGCCTGACAAGCCTGACAAGCCTGACAAGGAAGACTAGCCGTGAGCAACGACCCTCTGGTTCTCCCGCTGTTCCCATTGAAGAACGCGGTTCTCTTCCCGTATCTCGGGATGCCGCTTGCCGCCGGCCGTCCCGTGTCGGTCGCCGCCATCGAAGCGGCCGTCGCGACCGAGGAGAAAGAGATCCTCGTGGTCGCCCAGCGAGACGCCGCCGTCCAGGAGCCGGGAAAAGACGACCTCTTCGAGGCCGGAACCAAGGCGGTGATCCGCCGCCTCGCTCCCGCGCCACAGGGCGGGATGCAAATCTTCGTGCAAGGAATCCAGCGGGTGCGCATCCGCGAGATCGTGGAGGCCCAGCCGTTCGTGAAGGCAAGGTTCGACCCGGCCCCGGTGGCCCTCGACGTGGGCGACGAGATCGAAGCGCTGGAGCGCGAGGTGAGGGAGCTGAGCACGAAAGCCTTGGCGCTCGCTCGGCCCGACGCCTCGGACATCGACCTCTCGCAGCTCGTCGGCGGCGAGGAAGATCGCCTTCGCTGGCTCTACATCCTCGCATCGCTCATGGGGCTCGAGATGACGAAAGCCCAGGAGCTCCTGTCCGCGGACAATCTCGGGAAGGCGCTCGCCCTCATGCTCGAGTATCTGCAGCACGAAGTGCGGATCCTCGAGCTCCGGCACGACATCGCGAGCAAGGTGCAGACCGAGCTCACGAAACAGCAGCGGGACGCGATCCTCCGCCATCAGATGCGCGCGATCCAGGAGGAGCTGGGAGAGGGCGAGGAGGAGGGCGCGGAGGTCGAGCTTCTGCGCGAGCGCATCGAGAAGGCGAAACTTCCCGAGGAGGCGCAGAAGGAGGCGGAGCGCGAGCTCAAACGTCTGGCACGTATCCCGGCAGCCTCGCCGGAATCGGGGATCATCCGTTCCTATGTCGAGCTGGTTCTGGAGCTCCCCTGGAACGAGAGGTCGGAAACGGTGCTGGACCTTGCTCGCGCCCGGGAAGTCCTCGACGAGGACCACCTCGACCTCGATGACGTCAAGAGCCGGATCCTGGAGCACCTCGCGGTGCTCAAGCTCAATCCCGACGCGAAGGCCCCGATCCTCTGCTTCGTGGGACCGCCCGGAGTGGGGAAGACCTCCCTCGGAAAGTCCATCGCGAGAGCGCAGAACCGGAAATTCGAGCGGATGAGTCTCGGCGGACTTCACGACGAGGCCGAACTCCGGGGACACCGAAGGACCTACATCGGCGCCATGCCCGGGCGGATCCTCCAGGCCCTTCGCCGGGTGAAGGTCGGAAACCCGGTCCTGATGCTCGACGAGATCGACAAGTTGGGGCACGATTTTCGCGGCGACCCCGCGTCCGCGATGCTCGAGATCCTCGACCCTGAGCAGAACAACAGCTTCCGCGACAACTATCTCGATCTTGCGTTCGATCTCTCCAAGGTCTTCTTCATCACCACGGCGAACACCCTCGACACTATTCCCCGACCGCTCCTGGATCGAATGGAAGTGCTCCGCCTCGCGGGCTACAGCGAGAACGAGAAGCTCGAGATCGGGAGGCGCTACCTCCTTCCGCGCCAGCTTCAGGAGAGCGGTGTGGAGCCCGGCCGATTGGTCATACCCGACGAGACGCTGATGCGGATCATCCAGCGCTACACCCGCGAGGCGGGTCTCCGGCAGCTCGAGCGCGTCATCGGCCGCGTGGTGCGGAAGGTCGCCGTTCGCTTCGCCCAAGGCGAGTCGGGCACGGTCACGGTGAGTCTCGACGATCTGGCGGAGATGCTCGGACCGGAACCTTTCCGTCTGGAGAAGGCGCGACGAGATACGACTCCGGGGGTCGCGGCCGGCCTCGCCTGGACCGAGGTCGGAGGCGAGGTGCTCTACATCGAGGCGACGCTTCTTCCGGGGGGAAGCGGCCTGACTCTCACCGGCCAACTCGGGAGCGTGATGCAAGAATCCGCCCGCGCTGCCCAAAGCTATCTCTGGGCGAACGCGAACCTGCTCGGGATCGACCCCGTCCGCTTCCGGGAGCAGGGCGTTCACGTCCACGTTCCCGCGGGCGCCATTCCCAAGGACGGCCCCTCGGCGGGGATCACCATCGCGACCGCGCTCGCCTCACTCTATTGCGACAAGCCCGTCCGAACCGATACCGCGATGACGGGCGAGATCACCCTCAAGGGATTAGTGCTTCCCATCGGGGGAGTGAAGGAAAAGGTGCTCGCCGCGCACCGGGCGGGGTTCAAGCGACTGATTCTTCCACGGGAGAACGAGGCCAACCTCAGAGATCTTCCCCGGGACGTCCGCGAGGAAACGGAGTTCGTGTTCGTGGACCGCATCGAGGAGGTCCTGAGGGAGGCGGTGGTGGGCCACTGTATGGGACAACCCGAATCCGTGGAGAGGACCTGACCCTCAATCCCGCACAGAAGCGAGCGACGGAGATCCTCGAGGGACCGCTCCTGGTCATCGCCGGAGCGGGCACCGGCAAGACTCACACGCTGGTGCACCGGCTGGTCCGGCTGGTGGAATCGGGCGTTCCCGCGGAGTCCATTCTGCTCCTCACGTTCACCAGGCGCGCGGCGGAGGAGATGATCGAGCGCGCCGCCTCTATCCTGGGACGGCGCGAGCCCGTCTCTGGCGGGACGTTCCATTCGTTCGCCAACCTGGCGCTGCGGAGGTACGGGAAGGCCATCGGTCTTCCCCCGGGCTTCACCATCCTCGATCAATCGGACAGCTTCGAGATTCTCAGCGAGATCCGCGCGGACCTGAAGGACGCGGCCGAGGGAGCGACGCTCCCTCGACGAGAGACCATCGCCTCCATCCTGAGCAAATCGGTGAACAAGCAGGCTCCCATCGAGGACGTCGTGTCCGCGGAGTTCTCCCAGTTCTTCGAGCTCATTTCCCTCTTCGAGATCGCCGCGGCCCGCTACCGCGCCTACAAGTCCGAGAGGCACTTCGTGGACTTCGACGATCTCCTGGTGCTCCTGGTTCGACTGCTCGAGGAGAGCCCCGAGGTCGCCGCCCGCGTTCGGTCTTCCTATCGGTACTTGATGGTCGATGAGTACCAGGACACGAACCTTCTTCAGGCGCGGATCACTCATCTCCTCGCGGGAGAGTCGCGAAACGTGATGGTCGTCGGCGACGACGCCCAGAGCATCTATGCGTTCCGCGGGGCCTGTCACGAGAACCTCTTCGATTTCAACCGGAGCTTCGAGGAGGCGCCCGTGGTGACGCTCGAGGAGAACTACCGCAGCACCCAGGGAATTCTCGACGTCGCGAATGGCCTCATGAGCCAGATGGCGGCGGCGTTTCGAAAGAGTTTGTTCACCGCGAGAGGGAAGGGCGGAAAGCCCCGGCTGGTCGAGGCGGCGGACGAGGCGGCGCAGGCGCAGTACGTGGCTTCCGAGGTCGTCCGGCTTCGCGGCGAGGGAGTTCCGCTCGCGGAGGTAGCGGTGCTCTTCCGGGCGAGCCGGCACGCGTTCGCGCTCGAGATCGAGCTCGCTCACCTCGGCATCCCCTACGTCAAGTACGGCGGCTTCCGGTTCATAGAGTCGGCCCATATCAAGGACGTCCTCGCGCATTTGAGACTTCTGGTTCTTCCCGGAGACGACCTGGCGCTCTCCCGCGTCCTCACCATGCGCCCCGGGATCGGCAAGAGCGGAGCCCGCGCGATCCGCGAGTTCCTCGTGGGAAAGCCTCTGGTCGAGGGCCTCGAACGCTATCGGGCGAAAGGGAAGGCCCGAGCGAGTCTCGACGAGGTCGCGGCGCTCCTCGCGCATCTCGAGCCGCACCGGGAAGCGCCGGCGCTTTGTCTCGAGACCGCTGTCCTCGGCTTGAAGCCTCTTTTCCAGACACGCTACGACGACTGGCCCCGCAGGATCCGCGATCTCGAGACGCTGGTCGGCCTCTGCGCGCGCTATCGAAGCCTCAACTCGATGCTCACCGAGCTCACCCTCGAGCCTCCCTCGGCCTCGAGACGAGACGGCCTCGCCGGACCCTCGAGGCAAGCGGACGAGCTGGTCCTCTCGACCGTGCATTCGTCGAAGGGGCTCGAGTGGCGAGCGGTCTTCGTGCTCCAGGCGAGAGACGGGACCATCCCCATGGTGGCCTCGTTCGACGACGAGCCCGACCAAGGGTCACTGGACGAAGACTTGAGGCTCCTCTACGTCGCGGTGACCCGGGCGAAGGACTTCCTCAGCCTCGTCTGGCCGCGCGAGATCGCGCGCGGCCCCTACGGCTGGGGGATGCCGTCCCGGTTTCTGCTTGCGCTTCCGGAGGAGCTGTTCGATTGTCTGCGGGCCGATGACTTCGTCGCCTGAAACGCCCTCGCGGAGAACGCGCGTCCTCCTTGGCGCGATCCTCTGCGCCGGCCTTCTTCTCCGCCTGCTGTACCTGGCCCACGCCACCGCGCGGCCGGGGTACCGCCTCGACGACCCCGACAGCTACCTGCGACAGGGCGAGAGGATCGCCCTCGGCGCTTCGGGGTTCTGGTTCGACTTCGAAGTGGTCGAGCACGGGGTCGAAGGCCGCCGCTACGCATTACCTCCGCTCTATCCCGTGTTCTTGTCTCTCTTCGCGCTCCTCCCGGGGTTCCCGGTCAACGTTCTGGTCGGGCAGGCCCTGCTCGCTGCGCTCGGGTGCTTCTCCGTCTTTTTTCTCGGAAGGGAGATCCACTCCGATCGCGCCGGCCTCATCGGCGCTGCCTTCTACGCGCTCTGGTTCCCCAACATCATCGCGGTCTGGTCGACGATGCAGGAGACGCTCTTCATTCCCTTGGTCCTCTCCGGATTCGCCGTCCTCCTCCGCGCCCGCGCGTTCGGCGGCTTCGCATTCGCGGGACTCCTCCTCGGCCTCGCGGCGCTCACGCGGTCGATGCCGCTCTATTACGTTCCGGTCGCGGCCGGCCTTTTGATGTGGCGCCACGGGATCCGAAGGGGAGCGATTTTTGCCTCGGGGCTGGCTTTGGGCTTCGCTGCCCTCACCGTGCCCTACAGCATCGCACTCTCGCTCCACTTGGGGAGTCCGACGTTCATCGAGAACCACGCGGGTCTTCGCATCGCCACCGAGCACGGAGCCGAGGGCGCGCAGCCTCCGGGACCGATCGCGACGGCGGCGACGCTCCTGCGGGAATTCGCGGCAGCGCCGGGAAAAACGTTCGGCTCCTTCCGCACCACGGCGCATACGATCCTGCACGTCAACGGCGGACGGCTTCTTCAGATCTATCTCGGCGCTGACACGAAGCTCGGGGCGACGGCGTGGAAGCTTGCGGTCCACGTCTTCTCGGATTTTTCGCTGGTCCTTGTTCTGGCCCTCGCGCCGTTCGGTCTCGTTCTCTGC
>CAZKNR010000449.1:0-3364 GCA_964553925.1 uncultured Acidobacteriota bacterium
GCCCCATCCAGAAGCCATCCGTTGCTCACAATCCCGCCTTTCGCGCGATGTCCTCGAGACCTCGTATCTGTCGTTTGCGATCGATCGCGCCACCTTTTCGACGGTGCGCCACGAGGTTCATGGCCGCCCGCGGATGGATTCCCATGGCCAAGCACAGTTTCGCGAGAAGACCGTACGTAGCTCGCGCCGCGTTCCTGGCGAGGGCCGGCTCTTCAGAGCGAGAGGCATAGCGGAGCGCCAGCTGTGTCAGCTCGAGCTCGCGAAAATCAGGCTCCCTGAGAATGCGCTCCGCCATAACCCGATGCTCGAGCGACTCCCGTTGAACGTAGGACCGGGGGCGAGATCCCGACGGCAGCGCCACGACCGTAAGCCGAGGCAGGAGACGCATGCTCTTTCCCGCCTTCCACGCGCGAAACAGCCAGTCCTGAGATGGAACGTTGTAGATCTCACGAAAGTAACGCCAGGACCCTACACTCTCGAGAGTCTCTCGACGCATCAGCCACGTGGAAGCAGGGACGCTCATGTGTGGTTCGTACCTTCCCGAAGCGGTGGCTCCGAAGAGAAAGCGCGTTCCGTCGGCTCCCATGGAGAGCGCGAGCGTGAAGACGAGGTCGGCGCCCGACGACTCGATGCCTTCGACGGCCGTCTCGAGGTGGTCGGCAAGCCACAGGTCATCGTGATTGAGGTAGGCGACGTAGCTGCCTCGGCTGTGGCGAAATCCCTCGTTGTTGGGCCCGGACTGCTCGCCGGTGTTGCGCTCCAGATCGACGAAGCGGATGCGCGGTTCGGCGAAGGAAGCCACTACCTCGCGAGTGTCGTCGGTACAGGCATCCCCGACGACGATGAGCTCCCAGTCCGCAAAGGAAGATCGCTCCAGGCTCTGTATCGCGCAGGCCAGTACCTGGCTACGGTTGTAGGTAGCCATGATGACCGATACGACTGGGCGTGACACGAGAATCTTCAGTCCCCCGCCGAGAATGGCACCCGTTGGTTCGAGTCTCATCCTAGATCGAGACCCACACCTGGATCGAATGCCCAGCGTTGTGCGAATTCCGGATGTGAGGGCTTCGGGTGCGGAGAACCTAACGGAGGTGTCTCAGGTCGGCCACGAGGCGACGCCGGGAAATGAACAGGCGGAAGATCTCAGACAAGGTCACATCGAGCGGCACCAACTTGAGGTGGGACCCGCGATGCGGCAGGTCGCGCTTTGCCGCTCCCATCGTCAGGTAGCGTCGATTCGCGGCGTGAGAAAGGGCTGCGCGGGAAACGCGCCGGCCGTGTCCGGACCAGCGGTACATATGGAAGAGCGGGCGTCGTCGCCGCATCGCCCCAACCGTCGCCGGCGCCGCCGGCGCCGCCGGCGTCACGAACGCGGCGAAGAACCCCGCCGTCGTCTGCATGAAGCGCCGACGGTTCGTGCCCGTCGTGCTCGTCGATTCGGCTGACGTTTCCGGCATCATGGTCTAGACACGAAAGAGGGCAGGGGGAGGACCCGCATCTCCCCGCCGGTTCGACCACGTGGGTCGGCCCAGACTTTGCGGAACGACTTTCTGAAGCGGTGCCGGCGGCACGTTTTGCTCTCTACTTCTGTCTTCTACAGATCGACCAGCCCACACACCATGAACGGGGAACGTAACGCCCCGACACGACGGCGACTCGCCTTCTGTTTTCCCCACCGGCCGAACTCGTCCCTTTCTGCAAGACGGTTACTATCAGAAGCTCTCTTGCCTGTCAACAAGCAATTCCGTTGAACCCGCCAAACCCCGCCAACCATTGACACCTGATGGAATGAAATGTATACCTGCGATCCGAGAGACGATGGTGGAACCCCGGACGACGAAACACCCGAGGTGCGTGACGATGGTCATTCGTCGATGTCTTGCAGTTTCGGTTCTCGTTCTGACCGGAGCGTCGTCGACGGCGGCTCAGGTATCGGACACACCGACGACCGTAGATTTCCAGCGGCACGTTCGCCCTATCCTCGCCGACAACTGCTTTAAGTGCCATGGTCCCGATCAGGGCACTCGCCAGGCCAGGCTCCGTCTCGACACAGAGGACGGTGCCTTCGCCGAGCGTCCCAGCGGGACGACGATCGCCCCGGGGGACGCGAAGAACAGCCTCCTCTACCAGCGCATCTCGCACGATAGCGACACCAGGAGGATGCCGCCGCCGAGGTTGTCCGACAAGACACTGTCTCCGGAGCAGATAGAAGTGCTGCGCCGGTGGATCGAAGAGGGGGCATCGTGGGACCAGCACTGGTCGTTCAAACCGGTGCAGCGGGTCGAGCCTCCCGCCGTGATCGACGAAACCTGGGTCCGGAACCCGATCGACCGGTTCGTCCTCGCCCGGCTCGAGGCGGAAAGTCTCGCGCCGACTCCCGAAGCCGACCGACGCACGCTCGCCCGACGCGTGGCGCTCGATCTCACGGGACTCCCCCCCGACCCCGGGACACTCGCGAGCTTCCTGAGCGACACCACCGAAGGGGCCTTTGAAGCGCTCGTCGACAAGCTCCTCGAGTCGAAGCACTGGGGTGAAAATCGCGCTCGCTACTGGCTCGATGCCGCCCGCTATGGAGATACCCACGGCATCCACATCGATAACTATCGCGAGATGTACTTCTATCGCGATTGGGTGATCGAGGCGTACAACGACAACAAACCTTTCGACGAGTTCACGGTCGAGCAGATCGCTGGCGACCTGTTGCCGAACCCGACCCTCGACCAGCTGATAGCGACCGGCTTTCACCGCAACAACATCACCACCAACGAAGGCGGGGCCATTCCCGAGGAATACGAAGCGATCTACGCCAAGGACCGTGCCGACACCACCGCCAGTGTCTTTCTGGGGCTCACCGCCGGATGCGCTACGTGCCACGATCACAAGTTCGACCCCATCGCGCAGCGAGAGTTCTATGCTCTGACGGCGTTTTTTCGGAACACGACAGAGTACGCGATGGACGGAAACGTCTCCGATCCGCCTCCCGTCCTCGTGGTGCCGAGGGACGACGATCGCGACCGCTGGCAGGAGCTCCAGAAGCTTGCGGCTCAAACCGACGCGAAGATCGGCGACCGCGCGGCCTCCGATGACGAGTCGTTTGCGGCCTGGCTGGCAAGCGGGCAATACCGATCGCTTACGAACCCGCTCGAGGCGTCGGCAGCGCTGATGACGCTCAGGCTCGACTCCGAACCTTCGGTCGAGGTCGAGGGGAAACGGACGGCGGTCACCCTTCATGAGGGAGCCGCGATCGGCGAAGGACCGAGCGGGCAGACCGCCTTGAGGTTCGGGGAGCGTTCGTGGGCCGAGCTCCCCTCGCTCTCGCTCGATAGCGATACGCCCTTTTCCTTGTCGCTTTGGGTGTATCACC
>CAZKNR010000450.1:0-8841 GCA_964553925.1 uncultured Acidobacteriota bacterium
CTGACAGAGAGGGAGAAGCCGCCCGTTTCCGCGGCTCGCGAGCTCGAGGGCGGCGTCGTTGAAGAGCCGGGCGCAGTCGAGAGCGTCCTTGGGATCTCGATCGTAGGCGAAGAGAACCGGCGTCGCGGAGACGACCTGATAGTCGACACCGTCTCGGTCCATGTGCTCGAGCCGCACCTCGGGATCCCAGCAGGCGGAGTCGATGTGCCGGAAGACGCGATCGCCCAGGAGAACGACGGCCTTTCCCCCCTCGGTATGTCGGATCGAGGGCCAGTCCTTCGTGCCGTACCGCGCGTCGAGATCGGGCCAGGAGCGCGGGAAGAAATGGGTGTGGACGTCGATGACCGGCATGTCTACGTGGGTTGGAACTTGCCGGGATGCACGACACCGCAATTCCGGCATCGACGCGCGGCCTGGTCCGTGTAGAAATTCTCGAAGAGCGGAGGGAGGTCGGTCACGATGTTCCTCAAAACCAGCTCGGTGCGGTAGACGATCTGGTGGCAACTCAGGCAGTACCACTCGAATGCGTCCTTCGCTCCCGGCGGCCGAGGGGCTTCGATGACGAGTCCGATGCTCCCGGGGACGGGGCGTTGAGGCGAGTGTCGCACGTGCGAAGGCAAAAGGAAGATCTCTCCGGCGCGGATGGGGACGTCGACAGGCGGCTTTCCCGCCTCCTCCATGATGCGAAGCACCATGTCGCCTTCGATCTGGTAGAAGAACTCCTCGGAGGGGTCGTCGTGGTAGTCGGTGCGCTGGTTCGGGCCGCCGATGACCATGGCGATGAGCTCGCCGTCTTCCCAGATCTGGCGGTTTCCCACGGGAGGCTTCAGAAGCTCCCGGTGCTCTTCGATGAAGGCGCGAAAGTCGATGGCTCTCAGGTTTCGCTTGGAAAGCATGGCCTCACCTCACCTCACCGATTCGGTCACCGCCCGAACGCTTTCGACCAATTCACGACGACGACGATGGGTGAAGGCGTGCTGTCTTCCGTCGTGGTGTTGACGAGGAAACGCTGGCCGTCCGCACTGACCGCATAGTGGGTCCTGACATCCGTCAAGCCGCTGACGCGGACCTCAAAAAGCGACCCGGGGATTGAAGCTTCGAACGCGGAGCCCAGCTTGACCGGAACCGCCATCAGTTTGCGGTCTGCCGAGATGAAATAAAGCTCCCTTCCGTCCGCGCGCCAGCGGGGGTCGGCGCCGCCCGAGGTCGAGACCTGCCACTTCCCGGAGGGCGCGGGAAACCTCTGGACGTAGATCTCGTGCCTGCCGGATTCGTCCGACGTATAGGCGATCCAATTCCCATCCGGAGAGACCCGACCCTGCTGCTCGTTGAACTGCGTCCGCAAGAGGGGAGTCGGCTTGCGCTCGCCGGACATCGGGAGCACCCATAGGTCTGACGCGCTAAGGGCGGTCGTTTGAAAGATGATGAATCGACCGTCCCGCGACCAATCCGTCGGGGTGTTCACGCGATCGTCCTTCCAGAGGAGTTCCTCCTGCCCCGCGCCACTGGCGAGCTTCTGATACAGGTCTGCGGAAGTGCGGAAGAGGATTCGATCTCCGTTCGGCGACCAGACCGGGCAGCATCGGTTCAAGTCGAAGGTAAGGCGTGAAAAGCTGCCTCGTGCCAGGTCCGCGACCCAGATGTCTCCCACCATCGCAACGGCCAGGTTCCTTCCGTCCGGTGATAGCTGCGGCACCGAGTACGCGCCCGGCTCTCCCACCGTCTTCAGCCGCTTCCCCGATCGGTCGAACCAGTTCAACTCGAAATCGGCGCCGACCGTTGTCGTTCGGTACGCGAGCACGTCGTTTCGTGAGACGGAAAAGGCGCCAAGTGCGGTGAAGCCTTCCCCTTGCACCTGCTCCAGGACCGGACGAGGCTCGCCCGTCGTCTCGCGCCTCCCCGCATGGAAGGGCTGAGACATGAGCGTGCCGTTGCGGACAAAAAGCACCTGGCCCGAGGGCACGTAGACCGCGCTCGAATCCGCTGCCAGAACCTCGCGGCTCTCCTTGGAATCCAGTGAGCCCAGAAAGACCCGGCTGTTCTCCCGCTCCGTGCTCCGTGCCAGATACAGAAAATGGCGGCCGTCGGGCAAGAAGTGAGGCCAGCGGTGCGAGACGTGCTGCGGCTTCGCCAGATCGCTCACCGGTGAGGCCGTTCCTCCGGAGGCGGACACTCTGTAGAGAGGACCCGCCCCGGTGGACGCAAGCACGATAACCCCGTCGCGATTCCAGGTCCCGCCGTGTCCCTCGGGAGCGTCGCAGAGTGTCTGAGGGAGCCCCCCGCTGACGTCGGCTTTCTTGAGCTTGCCCTGCGCGAAGAAGCCGACGAAACGGCCGTCCGGAGACCAGAAAGGAAACGATGCGCCCTCGGTGCCGGGCAAGAGCTGGGCATCGAGCGAGCCGAGCGGCCGGAGCCACAGCATCTGACGGCCATCGGCGCCGAAAGCGACGAACGCCAGATTGCGGCCGTCGGCGGAGAGCGCCGGGGCGAGAAAGATGGAGCCGAAGCCGCTTGCTATGAATGTGGTGTTGGGCGGCGCCGCAACGGAGAACCGGATTACCGCGTCGTCCCCTCCTGAGCCGCGGAAATACGAAAGGCCCAGCGCCAGTGTCGCTACCGCAAGAAGCGCCGTCGAGGCGGCGGTCCAGCTCAGGCGCCTCCAGCTCGGACGCGAGGAAACCGGCTCGGGCGCGCCGGCTTTCAGACCGCGATCCGCAATCCACCTCAACTGCAGCACCACGTCGTTCATGGCGGTCCACCGGTCGTCGGGAGCTTTCGCCAGGCAACGCGTGACGACATGATCGAGCGCCGGCGGCGTGAGCGGCTGGACACTCGACACGGGTGAGGGCTCAGAGGAGAGTATCGAGGCAATCAAGCCGGCCTGACTCTTTCCTGAAAAGGCCTTCTTGCCCGTCGCCATTTCGTAGAGCGCGGCGCCGAAAGCGAAGATATCGCTCCGCGCGTCGGCCTCTTCGCCTTCGAGCTGCTCGGGGGCCATGTACTGGAGAGTGCCGAGAAGGGCGCCCTGCGCGGTCAAGGCGGTCTGCGCCGTGGGAAGCTCGGACAACGCTGCCGCGGGCTGAGCGGCGCCCGGCTTGAGCTTCGCCAGACCGAAGTCCAGGAGCTTCGCGCCCGACGGGGTCAGCATGATGTTGCCCGGCTTCACGTCCCGATGCACGACGCCGCCCCGGTGAGCCTTATCGAGCGCGTCGCCGATCTCGATGGCGTATCGCAGCGCTTGATCGAGGGGGAGAGATCCTTTTTTCATGCGATCGCCGAGCGTCTCACCTTCGAGATACTCCATCACCAGGTAGTGGGTCCCTTCCTGGTGACCGATGTCGTGGAGGACACAGATGTTCGGGTGGTTCAATGCGGCAATCGCCTGCGCCTCCCGTTCTAAGCGCTGCTTCAGCTCCGGGTTGTCGGAAACCTGCGACGGCAGGACCTTGATGGCGACGGTGCGGTTGAGGCGCGTGTCCCTGGCCTTGTAGACTTCCCCCATCCCTCCGGCGCCGAGCAGGGAGACGATCTCGAAAGATCCCAGGCGGGTTCCGGCGGCGATGGCCATGACTCTCGGTAGTGCTTCTCGCATCGGGATTCTAGGCCATCGGGTCGGAAACGGATAGGAGATCGTAACTCCGCCGGTTAAGCGAGCGCACGCCCTTGCGGCGGGGTCCGCGGAAAACTAGGATGGGCGGATGAGGTCTCGGAATCTCGCCGTCGGCGTCTCTATCTTCGTCTTGATGCTCGCCCTCTCGCTCACGTCAGGATGCGGCGACCGGCCCGCGGAGGGGCCGGCGCGAGGGGCGGGCGGCCGCGGGCGATCGATCCCGGTCCGCACGGCGCCGGTCGCGACTCGGAACGTTTCCTACCGGGTGACGGCGCTCGGCTCGCTCGAGGCGGAGGAGATCGTCCAGGTGACGGCGGAAGTCGAAGGCGCCGTCTCTGAGGTCCGCTTTCATGAAGGCGCCCGGGTCACCCGGGATACGGTGCTGCTGCTCATCGACCCGGAGCGATACCGCCTCGAGGTGGAGCGCGCCGAGGCCAATCATCTTCGGGCCCAGTCCGACTTGCGGCGGGCCGAGGAAGAGCTCAAGCGCCGCGAGAGGCTCGCGAACGCCGAGCTCCTCGCCATGGATGAAGTGGACCGCTATCGAGCCGTGAGCGAGAGCCTCGATGCCGACGTCGCCGCCTCCAAGGCCGCCCTGGACATCGCCCTCCAGAACCAGCGCCGTTCGGAAGTGAAGGCCCCTCACGGCGGCGTCATCAATACCCGCACCATCGAGACCGGCACCTACGTGCGCCCGGGGGCAGTGCTCGCGACCATCGTGGACGTAACGAGGCTCCGGCTCCGGTTCAAGATCTCCGAAGGAGAATCGCTCCTCGTCGCCGAGGGACAGGATGTGTCCTTCCGGGTCGCGCCTATCGGGCCGCGCGATTTCGTGGGCCGCGTGTATCACGTGGGAGAAGTGGCGGACCCCACGACCCGGCAGGTCGAGGTCCTCGCCTGGGTCCAGAACACGGGCGAGCTCAAGCCCGGCTTTTTCGCTGAAGTCAGCTTCGACGCCGGGACCAAGGAGAATGCCGTCGTCGTGCCCGAGGCCGCCATCAAGGCGAGCGAGAGCGGTTTCGTCGCCTACGTCGTCGTGGAAGGCAAGGCGGTGAAAAAACCGATCCAGATCGGGCTCAGGACCGAGGACGGACTGGTCGAGATCCTCTCGGGCCTGAGCGGCGCCGAGACCGTGGTCGTCGAAGGCTCCGATCTACTCGCGGACGGCGTCGCGGTCGAGGATGCGGAGCTGGACAATCCCGAGACGCCGCCGGCCCGGCCCGAAACGCCCCCCGCCCCGCCGGCCCTCCCGGAAGGACGAAAGCGATGACGAACCCCGATCCAGTTTCGCCGGGAGCGCTCGAGGGGGAGGAAGATCCCCAGAAGATCGCGACCGGGATGACCCTCGCCGACATCTCGATCCGAAACCACGTCTTCGCCAGAATTCGCTCGACCTCGAACGACCGCTTCGGAAGGTAGTTGTAGCCTGCCCAGCAGAAGCTGCAGAGTGTCGGGCACCCCCGGGAGACCTCGACTAGGAACTTCCCGGACATCTCGGTGTCTTTGGTGAGAACGTAGGTCGCGGGCGGCGGAAGTCCGGCGCCCTTTCCCATCTTCGCGCGGACGGTCCGGCCGGCGTCTCCAAGCAACGGCACGTAGAAGCCTTCCTCGGCGCCGAGTGCTTCGAGAGTCTCCCTGCGGGAAAGCCGTCCGCGGAGAACATCCGTCAAGGGGGGAAGAAGAGCCTCGGCCTCCCCGATGGCCACGACATCGAGAAACGGCGCCATGGGCTCGGGATTCAGAAACGTAATCGGCCCGCCGGCGACCACCAGCGGGTAGCCCTCTCCGCGGTCGCTGGCGAGGGGCGGAATCCGCGCGAGGTCGAGCATTCGCACGAGGTTCAGCTCGTCGGGCTCGAAAGTGATGGAGAACGCGAGGACGTCGAACTCCGCGACCGGGGTCTGCGATTCGAGAGTCACGAGCGGGAGATTCGTCCGGCGGTATTCCCGAAGCTCCTCGGCGTCCGGCAGGAATACCCTTTCGCAGACGACGTCCGGAAGCTCGTTCCAGAACTTGTAGACGGCCTGGAACCCCACGTTGGACATCCCGATGTAATATCGGTTGGGGTAGGCGAGTGCTATGCGCAGAGAGGTCCCGTGGGGTTTGCGAATGGTCCCGATCTCCGCGGCGAGGCGCCTCCGGGCTCGCGCTTCCAGAATTCGGCTCATGCCGTCATTATTATAGGCCGTTGACGTCGTCGGCGCGGGGTGGGGCCTCAGGTCTCCCTTAGGTCTGGCGCGAACAGCAAAGGAAGGAACTCTACATTGAGACGCGCAGGGACGGCGGCAGCCGCGCTCTGTTTCTTTCTTCTGGGGGTGTCCGCGGTCCACGCCCAGCGGCGGCCCCTCTTCCTCGACACCGCGGTTGCCGGCGAGCCCGACGGCTCGGGCCAGGCGGTCGTGCGAAGCCGGTTCGTCCGGGTGAGCTTCCGGAACATCGTCGAGTGGGCTCAGGACCGGGGGCGGGGAAGCGCGTCCCCCGCGTTTCTCGATTTGAACCTCTTCCCGGATCGCTCGCTCCGGGCCTGGATCGAGCGGGCCGACTCTCATCGGGATCACACCGTTTACTTCGGCCGCCTGGAAGGCACGGACGAAGGCGACGTGGTACTCGTGGTCCAGAACGGGGTCGTCGCTGGAAGCATTCGCGGCGGCGGGAAGCTCTTCCAGATTCGCTTCGCCGGAGGGGACGTTCACGAGGTGCAGGAGATCGACCCCGGCCTTCTCGCGCCCGACGGCGAGCCGCTGGCCGCGATTGAGGAGGGGCCAGCCGCCGAGGCAGCCCAGGGAGCAAGCCCTGTGGTCGCGGCCGACGACGGCAGCCTAATCGATGTGCTCGTCGCCTACACCGCTACGGCGCGCCAGGGGGCGGGAGGCAAGGACGCCATCCTCGCGCTCATCAACCTGGGCATCGCCGAGACCAACCAGGCTTTCGTGAACACCGGCGCCGTCCAGAGGGTGCGGCTTTCGGGAACCGTGGAGGTGGCCTACGCCGAGTCGGGAGACGTCGGCCAGGACCTCAACCGCCTTCGGCTCACCGCGGACGGGGACATGGACGAAGTCCACGCTCTCCGGAACGCCTTCGGCGCCGATCTCGTGCACCTCATCGTGAACTCCGGCGACTCCTGCGGCATCGCCTACGTGATGGACGACGTCTCGAGCTCTTTCGCGAGCTTTGCCTTCGGCGTCACGGCGCGAAGCTGTGTGTCGCCCAATCTGTCCTTCGCTCACGAGATGGGCCACAACATGGGACTGCAGCACGACCGTTACGTCGATCTGTCGAATTCTCCCTTTCCATACAGCCACGGGTATGTGAACCAGGCGGCCTTCGCTCCGGGAGCCTCCGAGAACAAGCGGTGGCGAACCGTCATGGCGTACAACGACGAATGCTCCGCGGCGGGCTTCGGCTGCACGCGCTTGATGTACTTTTCCAATCCCTCGAATTCCTACACCGGCGACCCCATGGGCGTTCTCGGGACCGCCCCAAGCACGAGCGTCGACGGACCGGCGAACGCCCGGCTCTCGCTCGACAACACCCGCGCCACCGTCGCCAACTTCCGCGCAAGCTCGAGCGTTCCGGCAGCGCCTGTCACCGTCTCTCCCTCGGGGAACATCATCGACCTGACACCCGACTTCCGCTGGCTCCCGGTCCCGGACGCCACCGGGTATCGCCTCAGCGTCCGGAAAGGCGCAGCCGACGTGCCGACGCACAACCTGGAGTACACCGCCGCGGCCGCCGGATGTCCGGCAGGCACCGGAGTCTGCTCGGTGACCCCCGCCGCAGCGCTCACTCTCGGAGCGCACACGTTCTGGATCCAGGCCTTCAACCTGAACGGAGCGGGCCCGTGGAGCGCGGGCAGTGATTTCAGCATTCTCCCGAGCGGCTTCGATTCGCAGTTCACGGGCTCCACTGCGCCGTGGGAGGCGCACTCCGGCGTCTGGTCGAACCAGTGGCGCCGGTATTTCTCGACCGCGGGCGTCGACGGCGCGCTCTCTTCGGTGAGCTATCCCGAGAGCTTCACCGATCTGGATTTCCGCGTGCGGTTCCGGAGGTACGGCAGCGATTCGTCGAACGCGACGAAGGTCGTCGTCCGCGGGAATCCGGCGCTGGTCGCGCAGAACGAGTGGGCCCAGGGCTACATGTTTCAGGTCACCCGCGACGGCTTCTACTCCGTCTACAGGGACAACGTCACGGCGCTTCAGGGATGGACGGCGACCTCCGCCATCAACCAGGGGAGCGCCTGGAACGAGGTCCGGGTGGTCGCGATCGGCTCGAGCCTGCGCTTCTACATCAACGATACTCTCGTCTGGAGCGGCTCGGACGCGAGCCTCGCTTCAGGGAGAGTCGGCGTCGGGATGTATCGGGGAGCCGGCACGAAGAGAAACCGGCTCCTCATCGACTACGCGACCCTCGGCTTGCCCGAGGATTAACCCTTCCCTTTTCTCAGGAACGTCGGGACGTCGAGGTCTTCGCCGCCCTCGTGCTCGATGGCCCCGAAGTCGAGGTCCATCGCCAGGCTGTCCGATCCCTTCCGGTAGAACCCCTCGGACCCCACGGCCATCTCGGCGGGCCGTTTGTAGTTGGCGATGTCGACCGGGGTCACCGTGGTCCTCTTGATCGCGCTTCCGGCCCGCTGAAAGCCGGTTGCGATCACCGTGATCTTTATCCGCCCTTGCATCCTCGGATCGACCACGGCGCCGAAGATGATGTTGGCCTCGGGATCGGCTTCGTCATGGATGATGGACGAGGCTTCGTTCACTTCGACCAGGGTCATATCCTCGCCCCCGGTGATATTGATGATGACGCCTCTCGCTCCCTTGACCGAGGCTTCTTCCAGAAGCGGGCTGCTGATGGCCTTGTGAGCCGCTTCCTCCGCCCGCTTCTCGCCTTCGGCGATGCCGGTTCCCATCACCGCGTCGCCCATGCCGCGCATGATGGTCCTGACGTCGGCGAAGTCCAGGTTGATGAGGCCGGGCACGGTGATGAGATCGGAGATGCCCTGGACCGCCTGGCGCAAAACGTCGTCGGCGACGCTGAAGGCGTCCGCGAGCGCCGTCGATCGCTCGACCGTCTGGAGGAGCCGGTCGTTCGGAATCGAGATCAGGGTGTCCACCTGCTCCCTGAGCTCGCGCATCCCCTCTTCCGCCTGCATCTGCCGGCGGCGGCCCTCGAAGGTGAAGGGCTTGGTCACCACCGCGACGGTGAGCGCTCCGAGCTCCGACGCGAGGGAGGCT
>CAZKNR010000451.1:0-3148 GCA_964553925.1 uncultured Acidobacteriota bacterium
ATGCTCACGGGAGAGCGACCCTTCGGAGGAGACACTCCGACCTCCGTCCTTTCGTCCATTCTCAAGGACAGCCCTCGACCGGTGAGCGATCTTACGCCCTCGATCCCGCGCGACGTTCAGCGACTCATCCATCGATGCCTCACCAAGGATCCGATGCACCGGTACCAGTCAGCCATCGACCTTCGGAACGATCTCGAGCAGGCGAAGCAAGACGTCGACTCCGGGGAATCCGTTCCACCGCGACGCGAAGGGCGCGGGTCGATGAGGATGCGGTGGTTTGCCATCGCGGCCGCACTCATCGGGATCGCGGCGGCCGTCGTGCTGTTCCGGTCTCGCGACGATTCGAGCTCGCTCGCGGTGCCCCGTCTCCAGAACGCCCTTCAAGTGACCTCCGCGCTCGCCGTCGAAGATCACCCCACCTGGTCTCCCGACGGAGTGCGGCTTGCGTACGAAGTCAGGAAGACCGATGCCCTCCTGGACCACGAGATCTGGGTGGCGCAGATCGGGAGCGGGGAGCCGATGAAAATGACGGAAGACCACTCGGGTAGCGATCGGCTTCCGAGCTGGTCGCCGGACGGACGCCAGATCGCGTTCTTCTCGGATCGCGACGGGGCCTGGGGCGCCTACACCGTGGCCGCCATCGGCGGGAACCCGCGAAACGTCCTCTCCTTGCCGGGGATCGGTGGCGACAACTGGAGCGCACCGCAGTGGTCGAGGGACGGAACCACGCTTCTCCTCTCGGTACGCCAAGCCGGCGAGAATGTCGTGATCGCGCTGTCTCTCCAGTCCTTGGAAACCACCCGCATCGTTCTGCCCGAGCACGAAGGGAATGTCTGCTGGGACTTGAGCGTTTCCCCGGACGATGGTCGATTCGCCTATGTCGAAGGAGGGTCGGGAGGGACGGAGGTTACTCGACTCTGGACGATTCCGGTCTCGGGAGGGGAGGCCCTTCCCCTTACGGAGGGGCTCACCAATGTCTGGAGCCCCACCTGGTCCAGGGATGGAAGGAAGCTCTTCTACGTCTCGAATCGTGGCGGGAGCATGGACCTCTGGCAACAGGCGCTTGCGAAGAATGGAACACCTATCGGGGAGCCGCTCCCCGTCACTCAGGGGCTGGGAATCCGTTCCGCGGTTTTTTCTCCCGACGGTCGGAAGCTCGCTTACTCCAACGGACGATGGGTACGAAACGTCTTTCGCGCCCCCATTCTGCCGGATCGGCCCGCCACCTGGGACGATGCCGAAGAGGTGACCTCGGAGCACGCTTTAATCGAGTACGTCGACGTTTCCCCGGACGGCGGCACGCTGGCCCTGAGCTCCGACCGAACCGGCAACCAGGACTTGTGGCTTCTTTCCCTCGAGGGCGGCGAGATGACCCAGCTCACGACGGATCCCACGCCCGACTGGCATCCGCGATGGTCGCCGGACGGAAGCGAGATTGTCTTTTACTCGTACCGCAGTGGAAACCGGGACATCTGGGTGATGCCCTCCCGGGGTGGTCCAGCTCGGCAGCTCACCTCGCACCCGGCGCAGGATTTGATGCCTGGCTGGTCGCCCGATGGCCAAGAGATCGCGTTCTATTCGCGAAGGACCGGGGAAGACACCATCTGGATCGTGGAAGCCAAAGGAGGCGAGCCGCGTTACCTTACGACCACCGCAGCAGACGGCGCAGAATGGTCACCCAACGGGCACTGGCTTGCGGTGCATAAGGAGAATGGGCTCTATCGTGTAGCGAGAGAGGGCGGCGAGCCCGAGCTCCTCCTCGATGAGCCGGCGTATACGCCTCGCTTCTCGCCGGATGGCCGATCGATCTATTACACCGTGATCACCGGACCGCGAGAGAACCACGACCTGTGGAAGCTATCGCTCGAAACGGGAAAAGTGTCTCGACTCACCCAGCTCGTCGGCCGGCGAGGATACCTGGGTTACGCATTCGCCACCGACGGTCGTTACCTGTACTTCACCTGGTCGGAAGACGTTGGTGACATCTGGGTCATGGATGTCGCTACCGACGACGACTAACAGCTCGGAAGGCTCCTGCTAATCCCAGCAGGCGAAGCCCATCGCGTTTCCCGTCCCGGCTTCCGAACGGTAGCAGGGAACGTAGTCCACGAGGTGGAAGCGCCGGCCGAGAGCGTTCATCGCGGCAGCGACCGGAAGCCAGTTCTTGATCTCCGCCGTTCCCGACTGGAACGAGTCCTCCGGTAAGCCCGCGAGAGCGGCCTCGTCCCCGCGCTCCATCGCCCCGAGAACCGTCCGGTCGAGATCCTCGTCGATCACGAAATGGGTCAGCCCTCCCGAAGCGATGAGGGCGACGCGGTCGTTGCCGTCCCAGGCCGAGACCGCGCGACCGAGCGCGCGACCGAGAGCGAGGCAGCGGCGTAGGGTCGGGCGGTTGAACGGGTAGCCCACATTAAGGATCAAAGGCACGCTCGGTGGCGGAGCGTCCGAGAGGATGCGGCGATAGACGAAGCCATAGGCGTGCGGAATCCCGTGTCCTCCGAGGGAAGACGCCTGTGCCACGTCGAACTCCTCGCCCACGACAGAGCGGATCAGGTGGGAGGCGAGCTCCGGGGCGCCGTCGTAGGTGGCGCCATCCTTCGGACAGTGGCCCTCCTCGGCGATGGCGATTCCCGGGGCCATCCGGGCGCGCTCTTCCGGAGTCGAGGAAACGTTCTCGATCCGCTCTCCTCGATAGAGGGTGATGGCCGGCGTCAGGTCCTCTCCAAAGATCTCGCGCTGGTCGTTTCCCACGACGATCACGACGTCCGGCGCCGCGTCTTCGAGCTTGCCCGCGAGCACGTCGAGAGCTCGCTGGCACTGCGCGTGCCGGGAGCGCCAGAGCTCGAGCCCAATCTCCTTCTCGAAGCCCGGCCCGCGCTCGCGGAGGAGTGCCTCGAAGTCGTACGTCGTCCCTCGAAAGATGTGCTGCCGGTTGCGGCGGTCGGCCTCCGCCCGAAGGCCCCACTGGTCCGGGGGGGTCGACAGCATCGGCCCGTGCGAGGTTGCGACGCCCAATACGATCTCCGCCATGACTTCACCTCGAAGGACGCCAGCGCGAGAAGTGCTGCTGGAGGCGCTCCGCCATCCAGGTGAGCAGGATGCCCGCGAAAGCGATGATCGCGACGCCGACGAAGAGAGTGTCCGTGGC
>CAZKNR010000452.1:0-4494 GCA_964553925.1 uncultured Acidobacteriota bacterium
GACTGCCGGTTGTCGAGGCTCGCAAGCTCCCGCCTTCCGCTCCCGTCGGCTTTCATGATCCAGATGTGGGTGTCTTCCATGGTCGTTTCGGACGACGTGAGGCCGCGGGTCGTTGCTTCGTAGACGATCGATGCTCCGTCGGGAGACCACTGAGGGCGGTACTCCGCGTTCTCCGTACGAGTGAGTCTTCGGACGCTTCCATCCTTGACCGCGAGCGCGAACACATCGTAGTTGAAGAAGCGGTCCGGGTCGCGGTCCCGGTTCGAAACGAAGAGGATCTCGTCCCCGTTCGGAGAGAAGCTCAGCGAGTGCTCGTAGGTGGCGCCGTCGGTGAGCTGGCGCGGAGGCTCGGCCCCCGTCGCATCGGCCAGGAACACGTGGGTCCGCCGGTTGTCGTTGAACCTCGTCTCCCCTTCGGACGCCGTCGGCTTGTAGAGGTACCTGCGGATGACTACCGGGTCGCCCGTCGCCTCACCGGTCTCCGGTCCCGGAGTCGCCGAGATAAGGGCGATCGAGCGCGAGTCCGGCGCCCAGGCAATGGTTTCGCCCGAGGAGGGAAGCGGGTGATTCGTGCTCTCGACCTTCGCGACCAGCCGTTCGCCTCCGCCCCGGGCGTCGGTGACCACGAGCCCGAAGGCTCCCTCATGGGTTCCCAGGAGGGCGACTTTTTCTCCGCTCGGGGACCAGCGCGGGCTCGAGCCCGAGAGGCCCGAGCTCCGGAAAGCGCGAACGGAGCCCGTCGCCCGCTCGTAGATCATGAGCTTCGGCTCCGGCGCTCCTCGGCCGCTCGAATCGAGCTCGGTAAAGAGGATGGCGCCGCCGTCGGGCCGGATCGCGACCTCCCGCACGGAGCCGAGCCGGTGGAGATCGGAGGGCGCGAGTCCGGCGGAAACGGCGAGGAGAACGGCGAGATAAAACATGCGTCACACCCCTTTTAGGCGAAATAGAAGAAACTGTGTCCGCTGCTTGATCTGGAAGTTGTCGTCGCTCGCGAGGAGGAGCGCTCTTCCCCCGCCCGGTAGCTCCGGCCCCAGACCCATCGCTTCGAGGTTGTCGAGCCGTGGATACTCGATCGAGAGCTGGTCGAGCACGTCGTCGAGATCGAGGACGAGCTCCTTGATCGCCGGTCGCCAGTCTGCCCTCTCGGCGAGCGACTCGATGGCGGCGACGTCGGTGGCCGACGACAGATCCACGTTGAAGATCCGCGCCTGATTGCGATCCCGCTTCTCGCCGGAAAGCTCGCGAATGAAGAGCCGCTCGAGGGCGAGAAGACGATCCCCCCCGAGGGAGACCAGCTCCACGAGACCGCCCGTGACCTCCTGCTCGCCGAACTCCGGAAGCGGAGCGAAGGGCCCGAGGGGATAGACGTGCTCGTGAAGCGCCGAGAGCTCCTTCCCCTCGACCGCGTAGACGATGATGCGGCTGAAGCCGACAGAGTCGACACCGGCGACCGGACCGTCCTGGACGAGCGTCCCCTCGGCGGCGACGAAGAGCCTCGTCCCGTCGGGCGAGAGCGCAAGGCTCTCGAATCCCAGATTGTCGCGAATGCCCCTCTCCTGAGGTGAGCCTGCGAACAGGAACTTTTCCGGGGTCTCGAACGTTCGAAGGAGCGCTCCATCGCGGTCGAACTCGAGGAGTCTCGGCTGGAGGACGGGCGAATTCTCGCGGTCCCCTTCGGTCGACACCAGAACGCTTCCCCACGGGGATTTGGCCATGCCTTCCGTGTCGAGGGCGTCCGCGTTCTCGAGAGCCACCGCTCTTCGCGGAGCGACGGTTAGCGCGCTCTCTCTGAGACCGAGCTCCATCTCGTAGAACCTGGAAGACACCCGGGCGTCCGAGAGCGCGAGCCAGGCCCCGCTCTCGCTTTCGTGAACCACGGCCGAGATGCCTCCGACTTCCAGGGACTCGGCCTCCGTCGACTGCGGGAGCATGGTCGAGGCGACGTAGGAAATCTCGAGAAGCGGCGGAAGCGGCTCGATAGGGTCGTTGCTCCGGCACCCACAGGTGAGGAGGGCGATGACAAGGACGACGCGCGTGTTGCGCACGAGCTTAAACAGCCTAAACAGCCTAGACAGGATGCTCGGCCAGATAGCTGATGAGATCGATCTTGGTGACGATGCCGCTCACCTTCTCGTCGTCGAGAACCACGGCGATGTTCCCGCGGCCGAAGACTTCCGCAAGCACCTCGAGGCTGGCTTCGGGAGAGACCACTTCCATCTGCTGGTTGGTCACGAGCGCAGCGATGGGCTCGTCCGGGCGCGCGCGACCCTGGACCATGTGGTCGAGGAGCGCGAATTCCGTGACGAGACCGAGGAGCTTTCCCTGGTCGAGCACGGGGAGCTGGGAGATGCTGTTCTCCTTCATGATGCCCACCACCTTCCCCATGGTCTCTTGGGGGGATACGGTGATGACATCCTGAATTCGCTTGGAGGACAGGAGATCCTTCACCCTGCTCTCGCCGAGGTCGCCCTCGAGAAATCGGTTCTGGCGCATCCAGTCGTCGTTGAAGAACTTGGAGAGATACCGCGAGCCCGAATCGGGAAGGAGAACCACGACGACCTTTCCCGCGGGAAGGCCCCGGGCGTAGCGGATCGCGGCCGCGGCCGCGGTGCCGCAGGAGCCCCCGACGAAGAGACCCTCTTCACGGCCGAGCCTGCGGGCGGTGATGAAGGATTCCTTGTCGCCGACCTGGATGACCTCGTCGACGACGTCGAAGTGCATGGTGGTCGGGAGGAAGTCCTCCCCCACGCCTTCGACCTTGTAGGTGTGGGCGGGCCCCAGGTTCCCGGTCTGGAAGTACTCGTAATAGAGCGACCCTACGGGGTCGGCGCCGATAACCTTGATGTTCGGGTTCTTCTCTTTGAGGTACTTCCCCGTTCCCGAGATAGTGCCTCCGGTGCCCAAAGCGATGACGAGAGCGTCTATTTTTCCACCGGTTTGTTCCCAGATCTCGGGCCCCGTGGTCTCATAGTGCGCCTGGGGGTTGATCTGGTTGTGGTACTGATTGGCGTAGATGGAGTTCGGAGTCTCGTCCGCGATCTTGCGGGAGACGCAGTAATAGCTCCGGGGATCCTCGGGCTCGACCGCCGTCGGTGTGACCACGACTTTGGCGCCGAGCGCCTGGAGAGCACGGATCTTCTCGTCGCTCATCTTATCGGGCATGACGAAGATGCACTTGTAACCCTTCACCGCCGCCACCACCGCGAGGCCCATCCCGGTGTTGCCCGAGGTCGCCTCGACGATCGTGCCCCCCGGCTTCAACAGGCCCTTCCGCTCGGCGTCCTCGACGATCGCGATGGCGATCCGGTCCTTGACCGAGCCCCCGGGATTGAAGAACTCGACCTTCGCCAGGACCGTGCTCTTGATGCCCCGGGTCAGCTTGGTGAGCTTGACCAGCGGGGTGTTCCCGATGGTTTCGAGGATGCTCTCCGCGATTCCGGGAAGGGGTCTTGCCGAGGTTTTCGTAGTAGCCATCGATCGATCTTACATCCGGGGTTTCGATGGGCGCAAAACCTTGCCCGCGAGGGCCGAAGTGGGCTTCCCGTCCCGGACCGCGGGCGTGCCGTTCACCAGCACGTGGACGATGCCTTCGGAAAGCTGGTGAGGATCGCTGTACGTGGCCCGCTCGGCGATCCGGTCGAAGTCGAACACAACCACATCCGCAACCGCGCCCTCCCGGAGTACGCCGCGGCCTTCGAGCCCGAAGATCGTCGCCGGAAGGCTGGTCATCGAGCGGATGGCGTGCGCGAGACCGACGACCCCGCGATCTCGAACGTACCGGCCGATCTTTCGGGGGAACGTCCCGTAGTAGCGCGGATGGGGCTTGCCCTCACCCGGCGCCACGAGCCCGCCGTCCGAGCAGGTCATCACGTAGTCCTTCCGCATGATGTGGGCGATGTCGTCTTCCGACATGTTGAAGGAGACGAGGCCCGCCCCTCCTTTGTCTAGAAGGTCGAGAGCGAGATCGATCGGCGCGAGGTTGCGCTCGGCGGCGAGCTCCGCCAGGTTCCGCCCCTCGAGAGACGTGTCGGCATCGTGGTTCGATATCTGGAAAAGAGCCGCCCCCCCGCGCCGCGCAAGGTTCTTCAGCATGTCGGCACGGAGCCGTGCTCGTTCTCTCGGATCCTTGAGGCGGATCTGAATGGGCGAAGGCTGTCCTTCCATCGTCTCCCCGGCAAGGGCCCAGCGCGGCACGAGCGCCCCCACGATGCTCGTCCCCGAGGCTTCATACGGATACTGATCCGCCCACACCTGAACTCCCCGCGCCCGCGCCCTTTCGATCCGCTGGGTTGCCGCCGCCGACAGTCCCCAGCTATCCGGCCCCAGCGCTTTGAAGTGGGTCACGATCCCGGGAATGTCGGCCTCCTCGGAAATCCGCACGACCTCCTCGACCGCTGCCAGAAGTCCGACGGTGTAGTCGCTCTCGTCGCGGATATGACTCGTGTACACCCCGGCCGGGTGCACTTCCTTCGCGAGCGCTATGACTTCCTCCGT
>CAZKNR010000453.1:0-21120 GCA_964553925.1 uncultured Acidobacteriota bacterium
CGCGGTTCTTTGGATCCTCTTCCCGGAGCCGGGGCCAGCCGTCGTTCTCGCCGCCGGTGACCGTGCGGCGTCATCGGAGATCATCGAGGTCGAGGCGTTCCGGGCGGTCGACCGCGAACGCCTGCTCGGAAACCTCGACGATCGCGAGACGGCGCTCAAACGCAAGGAGCTGATGGAGCTCCTCGCCAAGCTCGACCTCGCTCCGATCGATCGCATGGTGATCGACCGGGCGAAAAGCTCGTTCGCCGTGAACCTCCGAGCACTGGACGCGATCCACGTCGCGACAGCGGAGATCCTTGCCGCCGAAGCCGAGGGCGAGCCGCTGGAGTTCTGGACGCACGACGATCGCCAGGCGACGGCAGCGCTGTCGCGGGGTCTGACAGTGCATGGAGCCGGGTAGACGCAGAAGCGGCCCCGCGCTCTCTCTACGCGTCTTATTCTCTGGAGGCCGCCGCGCTCAACGCGGAAGTGCAGCAGGGAGGCTCTCGCGCAGTGGGTGGAGGTGAGCCGAGGATGAGACGATCGAGAGGGAGCGAGATCGACCGTTCATCAACGCTCGACGCCCGTCCGGGCGAGATCCAGGATCCGGGCGTAGAGCGCTCGATCGCGCGGACGGAGAACGCTCAAAACGGCGGCTTTCGCCGCCATGTACAGCTTGAGGAGCACTACCTCGAGCCGCCGGTGGTGCTTTTCGTAGAAGTAGAGACGGCTCCGGTGGGACTCGTAGACCACCCGGTCGCGGTTCTTCGCGACCGAGCGGCCGAGGAGGTGCACGATCTCGACCTCGGGGGTGAACAGGATGAGGGCCCCGGTCGCCCGGACGCGGGCGCAGAGGTCGGCGTCCTCGGAGTACAAGAAAAAGGTTTCGTCGAACCCGTTGATTGTCTCGAGGGTGTCGCGCCGCGTGAGGAGACAGGCGCCGCTCACCCAGTCCACCGTGCGCTCGCGCGAGTAGCGCTTCCGCACCGCGCTCCGGAGGGGACCCCTTCCCCGGGCGTAGCCCGCGTTCCAGAGTTTCTGCAGGAGCTCAGAGACGATCCCCGGCATGGCGCCGAAGGACATCTGGATCTCGCCCTCGGGATAGAGAAGGCGCGGTCCGACGGCTCCGGCCTCGGGACGCATCCTTGCGATCGCAACCAACCGGTCGAGCGCACGATCGGAAACGACGGTGTCGCTGTTGAGGAAGAGGACGAGGCTGGACTTTGCCTCGTGCCAGCAGAGATTGCTGGCGCGGCCGAACCCGAGGTTCTCGGGAGAGGCGATGACCCGCACGGCGGGAAAGCGCTCGCCAAGCATCGCTACCGTTCCGTCGGCAGAGGCGTTGTCGGCGACGATGACCTCGAACGAGTCGAGCCGGGTCGAGGCGAAGACGGATTCGAGGCATGCCGTGAGCTCGTCCCTGGCGTTGTAGCTTACGATGGCGATGGTGAGGTCCATTCAGCAGTAATCAGTAATCATCCGAGGCTTCGGTACACCGCGAGCGTTTTTTGGGCTGAGGACGCCCAGGAGAAATCGCGGACGCGCTCGAGGCCCCTTGCCTCAAGGCGAGCTCGGAGCGGTTCATCCGTCCATACGCTCTCGATTCCGCGGGCGAGAGCTTCGGGGTCCTGGGCCGGAACGAAGACCGCGGAATCCTGGGCGACCTCGTGGTGGACGGGAATGTCCGAAACCACCAGGGGAGTGGTGGTGGCCATGGCCTCGAGAAGCGGAAGGCCGAAACCTTCCCAGAGAGAGGGGCTCACGAGAGCCCGCGCGTTTCGATAGAGCGAGGGAAGCTCGAGGGCGTCGACGTAGCCGAGCCTCGAAACGTCCCGCTCGAGGCCAAGCCGCGCGATCGTCTCGACCACCCTCGGCGTATCGAGCCCGGCGCCTCCGGCGATCTTGAGAGAGCCATCGAAGCCGCGCCGCTTCAGGATCGCGAACGCCTCGAGGAGGGCGGGAAGGTTCTTTCGCGGCTCCTCGGTCGCGACGGCGAGGAGGTACGGCGGGCCGCTACCGTTTCCCGAAGGCGCGAGAGCGAGGTAGCGCTCGTCGATCCCCGCGTGGACGACGTGAATGCGTTCCCGCGGGACGTCGAGTCGCGCCGCCACCTCGTCGGCGGTGGTTCTGGAATTGGCGAGGATCGCATCGGCTTTCTTCACGTGCGAACGAACGAGCCCGGGGTAGTCCCGCCGGATCTCGCGGCTCGTCGATTCCGGGTGATCGAGAAAAAACAGATCGTGCACGGTGACGACGGAGCGCGCGCGCCGCGAGGGGAGAGTGAGCGGAGTGGGAGAGTGCGCCACGTCGATCTCGCGGCCCGCGAGCCAGTCGAACGACGGAAACTCGAGGCGGTGCCAGAGCGCGTTCAGTAACGAAACCGGCACGCGCCGATCCACCAGCTGAAAGTTGGGCGGACGCGCCTCCCGTCGAGCCCGCTCCTTGAACGAGCTCGACAGCAGCACGTAGCTGTTCTCGCGATCGATTTCCTGAAGGCCGGAGACGAGCCCCTGGAAGTAGCGTCCGACGCCGGTCGCCCGCGAGAGCGCGGGACGAAAATCGATCCCGATGACGAGCGGGGAGCTCATGCGTCTTTCGATGTTAGCACCGGGGCCGGGCTCGGATGGATCCACTCGAGGAGCGGTGTGGTGATGACCGTCGTGACCAGGGCCATGATGACCATCATCGTGAAAAGCGGGGGCGAGAGGATGCCGGCCTCGAGGCCGATGTTGAGAATCACGAGCTCCACCATGCCGCGGGCGTTCATGAGCGCCCCGAGCGCGCACGCTTCGCGCCAGGGGAGACCGCTGAAGCGGGCTGCGGCGGAAACACCGCCGAATTTGCCGGCGATGGCGATCGAAAGGACGAGCGCGCAGTAGGCCCACATCTCGAAGCCCGCGAGGAGCCCGATGCGGGTTTTCAATCCCGTGAGGGCGAAGAAAATGGGGAGGAGCAGTACTACGACCAGGTCCTGCAACTTCACAACCAGCGCGCGCGCGAAGTCCGAGCGCCGCGGCACGAGGACTCCCAGCACGAAGGCTCCGAAGAGCGCATGGACCCCCACGAGCTCGCTGGCGGCGGCCGAGCCCAGGGCGAGCAACAGCACGAGGGCCATCAGATCGCTGGTCAAAGCGCCGCGCCGGACGAAAGCGTCCGTCATCCTTTGTAGGAGCGGCCTGACCAGCAGCAGGAGGACGGCGGCGAAGGTGATCAGGCCCAGGAGCGCCTTCGCGACCGAGACCCCGACTTCCTGGGTGCGGGTGAGAAACACGACCACGGTCAGGATCGTCCACCCGGCCACGTCGTTGGCGGCGGCGCTCGCAAGGGCCATGGTGCCGATTCCGGTGCGGGAGAGCCCTCGCTCGTCCAGGATTCGGGCGAGGACGGGAAACGCGGTGATGCTCATCGCGGTTCCAATGAAGAGGACGAAATGCGTCCGATCGACACCCTCGGGCGCGAGCCTGGGATAGAGGAAGAGGCCGAGGACCGCTCCGCTCACGAAGGGGACGAGAATGCCGGCCTGGCTCGTCACCAGGGCCGCGCGTCCACGGCCGCGGAGGAGCGCCGGCTCGACCTCGAGACCCATGAGGAACATGAAGATCACGACCCCGACCTGGCTCAGCGCGGCGAGATAGGGAAGGCTGTCCTCGGGAAAGAGCGCCGAGGCAGCGCCGGGAGCGACGAACCCGAGGAGCGAGGGCCCGAGCAGGATGCCCGCGATCATCTCGCCGACCACCTGGGGTTGATGGAGGCGTCTTAGCAGCCACCCGGTGCCGCGAGCGGCGAGAAGGATCACGGCAACCTGCGTCAGAAGCGTGGGTAGGTGAAGCACGTGCCGAGAATCTTACTTCCGTCCTTTGACGCCGATCCAGCTCCGCAAGTACAATCTTGAGTTCGGAACATATGAAGATCTCTGTCTTTGGAACCGGATACGTGGGGCTCGTCGTCGGGGCCTGCCTCGCCGAGAATGGGAACCACGTCATCGCCGTCGACGTTGACGAGGACAAGATCGCCCGCCTCAAGCGCGGCGAGATCCCGATCTACGAGCCGGGGCTCTCCGAGCTCGTCGCTCGCAACGTCGCCGAGGAGCGGCTGTCCTTCACCACGGACTTCGATAACGCCGTCGTGAGCTCCAAGATTCTCTTCGTAGCCGTCGGGACCCCGCAGGGTGAGGACGGGTCGGCGGACATGAGCCACGTGCTCGCGGTGGCGAAGGGGATCGCCCGCGTGATGAACGAGCGCAAGGTCGTGGTCCTCAAGAGCACCGTCCCGGTGGGGACGAACCGGAGAGTCAAGGAGACCATCGCCTCCGCCACGGAATACTCGGTCGGCGTCGTCTCGAACCCTGAGTTCCTCAAGGAGGGAGCCGCTCTCGACGACTTCCTGAGGCCCGATCGGGTCGTGATTGGCACGGACGAGCCGGAGACCGCCGAGGTGATGGAGGAGCTCTATCGGCCGTTCGTGCGAACGGGAAACCCAATCTTGATCATGGACCCGGAGAGCGCGGAGCTCACGAAGTACGCCGCCAACGCCATGCTCGCGAGCCGCATCAGCTTCATGAACGAGATCGCGCGCCTCTGCGAGAAAGTCGGCGCCGACGTCTCCCAGGTGCGCCGGGCGGTCGGGTCGGACCGCAGGATAGGCCACGCCTTTCTCTTTCCCGGCGCCGGCTACGGCGGCTCGTGTTTTCCCAAGGATATCCGCGCCCTCGCTCGAACCGCCCGGGACGCGGGGCTCGAGCTCAAGATCGTCGAAGCCACGGAGACCGTCAACGAGGATCAGAAACTCTTCCTCCTCTCGAAGATTCGGCAGCACTTCGAGGGAGACCTGAAAGACAAGACGGTCGCGCTCTGGGGCCTCGCCTTCAAGCCTAAGACCGACGACATGAGGGAGGCGCCGGCCCTTTCCTTGATCCGCGGACTCGTTCGCGAGGGCGCCCGGGTGCAGGCCTACGATCCCGAGGCTATGAAGGAAGCGAAGGCGCTTCTGAAAGACGTGGACGGTCACGTCACCTATTGCCGGAAAAGCTACGAAGCCTGCGACGGCGCCGACGCGCTGGTGCTCGTGACCGAGTGGAACGAGTTCCGAGAGCCCGATTTCGACCGCATCAAGAAGCTCCTTCGGCTTCCGGTGGTCTTCGACGGAAGGAATATCTACAATCCGGAGACGCTGAAAGAGCTGGGGTTTTCCTACTTCGGGGTCGGCCGGGGCTGAGGCCTGAGGCCTGAGGCCTAAGGAGTGCGTGGCTCACTTCTCGTCACTGGAGGCGCCGGCTACGTCGGATCCCACACGCTTCGCGATCTCCTCGCTCGCGGGGAGAGAGTCGTCGTCCTCGACGATCTGAGCGAAGGGCACCGAAGCGCGGCCCAGGGCGCCGAGCTGGTTCGCGCCGATCTGGCCGACCCGAAGACGGTCGATGTGCTCGACGAGATTTTCTCCCGCGGGCCGTTCGATGCCGTGCTCCACTTCGGCGCGAAAGCCTACGTGGGCGAGTCGGTCCGGGATCCCGGCAAGTACTACCGGAACAACGTGACCGGCGGACTCCACCTTCTTTCTGCGATGGCCGCGATGGCGCGGCGTCCCGTTCCCGCGATCCTCTTTTCCTCCACCTGCGCCACTTTCGGAACGCCCCTCGAGCTCCCGATTTCCGAAAGCCACCCTCAGAACCCCATCAGTCCCTACGGGCGCACGAAGCTCCTCTTCGAAGGCGCGCTTGGGGACTTCGAGGCCGCGCACGGGATCCGCCACATCAACCTGCGCTACTTCAACGCCGCCGGAGCTCACGAGAGCGGGGAGCTAGGCGAAGATCACCGGCCCGAGGCCCACATCATTCCGCTCGCGATCGACGCCGCGCTCGGGAAGGGCCCGGGTCTTCAGGTCTTCGGTTCCGACTACGACACTCCCGACGGCACCTGCATTCGGGATTACGTCCACGTGCAGGATCTCGCGGTCGCGCACGTCTTGGCCCTCGAGCGCTTGAGGCAAGGGGGCGGCTCCGAGAGCTACAACCTCGGCACCGGAGAAGGCCACTCCGTTCTCGAAGTCATATCGTCGGTCGCACGGGTCTCCGGGAGGCCGGTCCCTCATGAGGTCGTCGCGAGACGGCTGGGCGATCCCGCGCGTCTCGTGGCCTCATCGGCGAAGGCCCGGAATGATCTCGGCTATGAGCCGCGTTTCCTGAATCTCGATCGCATCGTCGAGACCGCCTGGCGCTTCAAGGAGCGTTTTCCCGATGGATTCCCAGACTAAGCACGCCCCGTTCACGCTCGCCCGGCGAATGGAGCTTCTCGGCTCCTCTCGCGAGGTCATCGAGGTCTTGAAGCTCGCGGAGCGCCCCGACGTCATCTCGCTCGCGGGCGGCCTTCCGGATCCAGCGGCCTTTCCTCTGGAGCGCGTCCGCGAGTCGCAGGAGCGCGTCCTCCGTGAGGAGGGAACAAGCGCCTTGAACTACGGACCCAACGCCGGCTTCACGCGTCTCCGGGAGTGGATCGCGGAGCGGATGGAGGTGCTCGAGCGGGTATCGGTCGGCGTCGAGAACGTGCTCGTCACTTCGGGAGGCATCGAGGCCTTGCACCTGGTCTCGATGGCAGTTCTCGATCCCGGCGATACGGTCCTGGTCGAAGCTCCGACGTACCTCGCGGCGCTCCACGTCTTCCGGAGCCAGGACGCCCGCATCGCCTCCGTCACCACCGACGCCCAGGGTCTCGTTCCGGAAGCGCTCCGAGAGAAAGTGAAGGACCTCGCGAAATCGGGCGTCCGGCCGCGCTTCCTCTACGTCATCCCCTCGTTCCAGAATCCCTCGGGCGCGACCTGGAGTCGCGCTCGGAGACGAGACGTCGTCGAGATTTGCGAAGAGGCGTCGATTCCCATCGTGGAGGATCACGCCTACGCGGAGCTCTGCTACGAAGGCGAGCGCGAGCCGTCGCTCAAGTCCCTGGCGCCGGGAAACGTCGTCTTCCTGCACACGTTCTCGAAGATCTTCGCCCCCGGGGCGCGCCTTGGCTGGGTAGCGGCGGATTCGGAGCTGATCGAGAATCTCGGTCTCGCGAAGCTCGGGACCGACCAGTGCGCCAACACCCTCACGCAGCGGCTCGTCTGCGACTATGGGCGGCACGGATACATCGAGGACCAGGTAAAGAGCTCGATCGAGCTCTACCGGCGAAAGCGGGACCGCATGGAGGCGGCGATGAGGCGCCACTTTCCCCCCGAAGCCAAATGGGTGCATCCGCTCGGCGGCTTTTTTGTCTGGGTCGCGCTTCCGGAGGGAATCGACACGGAGGCGCTCTTGCCGTTCGCGATCGAGCGGGAAAAGACGGCCTTCGTCGCCGGGCCGCCTTTTTTTGCCGACCGAAGCGGGAAGAACTTCATGCGGCTCTCCTTCAGCTTCGTCCCCGAGGACAGGATCGAAGAGGCGATCGAACGCCTCGCGAGGGCGATCCAAGCCCTTCAATCTTGATAGCATGACCTCGAGAGTGCTTCCTTGAACGACCTCCGGCGCCTCCTGTCCCAGGCCTGGCCCTACCGCGGCCGGCTCTTTCTGGCCTGTGTCTCCATGCTCGCCTACGGCGCCGCTTCCGCCGGGCTCGCCTATCTCATCAAGCCCGTCTTCGACGACGTCCTCATCCAGCACGTGAACCTCGGGCTGGTGGGCTCGCTCATCGTGGTTCTCTACGGCGTCAAGGGACTCTTCTCGTACTTCGCCACGTACCTGATGAGCTGGGTCGGCCAGCGCGCGGTCATGGACCTCAGAAATCGCCTCTACCAGCACGTCATCCGGCAGTCGGTAGGTTTTTTCAAGCGCAAGTCCACGGGGACTCTGATCTCCCACATCACGAACGACGTCGAGAAGATTCAGCAGGCGGTCTCGGAGGCCCTGGGCGACCTCCTGATGCAGAGCTTCGCCCTTTTCGGCTACGGCGCCCTTCTCTTCTATTACGATCCCTGGCTCGCGGTGGTTTGCCTGGTGACGGCGCCTCTCGCGGTCTATCCGATCGTGACCCTCGGGCGGAAGCTCCGGCGAATCACTGACACCGGACTCGAGCGCTGGCGCGACATCTCGAACCTCCTCCACGAGACCATATCCGGTAGCCGCATCGTGAAGGCTTTCCGCATGGAGGGCTTCGAGACCGAGCGCTTCGAGAAGGCGACCGACCGGCTCTTCCGGAGCAACATGCGCATCACCCGGGTGATCTCGATCATGCCGCCCATCATGGAGCTCGTGGGCGGCTTCGGGCTCGCGGCCGCCATCTGGTACGGAAGCCGGAGCATCAGTCAGGGACAGATGACGACGGGAGAGTTCACGTCGTTCATGGCGGCGCTCTTCATGATGTACACCCCGGTGAAAAAACTGTCGCGAGTGAACGCGACCTTTCAGCAGGCGCTGTCCGCGTCAAGCCGCATCTTCGCCGTCCTCGACACCGAGCAGGAGATCCAGGAGGCTAAAGACGCCGTCGACATTCCCTCGCTCTCGAAGCGAATCGAGTTCCGGGACGTGCGGTTCGTCTATGACGACGGCGAAGCGCCGGCCCTCGAGCACGTGAACCTGATCATCGAGGCGGGGCAGGTGGTGGCGCTCGTGGGAATGAGCGGGGCGGGGAAGTCGACCCTCGCGAGCCTGGTTCCGCGGTTCTACGACCCGGCGGGGGGCGCGGTGCTCTTCGACGGGGTCGATATAAGGAAGGCTACGCTCTCGTCCCTGCGCGGTCAGATCGGTCTCGTGACCCAGGAGGTCATCCTCTTCGACGACACCGTGCGGAACAATATCGCCTACGGCCTCAAGACGGTCGCGGATGCCGAGATCCGGAAAGCGGCGTCGGCGGCGAACGCCCTCGAGTTCATCGAGGCCCTTCCGCGGGGCTTCGAGACCGTCGTCGGCGAGAAGGGCTCGAGGCTCTCGGGAGGCCAAAGGCAAAGGCTTGCCATCGCCCGCGCCATCCTCAAGAACCCTCCGATCCTCGTTCTCGACGAAGCGACGAGCTCTCTCGACGCCGAGTCCGAGGCCCTGGTCCAGCAGGCACTCGAGAACCTGATGGTGAACCGCACGACGATCGTCATCGCCCATCGCCTGTCGACCGTCCGCCGCGCCGACCAGATCGTGGTGATCGAGGACGGACGGATCCAGGAAACGGGAAGGCACGACGAGCTCATCCGTAGATCGACGAGCCTCTATCGGAGGCTGTACCAGCTCCAGTTCGCTCTCGGGACCGAGCCAATGCCGGTGGTGAGCCAAACATGAAAACGGGGAATCTTTTTCCCGGGAGAACTGCTTGCTGAAGAGTATGACTGGGTACGCGCGGGCTTCGGCGGCGAACGAAGCTTACGAAGTCACGGCGGAGATCCGCACCGTGAACCACCGCTATCTCGAGGTGCGCCTGCGAGCTCAAGGGAGCGCGTCTCTCGCCTACGAGAAACGGGTTCGCGATCGGGTGGCGGAAGCTCTCGGACGAGGGAAGGTGGACGTCACCCTCCACGTGAGCGCGCTTTCGGAGAGCAACCAGGAGATCCGGGTGGACCGGCCTTTGATGAAGGAGTTCGTCCGCCTCGCGAGGAGCCTCGGCGACGAGCTCGGAGTGGAATCGAAGGTATCCCTTTCGGACCTCGTGGCGTTCACTCCGGCGTTCTCGGTCCGGGAGCGGGAGCTCTCCGAGGGCTCCGGGGTCGAAGAGGCGATCGACCGGGCACTGAACCTCGCGATCGATTCCCTCGAGAAGATGCGCGAGGCGGAAGGAGCCGCGATGGCGTCGGACCTCGAGACGAGAATGGGGTCGCTCTCTCGCACGCTCGATGAAATCGAACAGGGCTCCCTCGAAGCACGGGACACGAAACGGGTTGAGCTCCTAGCGAAGGTGCAGGAGCTCCTTCTGTCCGTGGTCGAGCCCACGGCGATTGCGTCCGAAGTGGCACGTCTCGTGGAGCGGGCGGGCGTGGCCGAGGAGATCACGCGCTTCCGCAGCCACGTCGCTCTTTGGCGGAGCGCGGTCGCGGCATCCGAGCCCTGCGGGAAGAAGCTCGACTTCATCGTCCAGGAAATGAACCGCGAGGTGAACACCATCGGCTCCAAGTGCCAGGACGCCGCGATCTCGGAGCGGGTCATCGCGATGAAAGCGGAGCTCGAGCGCGTCCGGGAACAGGTGCAAAACGTCGAATGAGCGGACGACGAGGCTGCCTTTTCGTGATCTCCGCCCCCTCGGGCTCGGGGAAGACGACTCTGGTCCAGAAGCTCCTCACCTCGTTCGACGATCTTCGGTTCTCCGTTTCCTACACCACCCGTGCCCCCCGGGGGGCGGAGCGCGACGGCGTCGACTATCATTTCGTGATCCGGGAAGCGTTTCAGGAGAAGATAGGAAGAGGAGAGCTTCTCGAGTGGGCGGAGGTTCACGGGAACCTGTACGGAACCTCCAAGCTGGAGACGGAGCGAATTCGCGCCATGGGACAGGACATCCTCCTCGACGTCGACGTGCAGGGCGCGGACCAGGTGCGGAAGGCCGAGCCCGAGGCGGTGACGATGTTCGTGATGCCGCCCTCGTTCCAGGTCCTGGAGGAGCGCCTGCGGGGAAGGAAGCAGGACTCTCCCGAGGTCATCGAAGGCCGGCTCGCCGGCGCGCGCAGAGAGATCGATCGCTATGGGGACTATCACTACGTGCTGGTCAACGACCGCATCGAGGAGACCGCGGAGCTCTTGAAATCGATCGTCCTCGCCGAGAGGGCGCGGCCCCATCTTCTGGAGGAGCGGCTCCGCCCGATCCTCGAGTCCTTCCGATCATGAAACCGTTGAAGCCCTTGAAGCCCTTGAAGATCGTCCTTGGGGTAACGGGCTGCATCGGCGCCTACAAATCGGCGGAGCTCGTCCGGGGCCTGAAGAAGCAGGGCTACGACGTCCAGGTGATTCTGACGAAAAACGCCCGGGAGTTCGTGACCCTTCTTACCCTCGAGACTCTTTCCGAGCTCCCCGTCATCACCGACCTCTTCGGACCGGTGCGCGAGGAGGGAATCCGCCACATCTCCCTCACCGAGGAGTGCGCGCTCTTCCTCATAGCGCCTTGCTCCGCCGACGTGGTCGCGAAGCTCGCGCTCGGGATCGCCGACGACTTTCTGAGCACCTTCGCCCTCGCGAACCGGGCACCCACGATGCTCGCGCCCGCGATGAATACCAACATGCTCACCCACCCGGCGGTCGCCGCCAATCTCGAGACCCTGCGCTCCCGCGGCGTTGAGATCGTCGAGCCCGGAGAAGGCTGGCTCGCCTGCGGCTGGATGGGAAAGGGGAGACTCGCGGAGCCCGAAGAGATCGTGAGACGGGCCAGCGCGCGCCTCGCGACCGCCAGGGACCTCGAGGGCCTTCGCGTCCTCGTGAGCGCCGGCCCGACGGCGGAGCCTCTCGATCCCGTCCGGGTCCTGACGAACCGTTCCAGCGGAAAGATGGGCTTCCGCATCGCCGAGAGAGCGCGCGATCGCGGCGCGAACGTGGTCCTCGTCAGCGGTCCCTCCTCGGAGCCGGAGCCTCACGGAGTAGAGACGGCTCGCGTTCAGACCGCGGCCCAGATGAAGGACGCCATCCTCGAGCGTCTCGACTTGGTGGACGTGGTGGTGATGGCCGCGGCGGTCGCCGACTACCGGCCTGACGTCGCGGCGCCCCAGAAGATCAAGAAGGACGATATGCCGCTCACCCTGAAGCTCGTCCGCACCGACGACATCCTGATGGCCATCGCCTCTCGGAGGAAGAAGGAGCAGACGATCGTGGGTTTCGCCGCCGAGACGGAATCCCTCGAAGCGAACGCCCGCGAGAAGCTCGCGAAGAAGAAGCTCGATCTGATCGTCGCCAACGACGTCTCGCGCCCGGGCTCCGGTTTCGAGGCCGATACCAACGAAGCGAGCCTGTTTCGCGCCGACGGCGGAGTGAGAAAGCTCCCGTTGATGTCGAAGCTCGCGCTCGCGGACGAGATCCTCGACGAGATCCGGAACTATCGTGCCCACTAATCACGACAGTAAGGGCGATAGGACCTTCGTCTTCGAGCAGATCCGAGAGCGGCTACGCTTCTACTCTTCGCTGACGAGCCTCGGCTTTCCGAGGACGACGGAGGTGGAAGCCCCGAAGCCCAAGCCCGCCCTGGCGACGCCAGCGCGCGAGACCCTCGAGGAAATCCGCGGCGACCTTGGGGAGTGCACGCGCTGCCGGCTCTCCGAGAAGCGTACGACGATCGTCTTCGGGGTGGGAAACCCCAAAGCGGAGCTGATGTTCATCGGAGAGGGTCCCGGCCAGGAGGAAGACCGGCAGGGGATTCCGTTCGTCGGCGCTGCCGGACAGCTCCTCACGAAGATCATCCAGGCGATCGATCTCACCCGGGAGCAGGTCTACATCGCGAACGTGGTGAAGTGCCGTCCCCCAAGCAATCGCGAGCCCGAGCCCGACGAGGCGGAGGCCTGCCGCCCGTTTCTCGACCGGCAGATCGACGCCGTCGGCCCGAAAGTGATTTGCGCCCTCGGGCGGGTCTCGGCGTTGAACCTTCTCCGGACCGACGAAGGCATCACCCGTCTTCGAGGCCGCGTCTTCCCTTACCGCGGCGCGAAGCTCGTCCCGACGTACCACCCCGCGTTCCTCCTTCGCAATCCGGGAAAGAAGCGCGATTGCTGGGAGGACATGAAGCTCATCAAGAAGTTGCTGGCAGGCGACTAAACGTTGCCAGCGTCCGGCCCGTTCGTGGCCTTCGCCGAGGTCGCCCTTCCCGTTCCGCTGCCGCGGACGTTTTCCTACGGGATTCCCGAATCGCTCGCGCGCGCGGGGACTGGCTTCCGGGTGCGCGTGCGCTTCGGCGCTCGCTCGCTCATCGGCTGCATCGTCGAGATCCAGGAGGAGGCGCCGAGGCTTCCTCCGGGTACGGTGCTGAAACCTCTTTCCGCGCTTGTCGACCAGGAGGCGGTGCTGAGCCCTTCACAGCTCGCACTCGCCCGATTCATCGCCGACTACTACCTCGCGGCTCCGGGTCTCGCGTGCCGCGCAATGCTTCCTCCGGAGACGCAGAACGAGGAGCGTGTCTTGTACCTTAGAGTGAAGGCGGCGGATTCGCGGCCCGAGAGCGCGGCCGCATCCCGGGTCCTCGACGCACTCACGCGCCCGATGAGTGCTTCCGCGCTCGCGCGCGCTCTCGGAAGAAAATCCGTTTCCGGGACTCTCGGGGCGCTCGTCGAGAGCGGGCTCGTCGAGCGAAAGCACCCGGGTGGGGGCGGCGCGCGGACGATTCGGGTGGCCCGCATCACCGAGGAGGGGAGCCGCGCCCTTTTGCGGGAGAAGCTCCTCCCGGCGTCATCGCGTGTCTTGACCCTTCTCTCGACGTCCACCGACCCCGTGCCGATCTTCACGATCCGAAACGAGCTCGAGCTCGGAAAGACGGGTCCGTTTCGGGCGCTGGCGAAGAAAGGCTACATAGAGATCGTCGCGGAGGAGTTTCGCCGGAGCCCCTGGGGACGGCTTGCGCCGCCTCGAGCCGGGGAAGACGTCGCTCTCACGCCCGCACAGCAAGAAGCGCTGGAGTCGATTGAGAGCGCCATCGCGACCCGCGCGTTTCATCCTTTCGTGCTTCGGGGGGTGACCGGAAGCGGAAAGACCGAGGTCTACCTCCGCGCGGCGGACGCGGCCCTCGCTCAAGGACGCTCGGTCCTGATGCTCGTTCCCGAGATCGCCCTCACGCCGCGTCTTTCATCCCTCCTTCGCTCCCGATTCGGGGAGAAGGTCGCGATCCTTCATAGCGCCCTCGGGGCGGGCGAGAGGCGGGACGAGTGGTGGCGGATCCGGCAAGGTGAGGCGAAGGTCGTCGTCGGCGCCCGGGCGGCGGTGCTCGCTCCCGTCGAGGGTCTGGGCCTCGTCGTGGTCGACGAGGAGCACGAGGGCTCCTACAAACAAGAGGAGAGCCCGCGCTACAACGCTCGCGACGTCGCCATCGTGCGCGCCCGAAACGACGGCGCCGCCGTGGTTCTGGGATCGGCGACGCCGTCCCTCGAGTCCTACAGCCACGCGGTCGAGGGACGCTACCGGCTTCTGACTCTTCCCGACCGGATCGGAGACCGCCCGCTCGCCCGCGTCACTCTCCTCGACATGCGAGAGGTCGTTCGCGAAGAAGGCCCGGAGGTGGTGTTGTCGCGTCCGCTCCGGGGGGCAATCGAAGCACGGCTCGAGGACGGCGAGCAGGTCATGGTTCTCTTGAACCGCAGAGGCTACGCCGGACAGATTCTCTGCCGGAGATGCGGTCTCGCTCTCCAGTGCAGCGAATGCAGCGTCGCGATGACGCTTCATCGCAACGCCACCCTCGCCGTCTGTCATTACTGCGGGCTCGGGCGGGCGACTCCCGAGAGCTGCGTTACCTGCGAGGGAGACTACCTCCGCCACGTGGGATATGGCACCGAGCGGGTCGAGGAGCTCCTGAAGTCTCTCTTCCCCGAAATCCGCGTCGCCCGGATGGACCGCGACACCATGCGCCGCCGGGGAAGTCACGAGGCCCTGCTCTCGCGCTTCGCCTCGCGGGAGATCGATCTGCTGGTCGGGACCCAGATGCTCGCGAAGGGGCACGATTTCCCCGCGGTCACCCTGGTCGGCGTTCTCGCCGCTGATAGCGCGCTCTCGACGCCGGACTTCCGCGCGGCGGAAAGGACGTTTCAGCTCCTGACGCAGGTGGCGGGACGAGCGGGACGAGGCGAGCGTGAGGGCGAAGTGCTGATCCAGGCGTTCGCGCCCGAGCACTACAGCCTTCAGTTCGCCCGCGCCCAGGACTTCGAAGGATTCTTCGAAACGGAGCGGAAGTTCCGCCGCGCCCTTCACTACCCGCCGGTGGTGAGCCTGGTGAACCTCATCGTCGAGGGAGATTCGATGGCGGAAGCCGCAACGCTCGCGCGCCGCGCCGCCTCATTGTTGAGGAAGGGAGTCCCCGAAGAGGTGAAGGTGCTGGGGCCGGCCTTCGCCGCGCGCTCGAAGATCGCGGGCCGGTACCGATCGCAGATCCTGCTGAAGGTCCCGAGGCGGGAGCACGCGCGCGCCCGGCAGGCGGTCCGGGCGATCTTCTCGGACGACGCCCTGCTGAGAGCGACGACGGTGGACGTCGACCCGGTCAATCTGTCCTAACTTGATATAGTCCCAGGAGTGAAATTCAGGGACTACGAACCGACGGCTCTCGCCAAAGCGACGACCCTTCCTTCGATCTGGTACGTCGACCCGGTGTTTCTCGAGCGCGAGCGCGAGAAGATCTTCCGTCGCAGCTGGCAGTGGGTGGGCCGTTCGGAGGACGTCTCCCGCCCCGGCGATTACTTCGCGGCGTCGCTCCTGGACGAACCGATCGTCGTGGCCCGCGGCCTCGACTCGGGGCTTCGGGGCCTTTCGAACGTCTGCCGGCATCGGGCCGCTCTGATCGCCCAGAACAAAGGCAGCGGTAAGCTTCTCCAGTGCCTGTACCACGGCTGGACCTACGGTCTCGACGGAAAGCTCCGGCGCGCTCCCGAGATGGAAGAGGTCGAGGACTTCCAGATCGAGGACGTTTGTCTCCCCGAGGTGAGGGTGGAGGAGTGGGGGCCGCTGATCTTCGCGAACCTCGCATCCTCGGGACCGTCGTTCCGCGAGACCGCGCCCGCGATCGCGGAAGAGGTCGAGCGCGCGGGGTTTCCCATCGAGCAGATGAAGTTTCGCGAACGGCGCGAGTACGTGGTCGAGGCGAACTGGAAGATCTACGTGGACAACTACCTCGAGGGGTACCACATCCCGATGATCCACCCCGCGCTCTATCGCGAGCTCGACTACGACAGGTATCGCGTCGAGGCCTATCGCTACCACGCGACTCAATACGCGCCCCTTCGTCCCTCGGGAGGCGAGGACCGAACTAACCCGAAGAGAGAAGAGGACGAGAAAGCCCTCTACTACTGGGTGTTCCCGAACCTGATGCTCAACTTCTACCCCGGCAGCCTGCAGGCGAACACCGTCATCCCCCTGGATCACGAGCGCACGCTCACCGTCTTCGAGTGGTATGGGCTTCCCGGCGAGGACCTCGAGCCCGCCATCGCCTTCAGCCATCAGGTGCAGCTCGAGGACGTCGCCATCTCGAATTCGGTGCAGAAGGGTCTGCGATCGCGCTCCTACGATCGCGGGAGGCTCTCCGCGCGCCGCGAGAACGGAGTCCACTGTTTCCACGGGCTCCTGAAGGAGTTTCTAGATCCCTAGCAACTCCTTGAACGCCGCCCACGCGTCGGCCCAGTTGAAGATGATGGGCTCGGGGGTAAAGCAGACGATCAGAACTGCGAGCGCGAGAGCCCCCATGACGTAGCGGCTACGCGGCGGGGGGGTCTCGTCGATCCGTGTCGGAGGATGAGGCCGCCGGATCCCGAGGAGGTATAGCAGGAGCGCCCAGAAGAGCCACGAAGGCCCGAAGTAGGCCATGGGAAGAAAGGCGAAGAACGCCAAGGCGGAGAGCCGATGCGCACGGTTCTTCAAGAGTGCGTAGGACGCGTGTCCGCCGTCGAGCTGGCCGATGGGAATGAGGTTCAGAGCGGTGAGGAGGAGCCCGAACCACCCAGCGAGACCGATGGGGCTGATGTAGAGGTCATAGTTCTTGGGCAGGTTGGGCCAGATCGCGGACGAGAACCACCGGAAGAGGAGGGGCTCTCCGAAGCTGATGCTGGTATCGGGCGGAAGCGGCGGCCCAGGTCTTGAAGTCGTGATACCGACGACGAGCGCGGGGAGGACCACGAGAAACCCGGCGAAGGGTCCGGCGAGGCCGATATCGATCAGGGACTTGCGGTGAGGGAACCGCGACTTGATGATGATGAACGCCCCAAACGTGCCGACGAGGGAGAACGGAAACGGAAGAAAGAAAGGAAGCGTGGCGTCGACCCGGTAGTATCGGGCGGCCCAGTAATGTCCCATTTCGTGGGACAGAATGATGGCCAGCAGGGTGAAGCTGAAGGGAGTCCCGTAGATGGCAATCGTCCGCAGGCTCTCGAGCGTAGATGCTTCCGTTTGGAATAGCTCGGGCGACCAGAAAGCGATTCCCTGGATGCCGCCCACGTAGAGCGTCGACAGAACGGTGAGAAGAAAGAAGATAGCCGGAAGGACCCAGCTAGAAACAACGGGAGCCACGAGTCCGCGGAAACTATGCTTGACCTGTAGTTCTGAGCTCAGGGGATGTTCTGCAGGTCCTTTCCCGGCTTGAATCGGATCGTACGGCCCGGAGGAATCCGCACTTCCTTTCCTGTGCGCGGGTTGCGGCCGATGCCTCTCTTTCGGGGCTTCACCTGAAACACTCCGAACCCTCGAAGCTCGATGCGCTCGCCTCGCTGCATCGAGTTCTTCATCGCATCGAGCACCGCTTCCACCGCCTGTTCTGCCTTCACCTTGGTGATGTTTGCGGTAGCGGACACCTCGTTGATGATGTCCACCTTTATCATATTGACCTCCGGAGGGATAGGGTGTGATTATAGGAGCCGCTCTTGCGGCTGTCAAGCGCATTTCCCTTTATCGTGCTCTAAACGTTCGAGTTATTGGCGCGCGCCGCGCGCGGATTCGGACTGGGCCTCAAATCACAGTAAACTAGGGACTTATGGTGAGACGCTTGCCCCAGGTTGCCATCGTCGGGCGGCCGAACGTGGGTAAGTCCACGCTCTTCAATCGCATGAGCGGTGCTCGCAAGGCGATCGTCGATGCGGTCGCCGGCTCGACTCGCGACCGAAACCTCTCGTTGGTGGAATGGGCGGGGAAAACGTTCGAGGTCGTTGATACCGGCGGAATTCTGGAGTCGGTCGCGACTCCGTTGGACGAACAGGTCGCGGCCCAGGTAGAGATTGCGATCGGCGACGCCGAGCTCGTGTGCTGGGTCGCCGACGGCCGCGCCGGCCTGCTTCCCGAAGAGCGCTACCTGGCGTCGAAGCTACGGCCTTTGGGGGAGCGCGTGATTCTCGCGGTGAACAAGATCGACAGCGAAGGACTCTTCGCCGACGCCATGGAGTTCCATCGCCTCGGGTTTCCGAAGCTTTTCGAGATCTCCGCCGAGCACGGACTCGGAGTCGCGGATCTCATGGATGCGATTGCCGAACGGATCCCGGCTCTCGAAGCCGAAGGCGAGGAGGAGGCGAGAGAGATCCGCATCGCGATCGCCGGCCGCCCGAACGTCGGCAAATCCTCTCTTTTGAACCGTATCGCGGGCGAGGAGCGCGCGGTCGTGAGCCCGGTTGCGGGGACGACGAGGGACGCCGTGGACACTCTAGTCGAGGTCGAGGGCGAGACCTATCGCTTCGTCGATACGGCTGGCATCCGCAGAAGGGCAAAGGTCCCGGGCCTCGCCGACCGGCTCTCCGTGATCTATGCGGAGCGCGCCATCGAGCGGGCGCACATCGTCCTTTTGATCCTGGATGCGACGGCGGGCGTTACCACCGAGGATGCCTCGATCGGAGGCAAGATCGCCGACTCGGGCCGGGGAGTCATCCTCGTCTTCAATAAATGGGATGTCGTGGAGGAACGAGAGGAGAAGGCGAAGGAGCTCGAACGCGAAGCGCGGGAGGACATGCCCCACCTCGACTTCGCTCCGGTGGTGTTTCTTTCCGCCAAGACCGGCCGCGGGGCTCAAGGCCTCTATCCGCGTATCCGCCGCGTGCGCGAGGAACAGCTCAAAAAAGTATCGACCCCCGAGCTGAACCGCTTTCTCGAGGGGGCTTTCGCCCGGCTCCCGCCGCGATCGAAAGACGGCAAAGAGGCGCGCCTCTTCTACATCACGCAGGCGGGGGTGGTGCCGCCCCGGTTTCTCGTCTTTTCGAACAAGGCGCAGAAGGATCTGGATACGAGCTATCCCCGGTATCTCTCCCGGCGGCTTCGCGAGGCGTTCGGTTTCGAGGGGACCCCGATCCGGGTCGTGATCCGGCGTCGCCAGACGACAAAGTCCAATAATCGTGGTTGACTCGAACCGGGGATCTCATATAATACTTTAGGTATTCGGTTGAATCTTCAGGCCTTTCTGTGTCCTAAAGTCACGACTTAACCAATTTCCGTTAAACCCGTGGGCGGAATGCCGGATTCCATCCCTCCATGACGAAGGCAGACCTGGCGCGTGTCGTATATGAGCGTCATGGCGGCATCTCCAACAAGGAGGCGTCGGTCCTGGTCGACAGCATCCTCGAGTTCATCAAGGGCGGACTGCGCCAGGGGGATCGGGTTCAAATCAGCGGGTTCGGGACGTTCCTGGTGCGGGAAAAGAAGCAGCGGAAAGGGCGCAACCCGCAAACGGGGGAAGAGATGACGATCCATCCTCGTAAGTCGGTCGTCTTCCGTCCCTCGAAGACGTTTCAGAACGGCTTCTCGTCCGAAGCTGAATAAGACACAGAACGACGAGCGCGCCGCCGATGGAAAGGAAGATCCCGAGCAAGCTCTTCTTCAAGATAGGCGAGGTCTGCGAGCTCACCGACACCCAGCCGTACGTGTTGCGCTACTGGGAGTCGGAGTTTTCCGCGCTCGCGCCGGCGAAGAACAACTCCGGTCAGCGCATCTACCGGAGGCGCGACATCGAGACCATCCTCCGCATCAAGACCCTGCTCTACGAGGAGGGCTTTACTATCGCGGGGGCAAAGAAGAAACTGGAGCTGGAGATGAAGGAGCAGATGAAGACGGGGACGACCACCCCTCCTCCCGAAGCCGTGGCCGCTGCCGGGAGCGACGGCCTCAAGGAGGAGATCCTCTCGATTGGGGCGGAGCTGCGTGGGATCCTGGAGCTCATCGACGCTCACGATTCCAAGCGAGAGGATGACTGACGCCGGTTCGCTCGTTCGCTCGGCTTCTTTGACCGCCGATTTCGGCGCGTGCTATCCTTCACGTTTCCGACGCGCGACAATCGAATAGAATGCGCCGCGAGCGGAATGGCTTCGGGACGTAGCGCAGCCTGGTAGCGCACTTGCTTGGGGTGCAAGTGGTCGTGGGTTCAAATCCCGCCGTCCCGACCATTCCCGTTTCCGGCATTTTCACATTCAGGAGAACCTCGCCATTTTCGACATCCTGGTCACGAACGACGACGGCATCGACGCGCCCGGCATCCGAGCGCTCGCGGAGAAGCTGCGCGAAGTGGGCGAGGTCACCGTCGTCGCTCCCGCCCGCGAGATGAGCGCGGTGAGCCATGCCCTCACCATCCACGAGCCTCTTCGGTTCGAGCCTGTCGAGCACCGGATGTTCAAGGTCGAGGGAACGCCCGCGGACTGCGTCAACCTTGCCGTGATGAAGCTCCTCCCCAAACCGCCCGACATCGTCGTTTCCGGCATCAACCGCGGCGCCAACGTCGGCGACGACCTCGCCTACTCGGGCACCGTCGCCGGGGCGAGAGAAGCGGCGATGCTCGGCGTCCCTTCGATGGCCGTCTCGCTCGCGAGCAAGGACGGAAGCGCTGACTACTCCCACGCCGCGGCCTTCGCCGCTCAGATCCTCCCCGTCCTCGCGGGGAAGAAGGAGTGGAGCCGCCGGACGTTCTTGAACGTGAACGTGCCCGACTCCAAGGTCAAAGGCGTCCGCATCACCAGCCAGGGTCGGCGCCCGTCCTGGACCAAGGTCGAGGAAAAGATCGACCCCGCTTCCCGCATCTACTACTGGGTCAAGCAGGGCTTCACCAAGGTGGAGAAGGAAGCGCTCTCCGATATCTCCGCTCTCCGCGACAGCTACATCTCGATTACGCCGCTGCAGTTCGACTTCACCGCATACAGCGCCCTCGAGGAGCTCGAGTCGTGGGACCTGCGATTCAACGGGAGCCGATAGCAGTCCTTCCAAAAGCCCTCCATTCCGAGGTACACTGACGCGTTCACCCGCCGTTCGCAAGGTCGGGGCGTGGCTCAGCCTGGTAGAGCACCTGGTTCGGGACCAGGGGGTCGGAGGTTCAAATCCTCTCGCCCCGACCAAATAACCTTCTTGATTCTGCTCGACTTTGTCGGCTCACGCATTGACAAACCCAAGAAACTGACGGGTTCCTGGTCCAGGCGCGGTCGTTTGACGTGTCAACCAGGCCTACGCGGGGACCCTTTCGTCTTTCGGCACCATCCGGACTTCCAGTCTATGGTCGAGTGCTTCCGCGATGCGCTTTAGCATCGTGAGCGAGTGGCCGTCATAGTCGGCGTCTTCCAGCCGGGAAATGACGGAAGGCTGGG
>CAZKNR010000454.1:0-3313 GCA_964553925.1 uncultured Acidobacteriota bacterium
TGGACCGCCGCGCTCGAGCGCTGAAAGAAGGGTGTCGAATGAAACGCAGGGATTTCATCACGCTGGCCGGTGTCGGAGCCATCGGAGCGCCGGCCCAAGGCTCCCCGTGGCGCCCCGACGGCGCGGGATCTCTTGCCCGAATCGGGGTGCTGACGCCTCACTTCGATCCGGTGCCGGAATCCGAGATGTGGGCCATGGCTCCTTCGGGAGTGTCGGTCCACGCGGCCCGCGTACAAAGGATTCGCGGGCGCGGCTTCGACGAGCCCCCACACGTCGACGATGCCGCGGAACTGATTTCCGGATTGACGCCTCGGGTAATTCTCTATGCCTGGACCACCAGCAGCTACGTTCGTGGCGCTGAGGGAGACGACCCGCTACGCGCACGACTCGAGAAGCGCTCCTCCGGCATTCCGGTCGTCCTCACCTGCCCGGCAGCCGTTGCGGCACTCCGCATTCTGAGTGCAAAACGGTTGGCGCTGATTCATCCGCCGTGGTTCAGCGAAGAAGTCAATGCCAAAGGCGCGGAGTATTTCCGGTCGCGGGGTTTCGAGGTCGCCTTTTGCGCGCGGATGACACCGGCCCGAGACTTCACCGAAGTGCCTCCGGAAGAAGTGTACGAATGGACGCGGACGAATGTCCCGCGCCAGGCGGAAGCCGTTTTCATAGGAGGCAACGGCCTTCGGGCCGTCGGGGCCATCCACGCCCTGGAAGAGACTCTGGGCCGGCCCGTTCTCACAGCGAACCAGGTCCTATTGTGGGAGGCACTGCGGGCGATCGGGCTGAGCTCGAAGGTAAAGGACTACGGGAAAGTCTTCGAGTAGAGGGGTAGAGGCGTCTAAGGCGGCGGCGCCTCAGTCCGACGCCGAGCTCTTCGTCGGCTCGCGATCTTGGAGCACGTGCCGGAAGAGCGCCTTGACGATCTCGATGTTGTTCGAGAGCAGGTCGAACAGGTCCTCGGCCTCGATGGCGAGAACGAGTGAGTCGACTCGCGCCTCGGCGTCCTCTCCCCGGAGGCGCCCGCAAAGGATGTCCCTCACTCCGAACGTATGGAGGGGCCCCGCGAGTCTCGCTCCCTGGGAGCCGCGAAGGGTCACTTCTCCCTGGACGACGCAGTAGAGAACGTCGGCGGGACCGTTCTCCACGTAAACCTTCTCGCCGGCGCGAAAGCGCCGTTCCTCCGCGATGCCGGCGATTCTCAGAATCTCGTCCGCTCGGCAGTAAGAGAAGAGGTCGCAGCTCTGGAGGAAAACGACCGCCTGAATCCGTGTCAACTCGGGCAAAACAACACCTCGATTGCCATCACCCTCCGGGGAAGGAAGATCGGCTGCCTGACGCGCTCCTTGACCCATGCGGCCGTCTCGCGCACCAGCGGGTCGCGGCTCCCTTCGACGAGAGAGCTCACCAGTGGAAGACTTCGGTGAGCTGTTCGGGTTTTCCCGGATCGCTGGGGGATTTTCCCGCCACCTCACTCTTGCCTCGCGTGGGTAAGTGGGTTGGCTCGAAACCGTTAGGGCTCATCGGGCCGTGGCACGCCTCTTGCTCCTACTCAATCGTCCCCAGAAAAACTCGGTTTCGAAGAGAAAGTCCCATGCGTTGCCAGGTGCGTCTCCTTTGTCTTGCGGCCACCATCCTGCTCGCTGTTCCTGCGGTAGCTCAGGTCCAATCCGGCACCTACGTCGGCAACTCGATCGACAACCGGGCGATCTACGTCGGGTTCCAGCCGGACGTCGTAATCGTCGACATGGACGAGGCGGTGACCTTGCTTCCCGACGAGGCGGTCATCCGCACTTCCACGATGGGAAGCGACGCTTCCAAGGATATGGACAATGCGGCCGCCCTCGCCGCCGACAAGATCCAGTCTCTCGATGCCGCCGGCTTCACCGTTGGGACCCACGCGAGCGTCAACGGCGCGGGGCTGACGTACCACTGGGTGGCGTTCCGGGCAGCTCCGGGAAAGCTGAAGGTGGGTTCGTACGCCGGGAACGGAGTCGACAACACCAGCATCACCGGGGTCGGCTTCCAGCCGGAGTACGTGATCGTAATGCCGGCCAGCACCGCGAATACCACCCACCGCTCCTCCGCCATGCCCGGCGACATCACGCGTGAGTTCGATGCGCTCAGCTTCCCCGATGGGATTCAGGCGCTCCAGGCTGACGGATTCCAGGTCGGACTCGATGCCCGCGTTAACGCCTTGGGCACGACGTACTACTACGCCGCATGGAACGCTTCGCCGGGTGAGGTCGCGGTCGGGGTGTACACCGGCGATGCGATCGACGGCAAAACGATCCCCGGCCTCGGCTTCCTCCCTGAAGAGGTCCTGGTACATCGCAGCGGCGCCTCTGGTCCCACTCACAAGCCCGCCTCGACGGGCGTCAGTGTGGATCGTTCCCTGCTCTTCAACAACAGACTCGGTGAGACCAACAACATCCAGGCGCTCCTGCCCGACGGCTTCCAGGTGGGTAGCAACACCCTTGTGAACGCTGTCGCGAACACGTACTACTGGGTGGCCTTCGGGCCCCACGCGCCCCGGACCAACTACCGCTCGATCGGAACCGCGCTCGATGTCTCGGGGACGCTGAGCGCCACCCAGGGCTCGGTCGTGGTCACGGACTTGACCGCAACCTGGCAGACCGCGAATCGCGGCCGGGGCGACCGCATCGGAATCGGCGGGACGGACTACACGGTTCTGGCGGTCGACTCCGAGACCCAGCTGCGGCTCACCACACCCTTCGCCGCCGCGACCGGTCCCTACGCCTACACCATCTCTCGTCAGTTCACAACGCTCCAGGCATGGGAGGACTGCATCGACGGCGGAGGCAGCTCGTGCGGTGCCTTTCCCACGGTCCCTAGCAGCCTCATAGCCGACGATCGCGCCGAGGTCGGAATCGCCTACAACGACACCGTCTTCGCTTTGACGTCCACGGTCACGTTCGACGGCTCGACGACGGACGCCACGCACGGCATCACGCTGACCGCGGATCCCGGGAACCGCCACAACGGAGTTGCGGGAGCGGGAGTCGTCATCGATGGGCAAGACGGGCCGAACCGGCTCCGGATTCAGGACAACTACGTGACCGTCGAGTGGCTGGAGTTCGTGCGCGTTCGCGGCGCGATCAACATTGCAGCCGTAGTGGTCGGCAGCGTCGCGGGCGGGGACACGGGCGTGGTCGTCCAGAACGTGCTCGTTCACGACTTCTTCGACGCCGTCAACGACGTCTCGGGAATCCGCCTCACCGGCGGAGCCGGAAAGACCGCCACCGTGCGCAACGCGATGATCTGGGACGGCGATTCCGCCGGAATCGAGGGAGACGAG
>CAZKNR010000455.1:0-11251 GCA_964553925.1 uncultured Acidobacteriota bacterium
GTGGGTTACCACTACGAAATTCTTGCCGTGGGGGAAGTAGAGCATTCTGTACTGAACCCCACGATAAGCGAGCCTGAGTTCTCGAATACCATCCCTCAACGTATCAGCAATGGGTCGTCTCAACTCGTGACCGTACTTCTCCAACTGTTCAAGTCTTTCCAAGCACTTTAGGCGCACGCTAGGATCGATCACCTTGTCCAACCATTCGATAAGGGGAACACTCCCATCCGTATCCTTGTAGAAGACCACGGTGGTTGCTGGCATTCATTCCGCCTATCCGCTTCTACTGTGCTACAACGGTATCACAATATTGTGAAGTCTTGTCAAGGGGGTCCCGTGGCAAGAAGTACCCAGATGCCATTTCATGGTTCGATCTCCCGCCGGGCCAAGGTGGGCACCGGACAGGTGCGGGTCTATCAGACCCAGGGGGTCGGGGCGTCCACCAGAATCCCGGCACCCGCCGCGGACCATTTGTGCGCTGGATCGCTTTTCATCCTGGCTCGCTTGTGCTACGGTGTCCGAACCCCAAGCGCTATTCTTTGCAGGCTGATTGACCCAGGACGAGCAACTCGCGCCGCATCGGTGGGAAAACCTATCGTTTCTGAATCGATAGGAAAACGAGGCCGCCGGGTAACCGGGGCCGCGTTGCGAGTCCGAAAGGGGGTCGTTCATGCGACTGTCCTGGACGCCGACAGAGCGGCGGGCCAGAAAAGCTGCGATGCGGCTCCTCTGGCTGTCCCCGCTGGTGCTGCTTCTCGCCTGGTTCGCCGGCTACGAGCCCACCTCGAGTCCGGGAGCCGTGGTTCAGGCGCAGGGGGGCGCGCGAGCGCGCAAGCTGCGCGTGAAGGATCGCGCCGTGGCGCGACGGCTCGACCAAATCGGGGGCCGCGTCGTTGCCGACTATGGCGGGTATCTTCTTTATGAAGTTCCGGCGGCGGCAGTCGAGGAGGTGCTCCGCAATCCGGCGGTGGAGCTCGTCGACGAGTATCGTTTCGTCCTTCTGAACAGCGGTCCGGTCGATACCGAGAGCGCCGCCGGGAGGAGCCTCAGAAGCGCGCGCCGGGAGAGATTCGACGGCAAGCGCATGCATATCGTTCAGCTCGTCGGCCCCTCCAGGCCCGAGTGGCTCGCCGCCATGCGCGACACCGGCGTCCAGGTGGTCACGTACCTGCCTCACAACGCGTATCTCGTCTACGCCGACGCCGCCAGCATGGGCGCTCTCGGCGAGCTCGAGAGCTCCGCCCGCTTCATCCAGTGGCAGGCGCCCTATCGGAACGAGTACAAGGTTCACCCGCGCGCCCGGAGAACGGCGCTCCTCCGGTCTCTCCGGCGCTCGAGACTCGATCGGCCTGCGGCCGCCACCGCTCCGGCCGAGGAGCTCTATGCGGTGCAGCTCGTCAGCGATGCGCCGGCGAACTCCGCCACCATCGCGCTACTTCGAGCCCGCTCGCGCGGCGCTGTTCGAAGCCAGTTTCGCGTTCGAAATTACCTCAACCTGATAGTCCCGCTCACGTCCGCGGACATGGACGCCGTTGCCGGGAGGCCCGACGTGGTCTCGATCCAGCCGTTCGTCGTTCCGCAGAAAGCGGACGAGCGGCAGGGCCAGATCCTGGCCGGGGATCTCTCGGGAAGCCCGGGCTACCTCGATTTCCTAGGTGCCAGCGGCTTCACCCAGGAGCAGTTTTCCGCGTCGGGATTCGCTGTCGACGTCGCCGACAGCGGCATCGACAACGCCACCACGTTTCCCAATCACCCGGGCCTCTACGTCGGAGGGAACACCTCCGGCGCGAGCCGCGTGATCTACAACCGCCTCGAGGGCCGCGCAATCTTCGGCGACACGCTCGAGGGGTGCGACGGGCACGGCAACATCAACGCCCATATCGTCGGGGGCTACAACGACGGGTTCGGCTTCCCCTTCGCCGATGCCGACGGCTTTCGCTACGGCCTCGGTGTGGCGCCCTTCGTCAAAGTCGGATCTTCAGTCATCTTCGCTCCGAACTACACGTACCCCGATTTTCCCGACTTGCAGGCGAGAGCCTACCGGGACGGCGCGCGCATCAGCAGCAATAGCTGGGGCGGTCTGGTGTACGGCGCCTACGACGTCACCGCACAGACGTACGACGCGCTCGTTCGAGACGCGCAGCCCGCGGGTGCCGCGGTCTCTGCGCCCGGGAACCAGGAAATGGTGATCGTGATCGCCGCCGGTAACGAAGGCGTCGATGGACTGCGCTCTCCGGGAACGGCGAAAAACGTCATCACCGTCGGTGCGAGCGAGAACGTTCACTTCCTCGGCGATCTGGATGGCTGCGGCCTCGACGACAGCGCGGCCGACGACGCGGACGACCTCGCCGACTTCTCGAGCCGAGGACCGACGGAGGACGGACGCATCAAACCGGACCTGGTCGCGCCGGGTACGCATGTGAGCGGCGGTGTGTACCAGGCGGCGACACCGGGCGCGACCGGACAGGCGCATCCGTGCGTGGATGGAACCGGGATGTGCGGGACGGCATCGGGCCTTTTTTTTCCCGCTGGCCAGGAGTTCTATTCGACGTCCTCGGGAACGAGTCACTCGACTCCCGCCGTCGCCGGCGGAGCGGCCCTCGTTCGCCAATTCTTCATCAACCAGAGCCTGGCGCCGCCGAGCCCGGCCATGACCAAGGCCTTCCTGATGAGCTCGGCCCGCTACCTCGATGGAATCGGCGCCAACGACTCTCTCTGGTCGAACAACCAGGGGATGGGCGCGATGAACCTCGGGGTGGCGTTCGATGGGACGCCTCGCGTCCTTCGTGACCAGCGCCAACAGGACACGTTCACCGCGAGCGGCCAGATCTCGGTCGTGACCGGCACGATCGCCGATTCCAGCCGCCCGTTCCGAGTTACAGTGGCCTGGACCGACGCTCCCGGATCGACGACCGGCCCCGCTTTCAACAACGACCTCGACCTGACGGTGACGATAGGCGGCGAGACCTACAAGGGGAACGTTTTTTCCGGCGCCTGGTCGACCGAAGGCGGCGTCTCGGACCTGCGCAACAACGTGGAGAGCGTTTCCCTCCCCGCCGGCACTACCGGCGATTTCGCGGCCTCGGTCACCGCCTCCAACGTGAACTCGGACGGGGTTCCCAATGTCGGCGGACCTCTAGATCAGGACTTCGCTCTCGTCGTGTACAACGGGGACGAGGTGGCTCGCCCCGCGGTCGTGGCCGCCGGCGCGACTCTGGTGGCCGAGGAGTGCGGCATTGGAAACGGCGCCCTCGACCCGGGTGAGCTGGTTACGGTGGACTTCGCGCTCAGGAACGTCGGACTCGCCCACACCACGGAGGTCGTCGCGACGCTCGAGGCCTCTGGCGGAGTCACGTCGCCGAGCCTGCCCCAGAGTTACGGACAATTGCACGCCGGGGCGGCGGCGGTATCCCGGTCGTTCTCCTTCGTTGCCGACGGTGTTTGCGGTGGAAACCTTCACGCGACGCTCTCACTCCTGGACGGTGGAGTCGACATCGGCACCGTGCGCTTTGCGTTTGACCTGGGCGTCCAGGTTCCGTCCGGGCTTTCGACGACTCTGGCCAATGAAAGCCCCATCTTCATCTCCGTGGGCGGGCCCGCGAGCCCTTACCCTTCCACGATCGAAGTATCGGGACTGACCGGGCAGGTGAGCCACCTTCGAATCGGGATTCATGGACTGACCCATCCTTTCCCCGACGACCTCGACATGCTGCTGGTGGCGCCGAACGGCCGCGGCGCGATCCTCATGTCGGATGCCGGCGGAGCGAGCCGCCTTCAAGCGATCGACGTAACCTTCGACGATAACGCGAGCGGCCCGCTTCCTGACGGCGGCTTGATGGTGGCCGGTCAGTACCGACTCTCGAACTACGAAGGCGCGTCGGACGACTTCACGGAGCTCGCCCCCGCGGGCCCCTACGTCACGACTCTCGGCGAGCTGAGCGGCGTCGACCCGAACGGGACCTGGAGCCTCTACGTCATCGACGATTTCTTCCTGGACGGGGGCAACATCGGAAGTGGCTGGAGCCTCACTCTCGAGACCACCGTTGCCGTCTGCTGTGGTGGAGTGCCGGGGGTCTTGCTGAGCTCGACCGACGGGCTCACCACGACCGAAGCCGGAGGAACGGCGAGCTTCACCGTCTCGCTCCGGGCGTCTCCCAGCGACACCGTGACCATCGGGCTCGAAAGCTCCGATCCCACGGAGGGTGTGGTTTCGCCGACCGAGCTCTCCTTCTCCCCGGACGACGCCCAGTTGCCGCGCACCGTCACCGTGACCGGCATCGACGACTCCCTGTTCGACGGGGACCGCCTATTCACCATCGTCACGTCGCCCGCGGTGAGCGCCGATCCCGACTACGCGGGGCTGGACCCCGCGGACGTCTCGATCGTCAACGTCAACGACGATCTTCCGAGCCTCTCGATTCAGGATACGGCGCGGGTCGAAGGAAACGTCGGCAGCACGAGCTTCGACTTCACCGTGACGCTTTCCCAGCCAGCGGAGTACGACGTTAGCGTCAGCTACACGACCCAGAACGGCACGGCGAACGCCGGAAGCGACTTCGTGACCGCGATCGGATCTCTCGTCGTTCCCGCGGGGACGCTGAGTCAGCCGCTTTCCGTCTCGGTGACGGGCGAGACCCTGGTCGAGGCGGACGAGACCTTCTTCGTCGACCTCGCGGGCGCGATTGGCGCAAATATCGCCGACGGACGCGGGATCGGGACGATCCTGAACGACGACGCTCCTTCGCTCGCGGTCAGCAAGACCTCCCTCGCCATGGGCGAGCTGGTGCAGGTGACGGTATCGGATGGCCCGGGGAACCGGACCGATTGGGTGGTCTTGGCCAAGGTCGGAACCGGTGTGACGAGCTACCTGGACTGGAAGTATCTGAGCGGGAGCCGCTCCTTGCCGCCCACGGGTTTGATGTCGGCCGTCTTGACGTTCGCCATGCCGACAACGCCCGGAAACTACGAGTTCCGCTTCCTCGCCAACCACGGGTACAACCTTCTGGCGACGAGCCCGCTCGTGACCGCCCGGCCCCTCATTCTCGGAGTGAGTGCCTTGTCGGTAGCGCCTGGCGGCTCGATCCAGGTGACGGTCGCGGACGGCTCTGGCAATCGCGGCGACTGGGTGGCTCTGGCGAAGGCAGGAACCGCGCTCACCAGCTACGTGGACTGGAAGTACCTGAACGGCACGCGCTCCATCCCCGCGACGGGAGTCACGTCGGCGGCGCTGACGTTCGCCATGCCTCAGACACTCGGAAGCTACGAATTCCGATTCTTCGCGAACAATGCCTACACGCTCTTGGCGACCAGCGCGCCGGTCTCGGTCGAGCTCCCGACGACACCGGTGCTTTCGGTCTCGCCCGCCAGCCTGTCGTTCGGAGCGGTCGTCATGGGTACGAGTGTAGAGAAAAGCGTGACCGTGCGAAACGCGGGCGGAGGGACGCTGGTGGGAGGCGCGTCGGTAACGGGCGCCGGGTTCAGCCTCGTCGGAGCCGCGAGCTATTCGCTCGGAGCGGATGCTACGACACTCTTGACGCTGCGCTTCCAGCCATCCGTCGCCGGTCCTTCGAGCGGTGCGCTTACCCTCACGGGCGCCGGGGGAGCTACCGTGCCCTTAAGCGGGAACGGAGAGTTGCCTCCTACGACGCCGGTCCTTTCGGTCTCGCCTCAAAGCCTCGCCTTCGGATCGGTCGGGTTGGGCTCGAACGCGGATTTGGTGGTCAACGTGGGCAACGCAGGCGCGGGAACTCTGAACGGAAGCGCAACCGTGACCGGATCGGGGTTCAGCCTCGTGAGCCTCTCTACCTACTCACTCGGAGGAGGGGAGATCACCGTGTTGACGGTGCGCTTCGCGCCACCGAGCATGGGTCCGTCGAGCGGATCGATGAGCTTGACCGGTGCGGGCGGAGCCACGGTCCCCTTGATGGGATCGGGGACGGCGGCCGCACCGACGGTTGCGGTGAGCGCCGCGTCGGTGCGTCTGGGCGGGTCGGTTTCGGTCACGGTGTCCGGCGGTCCCGGCAACCGCAGCGATTGGGTTTCGCTCGCCAGGGTAGGAACGGCACTCACCAGCTACCTCGACTGGAAGTACCTGAGCGGGACGACAACTCAGCCGGTGACGGGACTGACTTTCGCCGAGCTGACGTTCGCGATACCGCAGACGGCAGGGCAGTACGAGTTCCGGTTCTTCGCGAACAACGGCTACACGCTTTTGGCGACGAGCCCCGTCGTGACGACGCTCCCTCCGGTCGTGACGGTGAGCAGCACGTCGGCGGCGCCGGGCGCTGCGGTTCAGGTGACGGTAGCGGATGGTCCTGCATACCGCAGCGACTGGGTGGTGCTGGCCAAGGTGGGAAGCGCCGCGTACGTCTACCTGGACTGGAAGTACTTGAACGGCACGCGCACCATGCCGGCGACGGGAGTCCCCTCGGCACAGCTGACCTTTGTCATGCCGCTGACACCGGACCAGTACGAGTTTCGATTCTTCGCGAACAACGGGTACACGCTTCTCGCGGTGAGCCCGCCCGTGCTCGTGGGACCCAGCACAGATTAAGATCAAGGTAGCGGGGTAAGTGTGTCGGAATATCCCTACGGAGTAGACGGTCTTTCCCCGTGAAACGAAATCACACTTTCTAATCCGAGACCACAACTTCTTTCCCGCGTGACAGTTCTAGCCTGCCCCCGGCGAGAAAGCGAGGCACGGGAATTGCTAGCTTCCGCCATCGAGGTCTTCCGTCTTGCCGAAGAAGAGGTTCTCGATTGCCTGGCTCGCTGTCCTGACGTCGCTGGCTCTCTGCCCGACGCGCTCGGCGGAAGCGCAGGGCTGTATCGTCACCACTCCCCTCGGAGCGGCGAACGACGAAGCTCGGGCCGTCGTTATTCAGGCCGATGGAAAGATCGTCGTCGCCGGGTTCTCGTTCAACGGCGCGAACGAGGACTTCGCGATCGTCCGCTACAACTCGGACCTGAGCCTCGATTCGACCTTCGGAACGGGAGGCATCGTCACCACGGCCATCGGCGCGGGCAACGACCGGGCGTTCGACGTGGCCATTCAGGGTGATGGAAAAATCGTAGTCGTGGGTTCCGTCTTCACCGGGAGCTCCCTCGACTTCGGAGTCGTCCGCTACAACGTGAACGGCTCTCTCGACACTGCGTTCGGTGGCACGGGGATCGTCCTCGCCCCGGTAGGTCCTCTGGACGACGAAGCGACCTCCGTAGCCATCCAGAGCGACGGAAGGATCGTCGTCGCCGGCTCCAGCCAGAACGGCGCGGACTACGACTTCGCCGTCGTACGGTACAACGCCACCGGGAGCCTCGACTTCTCGTTCGACCTCGACGGCATGGTGACGACGGATTTCGGAGCGGGCTCCGATCTCGCGGAGGACGTCGCCATTCAGGTGGATGGAAAGATCGTGGTCGCGGGCTACAGCTACAACACCAACTACGATTTCGCCGTGGCCCGGTATCTCCCCGATGGAACGCTCGACGGAGCTTTCGACGGCGACGGGCGGGTCACCACACCCATCGGCCCTTCGAACGACGTGGCCCGAGCCATGGCCATTCAGTCCGACGGAAGGATCGTTTTGGCGGGCTCGAGCTTTTCGGGAGCGAACGACGACTACGCGCTGGTTCGATACAACTCCAATGGAAGTCTCGATACAACCTTCGACGGGGACGGTAAAGTCATCACTCCCCTCAACGCCGGCAATGAGAGCGCCCAGGCCGTGGCCATTCAGGCGGACGGGAAGATCCTCGCCGCAGGCATGACGGAGACCGCTTTCGGCGACCGAGTTGCTTCCGTTCGTTACAACGTCGATGGAAGCCTGGATCTCACTTACGACGGCAACGGGATCGAGAGGACCGATATTGGCGCCGGAAACGACGACGGTTACGGCGTTGCCATCGAGTCCGGAAGCGGGGAGATCTTCATCGCGGGAGCGACCGCGAGCGGCGCCGGCAACGACTTCGCCGTCCTTCGCTACGAGAGCGACGGAACCCTCGACTGCAGCCGCGTCTATCTCCATCCGACCGGTCCGGGCTCGGTCAACGCCTTTACCAACGTCACTGGTTGCGCCGCGAGCTGGGACTGCGTCAACGACCAGCCGGGAAACCTGGGCTTCGGCTCGCCGGTCATCGACTTAACGTTCGCGACCTATCTGCAGGACGCCAACGGGCAGACTAACTCCGAAGCCTTCAGCCTCGATGACGCGACCGTTCCAGCGGGCGCAACCATCAGCGCCATCACGATCGAAGCCCAGGTGGGAGCGGGAGGGGGTCCTTCTCCCAAGATCGTTCGTCTGAGCTACCGGAGGATTGGCTGGGACCTCGCTCCCGTGCTCAGCCCGCCGATGACCGTGACCTCTTCCTGCTGCCTCCAGAACGTGAGCTGGTCCCTCGGCGGTCTCGCCTGGACCGCCGCCCAGCTCGACACCCTCGAGATCGGAATCGTCCACGAGAGCGGCGGAGTGGTCGAGGTGAGTCAGATCTATGTGTCGGTTCGTTACGTGGCTCCCACGGCTCAAGTGAACTACAGGTCCATCGGGACCCGCCTGGACTACGGAACCACGGAACCCGAAGGCGCGGGCACGACGGTTGCCGCGCTCAACGGCTCCGACGGGGTAACCGGAGCCTCGACGGCCTGGAAGACCGCGAACCGGGGGCGCGGGGATCGCATCAACATCGATGGATTCGACTACACGATCCTCTCGGTCGATTCCGACACCAGGCTCACCCTCGCCTCGGACTTCACTGGAGCGTCGGGGTGGGGCAAGTCGTACGCGATCTCACGAGAGTTCTTGACGCTTCAAGCGTGGGAGAGCGCGAGGCAGGGGAACCTCGTTCTCGAGAACCGTGGGGAAGTCGGAATCGCCTACAACGACAGCGTCTTCACCGCCGGGCTCGTCATTAACGGCTCGATGACCAACGCCCGTCACGAGTTAACCCTCACGGCGGATGGCGCGAACCGTCATTTCGGAATCCCGGGGACGGGTGTCATCGTCGACAACCCATCGGCCGTCCTCGACGCGATCGAGGTGAGGGACGACTTCGTCACCCTCGAGTGGCTCGAGATACGCGGCGGAGCGGGCGTTGTCAACGGCGTCCACGTCGAATCTCTCGGCACCTCGAACGACATCGTCTTGAGGAGTCTCCTCGTCCACGACGTCCCTGGAAACGGGTTTCACCTGAACGACCCGAGCATGGATCTCCTTGCCTACGACAACGTCGTCTACAACGCCGCGATTGGCGTCGAGATCGGTACCTCCGCGACCCCGGAGGCACGAGCCCGCCTCTTCAACAACACCGTCTACAACGCGTCCGATCGTGGCATCGTCGACTTCAGTGCCTCGGCCGACGCGACCCTCATCAACAACATTGCCGCCGGGAGCGGCGTCCAGGACTTCGACCTGCCCGGGCTCAACCTGGCAAGCAGCAACAACCTCGCGACCGACGGCACCGGAGTCCTGCACAGCCCCGCCGGAGGCGGTCTCGACGTTGCCGTCGCCGCAATCCAGTTCGTGAGCCCCGCCACGGGGAACCTGCATATCCTTCCCGGGGGCGCCGCCCGGAACGTGGGCGCCGATTTGACCGCGACCTTCACCCTCGACGTCGACGGGGGAGCTCGCTTTCCGCTCTGGGACATCGGGGCCGACGAGGCGGGAGCGCCGGGGTCCTTCCGTGTGTACCATCGCTCGATCGGAACCGCTCCCAACTACAGCGCAGGTAGCGTCACGGTACTGAACGGCTCCTCGGTGGTCGCGGGCTCGGGAGCGTTCTGGCTTACCGCCAACCGAGGGTCGGGCGACCGGATCACGATTCAGGGACAGGACTACTACGTGCTTTCGGTGGACTCGGAAGCGCAGCTCACTCTCGAGTCTCCTTACACAGGCGCTCCGGGCACGTGGCCCTACTCGATCGCCCGCGCCTTCCCGACACTCCAGGCCTGGGAGAATGCGCGTCAAGGGGACCTCGTCGGCGAGAACCGCCGGGAGGTGGGAGTCGCGTACAAAGACAGCGTCTTCACCTCGGGTGTCGTCATCTCGGGCTCGACCACCGATGAGAGCCGTTTCCTGACGCTGACGGTAGCGGCCCGGAACCGCCATCTGGGGATTGCCGGAAGCGGCGTCGTCCTCGACGGTTTGAACGCGCCTTCTGGCGAAGTCCTGGTAGACGACGACTTCACCGTCGTCGAGTGGCTCGAGGTGAAGCGCGTTCGAGGGGGGACCGTCGCCGGAGTCCGCGTTCGCGACGCCCAGAAGGTGCGGCTCGCCTACCTTCTCGCGCACGACAACCGTCTCGGCGTCCGTCTTTCCGGCGTCGGGGGGTCGTCTCTCACCATCCAGAACTCCATCGTTTATAAGAACGATCTCGATGGGATCGAGGGAGACGAGGTTTCGGACTCCGTCACCGTCGAGAACTGCACTCTCTTCGGAAACGGACAAAGAGGCGTCGACCATGCAGCGGGGACCTTCTTCTCCGTGACGAACACCATCGCCGTCCTTAACCCGACCGCGGACTACGACACTCCGGGCGGGCTCATGTTCTACAGCCTCTCTTCGGATGGAACCGCGATCGGCGCGGGGTCGCTCCCGTTCCAAATGCCGACCGATAACCCGAGCCCGCCTCTGGGTGACTGGGTCGTATTCCGAAGCCTTCTCGCGGGAGCCGAGGACCTCCACCTTCAGCTCGTGGCCGAGAACGACGCCGTGGATTCCGGAATCACATTGTCCCCGCGATTCTGGGACGACGTCGACGGTGTTTCCCGCACCGGATCGTGGGACCTGGGCGCGGACGAAGCCAGCCCCGTGGCAAGCGGCGTCGATTTCTTCTCGACCGCGAACCAGAGCTTCGTCGTCGGCTCGCTCCCGACGACAGCGGCGCAGATGGTCGTTCGGGATCTCTCGGGTTTGGGAGGCGCGGTCAACGCGGTCGACGACATCCGCATCCGGATTCCCGCCGGATTCCACATGAGATGGGACACGTCGGTGGAAAGCGTCTTTCTCGGAGGAAGCGCAGCTTCGAAGGTGAGCGCATCCGTGAACGCCTACGAGGACGGTGATGCGACTGTGGTCCTCGACGTTCTCACGGATTTCCTCTCCGGAGACACGCTCACCGTCGACGGCCTCGGGTTTCTGAGCTTCACTGCGCCCTCACCCCTCGACAACCTCGAGCTCGAGACGGGTAACGACGACGTCGTTTCCGATCTCGATGAGGCGACGATCGTCCTCGGACCCGCGGCCATCCCCACTCTTTC
>CAZKNR010000456.1:0-8874 GCA_964553925.1 uncultured Acidobacteriota bacterium
CCTTCGCCATCGCTACCGGCCCCGACCTTGGCCTCTACGTCGTCGCGAGCGTCAACAGTCAGACCCAGATCACGCTCACCACCACGCTCACCACCTCCCGAACCGGGATCGGCTTCAGCGCCCGGCCTCTACTGACCGCTACGTACAATGGCGCCTCCGCCGCCAACGACCGGGTGCTCGAGTCGAATCACGAGGACACGCTCACGGTGAGCTACACCGATTGCAACGACGGCGACACGGACGCGACCAACAACGTGAAGAACGACACCGCGCTGTACAACGCGCCCTCTCTCCTCATCAACGAGGTGCTCTTCTACCCCGACACGGCGGCGAGCTCGTGCCAGACCGAGGCAGTCGAGCTTTACAACGCCTTTACGGGTCCCATCACCGCCACCGGCTACACGATCGCCGACGAGGACGGCTTCAGCTACGTGATCCCGACTCTCGGCGGCTCCAACATCGTTCTCCAGCCGGGCGAGCTCATCTACCTGTCGCTCTGGAACGCCAACCCGCCCAACAACTTTTTCCTGAATGGGACCTACTATCTGTTCACGCAAGCGGGGACCACGTACCCCTCCGATCGTTTCGCCGACCCGGCGATTGTCAATCCCGCCGACCGGGCCGACCAGGTCACCTTGTTCGACTCTTTCGGCGTCGTTCAGGACTACGTCGGGTGGAGCTCGACTCTTGCTCCCTCTCTCGATTTCTACAGCGACGACACCCCGGCAGTGCTCCAAACGATCTGGCAGGACGACGCGTTCAAGAACGCAACGTCGGTGGTTCTCGCCCAGTCGATGGCTCGCTCCGCGAACGGTTTCGACACCAATAAACCCACGGACTGGGGATTCGTTTCCAACAATACGTGCCAGATCATCGCCACCCGTGCCTTCATTTCGTCCTTCCGGGCGTTTCGCGAAGGCGGACGGATCGTCACCGAGTGGGAGACGGGTTCTCAAAGCGGAACGGTGGGCTTCTACCTCTACCGGCTCGACGACCGAGGCGCCCGAGATGAACGAGATTCACGATACGTTCAAGTGACGAAAGAGCTCGTGCCCGCGCTCCTCGATGCCCCACAGGGCGGATTGTACCGGGTCAGTGACCCGGCGGCGCGGGGCGAGACCCTGAGCTACGTCCTCATGGAAGTGGAGTCCGGACCGTCCGGGACGGCGCACTTGTTCCATGGTCCCTACACCGTTCGTGTCGACGAGGCAGGGGCGGTTTCGAGGGCTCCACGTCGGCGCGGCGCGAGCGAGGAGTCCTTCCCCTTCGCGGCTTCGAGCGAAGAGCGCTCCCGCCGCAACGCGTCGGCCCGCTCATCGAGGACGCGCCAGGCTGCCCGCTCATCGAGGGCGATCGGTGGACGGCCCCGCGCGAAGATCGCCGTCGAGAGCGACGGGCTTTACTCGCTTTCCCTCTCGGAGATTGCCTCGGCACTCGGGATCGCTGAAGACACTGCGCGAACGAGGCTTCAGAGCGGTCTTCTCCGGCTCACGAACGGCGGACGACCCGTCGCCTGGACGAAGTCATCGGACGGCGGGCAGCTCCTCTTCTGGGGCGAAGCCGTCGAGAGCATCTACACGACGGAGAATGTCTACTGGCTCGAGCCCGGACGCGGGCTCGAGATGCCGACGACGCGGCGCGCGCGCGCGAGAGACACCGGCACGAGCGGGACCTCGTTCCGATATACGGCCCATTTCGAAGAGGACGCGTTCCCCGCAACCCTCGTATCCACCGACCCGGAATCCGACTACTGGCACTGGACCTACGTGTCCAGCGGTCACCCAACATTCGGTCGGGCTAAGTTGACGGTGCGGCTCTCCGGGCTTGCCTCCTCCTCGGCGGAATCGCAGCTCGCGGTTCGTCTCTTCAGCGCGACCGATACCAGCGGGGGAGCGCGGCAAGATCACCATGTGAAGGTGCGGATGAACGGCTTCCCGGCGGGCGAGGCCCGCTTTGCGGGTATCGGCGCCTTTACGCTCGAAGCCGCGGTCGCCACGTCGATCCTGCGAGAGGGTGACAACGTCATCGAGATCGAGGGGCTTCGGGACACCGGCGCGCCGTTCAGCATCTTCTATGTTGACTCCGTCGACGTCACCCATCCCCATCGCTTCCACGCATCGGGATCGACGTTCGTCTTTCGAGCTGACGGATCGCGCGTGCTCGAGGTCTCGGGTTTTTCCCAACCCGGCGTCACGGTGCTGGACATCACCCATCCGGCCCGGCCCGCCCGGGTCGAAGCGGCGGTCGAGGAAACGGCGGAAGGCTTCGTGGTCCGGTTCCCGTCGTCGCCGGACGGGGTTTACGCGGCGGTCGCTTCCGAGGGGCTCCGTTCCCCTCTGCGAGTATGGGCCGACGAGCCCTCCAACCTCCGATCGGCTTCGAACGCGTTCGAATACGTGGTGATCGCTCCCGCTGAACTGGAAGAGGGAGCGGCCCGTCTGGCGAAGTTGAGAGAGTCCTTCGGGCTCTCCTCGACGGTGGTGCTGCTCGAGGACGTGATGGACGAGTTCCACCACGGAATCTCGACTCCGCACGCCATCCGCGAGTTCCTCGCACACGCGTATCTCCGGTGGAGCAAGCCTCCGAGGTTCGCGGTCCTCGCCGGGGCGGGAGACCTGGACTACAAGGGGCATTACGGCCTGGGAGGGAACCTCTTCCCACCGCTCATGGCCTCGACGCCCAATGGGCTCTATGCCTCCGACAACCGATTCGGAGACGTCGACCTCGACGGGTGGCCCGACGTGATCGTGGGACGGATTCCCGCGGTGAGCGCGGCGGAGCTTTCCGCCTACGTCAACAAGCTCACGGGCTTCGAGGATTCGGGAATGTCGCTCTGGTCCGACTCGGTGCTGATGGTGGCGGACAACGACCCCTGGACCAAGTCGACGTTCGACCGGCACAGCGAGTCGATGGCGAGCGCCGTGCCATCCTCGTCGTCTCTTCAAAGGATTTATCTCGGCCCGAAGAGCGCCGCCGAGGCGAGGGCTGAGCTTCTCGCCGGCCTCTCCGAAGGCGCTGCGCTCTTCAACTACGTGGGGCACGGAGGCCTCGATCGGATCGCCGACGAAATGCTCCTTCACACGAGCGACGTGAAGCAACTCGGCAACGGTAGCCGCGCCGGGTTGGTCACCGGGTTCTCATGCAGCATCAATCGATTCGAGCTCGCGGGGCTCACTTCCCTCGGAGAAGCGCTCACCGTCGAGGCTACGGGCGGCGCCACCGCTGTCTGGGCGCCGTCGGGACTCTCGCTCGATTTCGAGGCCTTCCGGCTCGGAAACGCCTTCTTCCGCGCCGCCTTCGGCGGCGACGAGCCGACGCTCGGTGACGCCATCCAGTCAGCCTTCGGCGCCTATCGCGAAGGAGGCGGAATCACGCTGACGCCCACGATCTACAACCTTCTCGGGGATCCGGCCGTTCGTTTGAAGTAAATTAGCGTCGGAATACGATCTTGCCGCCCACCATGGTGAGCGAGATCCCCATGTCCCGGATGCGCTCGGGCTCGCAGGTGAGGATGTCCTCGTCGAGCACCACGAGGTCGGCGAGCTTTCCGGGCTCGAGCGTTCCTTTCAGGTCTTCTTCGAACGTCAGCGCGGCGCCCCCGACGGTCATCGCCCGCAGGGCTTCCTCGCGAGAGACTCTCTGATCCTCGCCCATGACTCCTGCGCTGATGGTGTCGCGGGTGATGAAGTGGTAGAGGACCCATAGCGGCGGGTAAGGCACGACGGGCGTATCGGTGCCCAGGGACACGGAAATGCCGGCGTCGATGTAGGCCCGGAGCGGGGTCACCCATCGCGCTCGCGAAGCACCCCAGTACTTCATGAGGCTTGGGGCAGCGAGGTACAGGTGATTTTGCGCCGTGACGTGGAGGCCGAGCGCCTTCATGCGAGCGAACTGATCCTCCCGCGGAATGAAACCGTGCTCGATGGCGAAGCGCCGGTCCACGATGCTTCGGTCCTGATTCGCCTTTTCGTAGGCATCGAGGACGAGGTCGATCGCGGCGTCCCCGACGGCGTGGGTCGCGAGGCGCCATCCCCTTTGATTCAGCTTTCGGACGAGCTCGAGGTAGGGCGCGGTGGGAACGGTCTGAAGCCCGTAAAACGTCCCGTTCTGCCCCCAGGGCTCCTCGTAGGGCTCGCGCATGAGACCGCCCTCGAAACCTCCGTCGACTCCGAGCTTGATCCCGGCGATCCGAACCCATTCGTCACCGGCGTCGGGCGCGATACCGAGATTCTCGAGAGCGGCTTCGTCCTGGAATCGCAGGAGGACACTCACCCGAAGCGGCAACTCACCGCGTTTTTCGAGATCCTCGAGGTCGCGGTAGAAGGCTGGGGAGGCGCTTGCGTAGCGAATGCTGGTGAGCCCGACCTCGCTCAGCCGGTGGAGCTCGTCGGCGATTCCCTTCAGGCGCTCCTCGGCCGAGACCTCGGGCCTAGGGGGAAGGGTCACGGGGCGCCTGGCGGTATCGACGAGCTCGCCGTTGAGACGGCCATCGGGGTAGCGGCCGACGCTTCCTCCCTCGGGCGCTTTCACCGATTCCGCGATTCGGAAGCGTGTGAGGGCGGCGCCGTTCAGAATGTACTCGTGCCCCCCCCGAACGACGACCACCGGATGACGCGAGGTCGCGCGATCGAGGTCGTCGCGATAGGGAAGCCGCTGCTCCGTGAGCTGGCCTTCGTGCCAGTCGCTGTTGGTGACGATCACCTCCCCTTCGGGAGTCTCTGCCGCTCGGGCGGAGATGGCGTCGAGAACTTCCTGGAGGCTCCGGGCGCGCGAGAGATCGACGCCCGGCCCTCCACCGATGCTGTGGTAGTGATTGTCGGCGAGCCCGGGAACGACGGTCTTACCTTCGAGGTCGATCCTCTCGGTCGCAGAGCCTGCGTGATCGAGAATCTCCTCGGTCGTTCCCACGGCGAGAATCCGACCTTCTCGGATGGCGAGGGCCTGGGCGATCGACCCCGCAGGATCGAGGGTGACGACCTTCCCGTTCACGAGGACGGTGTCGGCGGGCTCTCTTGGCTCGCAAGCAGCCAGCGAGAGCGCGAGAGCGAAACCTAGCCGCCTCATTTCGCGAGCATCGCTTTCCGGCGGTCGGCCACCTCGGGCGAGAACCAGGTGTCGAGAAAGAGGCGCCGAGACTCGGCACGAGTCTTCTCGATGCGCTCGAGGATCGGGGCGCGGAGCGCGAGCTTGGAGTGCCGAAACGCGATGGGCGGTTTTTCCCCGAGCTCCCTCGCGGCAGCTTCGGCTTCGACGAGAAGCTCGTCCGCCGGAACCACGCGGTGAAGGATGCCGGCCTCGACCGCTGTCTCCGGAGCGAGGAGCTTTCCACCGAGAAGCACTTCGGGGACGAAGGGGGGCGCGAGCGTTGCCCTCATGATCTCGAAAGCACTCGCCGGAAACACGATACCCAGGCTCACCTCGGAGACCCCGATTTTGTACGACCCCGCGGCTCCGATCCGCACGTCGCCGGTCGAAGCGAGGATGCATCCGCCGGCGATGGCATGCCCGTTGACGGCGACCACCAGCGGAAGAGGGAACTCGAGGAGCTTCTCGTTCAGCTTCTCGAACTCGTCGAGAAACGACGCCATCTCCGCGCGCCCCTCGGGTAGCCCTCGAAGATCGAGCCCGGCGGAGAAGAACCCCTCGCGGCCGGTGAGAACCACCGCTTTCTTTCCGCTCTCGAGCGCGCGGTCGAGCTCAACGCCGAGCGAGGACACGAGTCGCCCATCGATGGCGTTCGCCTTCCCGTACTCGAGGCGGATCAGGTGGATGTCGCCGCCGGGCATCGCCAGGACTAGGTCACGCTTTCCCGGGAATGAGCTTTCCGAGAGACCATCCGATAAGAGCGGCGATGGAATTGAGGATGGGGTTGATGGCGATGCCGATCAGTCGGGCGACCAGGGCCTGCCCCAACGGAATCGCTTCCGGAACGTTGAGCGCGGCGGGATCGTTGAAGTAGGTCTGGGTCCCCGCGAGGTAGGAGCCGAGTGTCGCGAGGAAGATGAGAATCTGGCCGGAGAGGCCGATCGCGACTCCGAGCATCATCGCCTGATGAAAGCGAAATCCCCAGAGTTGCCTCGAGAACGCGCCAAAGAAAAGAGAGGCGAAGAGGGAGAACGTCACGATACTAAAGAGATGTGTGCCCTGCGCGAAAGGCATGCCGGTCGCCCCGAGAACCAGCCTGCCAATAGCAAATAGAACGACGAAAAGAATCGCGAATCGCACCCGGCCAAAATAAGAGCCCATGCTTACCTCCGTGGGGAGGGATCTCTATCGTGGAATGGCCATTGAGCGCAACTTCTGTTACCTTCCCGCGAAGAGGTTTGTCATGGATTTCGCCATTTGCTTCAAGGGAGACATGGGATTCGCGCGGACGAAAGCGATCTGCCGCCAGGCGGAGCTCGCGGGGTTCCGCTACTGCTGGTTCTACGACTCTCACGTTCTCTGGCGCGATCCCTATCCCGTGATGGCGGCTTGCATCGAGCATACCGAGACGATGCGCTTCGGCCCCTGCGTGACCAATCCCGACGTGCGCGACTGGTCGGTCGCGGCGAGCCTTTTCGCAAGCCTCGCGCTCTCGAGCGGGGGACGCTTCGACGTCGGCGTCGGCCGCGGCGACAGCTCGCGGCGGATGATGAATTTCCAACCGGCGGGCATTCAGCGGATGAACGACTTCGTCGGGACCATCAAGCCGCTTTGCCGCGGCGAGGCGGTGACCTACGCGGAGTGCCCGACCGAAGTGCAGCTCTCCTGGAGCCACTACGATCTGCCGGTGTGGCTAGCGGCCTATGGTCCCAAGGCGCTCGCTGCCGCGGGGGAGCACGGCGACGGTCTGATCCTGCAGATCGCCGACCCGGGACTCTGCCGCTGGTTCATCTCTCAGGCGATGAGCGCGGGGAAGAAGGCGGGGCGGGACATGTCGAAGTACAAGGTCATGGCCGCGGCGCCCGCGTGGATCGGTCCGCAGGCCCTCTGCATCGAGCAAACGCGCTGGTTCCCGGCGATGGTGGGAAACCACGTCGCCGACATCGTCGAGAAGTACGGAAAAGATTCCACACTCGTGCCCGCGAGCCTCACCTCCTACATCGAGCGCCGCAAGGGGTACGACTACCGCCAGCACGCGAAGAAAGATGCGAAGCACCTCGACTTCGTCACCGACGACGTCGTCGAGAGCTTTTCGGTCCTGGGCTCGCCCGAACAGCACGTAGAGCGGCTGAAGGCCCTCGAAGAAGCGGGCGTCACCCAGTTCAACATCTATCTGATGAACACCGAGGAAGAGCGCATCGTCGCCGAGTACGGCGACAAGATCATTCCGCGGTTTCGCTAGACCGCCATCGGCGGCACTGGAGGCAAGATGTACGGGCGAACGACACCAACGTCCCGGTAGTTCAGGCCGACCAGGTCGTCGAGAGCTTGAAGAAACGCGGAGTGCCCGTCGAGTACGTGCTTTCCCCGACGAGGGACACCGCATCCGGTCGGCGGTCTCGATCGTCCGCTGGTTCGAGAAGTATCTGAAGTCATGAAGCAAACGGAGAGGAGACCCCATGAGGATGAAACGTTGGACCGCGCTCCTTCTCATGGGTTTGGCGGCGCCGGTCAGAGCACAGACAGGCCCCGCGTGGAAGTATGAGATCTTCGGTAGCGCCGGCTGGTCGGACTTCGGAGGCGACGAAGGGGGATTAGGTGGCGGCCCGAGCTTCGGCGCTGGCGTCGAGATCCGGCCCTTTCGGCGGCTGGGCTTCGAGCTGGAAGTGAACCGCGTTCACTACCGCCGTTATCTCGAGGCTGTTAGCTTGCCCGAGCCTCTACGGTCGCAATTTCCCGAGCTCTCCTCGCCTCAGCTTCTGTTCGACGGGACGGCGGTCTTCGTCACCGGCAACGTCGTGGTTCACGTCGACGTCAGCCCGCGGATCCAACTCTACGTTCTCGGCGGGGCGGGGATCGTTCACGAGACGTCAAGACCGACCGAGGAGTTTCCCAACAAACCGGAGAGAACCGTCGACGAGTTCACCTTCAATGTTGCGGCAGGGGTGGAAGTCTTCGTCTCCCGGCGTCTGGCCATCCGCCCGGAGTTCAGAACCAGCAATTTCCTGATTCTCTCGAGCTGGGACAGCCGCCTGTATCAGAACCGGGTGTCCGTGGCGCTCGCCTATCATCGCTGAACGGCTAATATTTGAAGTCATGAACGCCGCTTCCACACTGCACCCAAGGGACGTGCGGGCGCGCATTCGCCGAGGGGAATGGACCGGACCCACCGTGGGCTGCAGCGACGGCTACGTCCAGGCGAATCTCGTGGTGCTCCCGCAACGGCTCGCGGGCGATTTCCTTCTCTTCTGCGAGCGGAACCCCGGGCCTTGTCCTCTTCTCGAAGCGATGAGGCCCGGAGAGTTCGAGCCTCGCGACACGGCGCCGGGAGCGGACCTCCGGACAGATCTCCCGCGCTATCGAATCTACGAGCGCGGCGAGCTCCGGGAAGAGGTGACCGACCTCCTTCGAGTCTGGAGCGACGACCTCGTGGCCTTTCTCCTCGGCTGTAGTTTCACGTTCGACGACCTCCTGGCGAAAGCGGGAATCCCGGTGCGGCATCGGGAGAAGGGGAGCAACGTCTCGATGTACATCACCAACCGGGCCTGCGCGCCGGCCGGCGCGTTCACCGGTCCTCTGGTCGTTTCCATGCGTCCGATTCCCGCCGGTCTCGTCGCGCGCGCGACGGAGATCACCGCGAAGCTTCCGCTCGCGCACGGCGCCCCGGTCCACGTGGGAGATCCTCACGCGATCGGAATCGCCGACCTGAGTCGTCCCGATTTTGGCGATCGCGTCACCGTAGGGCCGGACGAGGTTCCCGTCTTCTGGGCCTGCGGGGTCACTCCGCAG
>CAZKNR010000457.1:0-1860 GCA_964553925.1 uncultured Acidobacteriota bacterium
ATCGCGGCGGATATCATGGCCGTTACCTTCCGAGCGGCCACCTGGTCTTTATGCACGAGGGCACGCTCTTCGCCGCGCCCTTCGATCTGGATCGGCTGGAGCTGACGGGCCAACCCGTGCCCGCGCTCGCGGGCGTGAGCGCCAACCCGGGCACTGGGGGGGCCCAATTCGCTTTCGGGGACGAAACGCTGGTGTACCAGCGGGGAGAAGAGGGCCTCGTCACGCCCATTCAATGGATGGACCGGGAAGGGAAGCTTCAGCCTTTGCGCGCGGCGCCCGGCGGCTACAACGGCATCCGCTTCTCCCCCGATGGTGGCCGGCTCGCGCTGGACATCCTCGAGGGGAAGAACCGGGACGTGTGGGTCTACGAATGGGAGCGCGACACCCTTTCTCGTCTCACGTTCGATCCCGGCGAGGATCGCGACCCCGTATGGACCCCCGATGGCCGGCGCATCGCCTTTTCCTCGGCGCCGGCGGAACAGGCGACACGAAGCCTGTACTGGCAGCGAGCCGACGGGACGGGCGAGGCGGAGCGCCTGACGGAGAGCAAGAACCAGCAAGCCCCGGCAGCGTGGCATCCGAGCGGGAAGTTCCTGGCTTTCCAGGAGCTGAACCCGGAAACGAGCTTTGACATCCTGATCCTGCCGCTCACGGGCGACGAGGCCTCCGGGTGGAAGCCGGGGAAGCCCACTGCCTTCCTGAACGGTTCTTTCGCCGAACTCGGGGCGGCCTTCTCGCCGGACGGTCGCTGGCTGGCGTATAGCTCCGGCGAGTCCGGACGCGACGAGGTGTACGTGCGTCCGTTCCCGGGTCCGGGGGGGAAGTGGCAGGTCTCCACCGCCGGTGGACGCTGGACGACGTGGTCCCGAAGCCGAAGAGAGCTTTTCTACCGCGGCGAGGACGGGAGGATCATGGTGGCGGCGTACACCGTGGAAGGCGAGTCGTTCCGCGCCGAGAAGCCGCGGGTGTGGTCGCCGGGGTTCGTGCCCCAGCTGATACGACGCTCCCGGAACTACGACCTGCACCCGGACGGCGAGCGGATCGCGGTGCTGAAGGCCTCGGGGGACGAAGCCGAGGCCAGGCGGGACAAGGTCGACTTGATTCAGAACTTCTTCGACGAGCTGCGCCGTATCGCGCCGGCGGGCCGGCGATGACGCTCTCTCCCGGCACAAGACTCGGTCCTTATGAGATCGCTTCGCCCCTCGGGGCCGGCGGGATGGGCGAGGTCTTCCGCGCAAGGGACACGAAGCTCAACCGTGACGTCGCCATCAAGGTCCTGCCCGCGGCGTTCGCGCAGGATGCCGAGCGCGTCGCTCGATTCCGACGCGAGGCGCAGGTGCTCGCTTCGCTCAACCATCCCAACGTGGCGGCCATCTACGGGCTCGAAGAGTCGGACGGCGTCCTCGCGTTGGCGCTGGAGTTGGTCGAAGGCGAAGAACTCGCCGAGCGGCTGAAGCGCGGCGCGATCCCCGTCGATGAGGCCATCGCAATCGCGAAGCAGATCGCCGAAGGCCTCGAGGCCGCGCACGAGAAGGGAATCGTCCATCGCGACCTCAAGCCCGCGAATCTCAAGCTCACCAAGGACGGCACGGTCAAGATCCTCGACTTCGGTCTGGCGAAGGCCTACGGGGGAGAGGCGGAAGCCGCGGCCGGCGGAGGTCTCTCTCAGTCGCCGACGATGTCTCGGCAGATGACGGAGGCCGGCGTCATCTTCGGCACCGCGGCGTACATGTCCCCCGAGCAGGCGCGTGGAGGGACGGTAGACAAGCGCGCGGACATCTGGGCCTTCGGCGTGGTGCTGTACGAGATGCTGACGGGGAAGAGGCTCTTCACCGGCGAGACGGTGAGCGACACGCTCGC
>CAZKNR010000458.1:0-16487 GCA_964553925.1 uncultured Acidobacteriota bacterium
ATTCGGGAGGAGAGGGACTGATGACCTTCCTCACGTATGGGGACTACGGCCTGTACCGCGAACGAAACCAATCGCTGTCCGAGATCGCGATTTTCTACCCGGGTTGGTTGGCCGCCGTGCGGGCGGACGGACCGGCGGAAATGATCGCCGTCACTCCTGTGAGCGGCAACTACTTCGAGACGCTCGGCGTCACCGCCGCCCTCGGCCGAGCGATCTCTCGCGAGGACGATGAGCCCGGAGTCCCTCGCGTCGTGGTGCTGAGCGATGCGGGCTTCCGGCGGCATTTCCGAGCGGATCCGGGGTTCTCGGGCGAACGGTCGAAATCGATGGCGAGTCGTTCACGATCGTGGGAGCTCTGCCATCGAGCTTCCCGGGTACCGCGTTTCCGAACATTCCGCAGATCTACGCCCCGTTCCACACGCGCGCCGTCACGGAGAGCTCGCGTTGTTTTCTCATCGGACGACTCCGTCCCGGCGTGACGCGGGAGGAAGCGCAGGCCGACCTCTCGAGGATTGCCGCTCAGCGGACCGGCGGCGAGGCTCCTTCAGGCGTACCTGAATGCGATCGAATGGAGCGATCCCATTCCCTTGGCTGCCGCGGCATTCGTTCTGGCGGCAACGGGGTACGCGGCGTGCCCTCGTTCCCGCGAGGCGCGCCAGCTTGACGGACCCGATGGACGCGCTTCGCGAATAGCCTCGTCCCTGCGAGTCGCTTGCTCCGAAAACCCGCGCGGGTGTATACGTACGGGGGGCAATTGGGGGGCCGCCCTATCCCGATCGATCACGCGTCAGGCTTTGTTTCTCTGCCGTCATGCCGACGCGGCTCGCGCCCAGGAGTTTCAACATGAACGCTCGCTCCCTGGAACGAAAGCTCCCATTCCGGGTCTGGATCGGCATGGCGGTGGTCCTCGCCCTTTGCAGTGGACCGCCGAGCTACGGACACCAACATACGGCTCCGTGGCTCGACGAATCGTCGCTCGACCGAGGACTCTACCTCGAGGTGAGGCACCCTCGGGTGATCCGCAATCCGAGATCCTTCGACGTCTCCGTCCTCGTCAACAATCTCCTGGGGGCCGAACCCGTTACGGTGCGAGAGGTGCGCTACTCGCTGCCGGGAGCGTTCGACAAGGTGGTGCATCCCCGGCGCCAGGCGCTCTCGAGCAAACGGAACGCGTACCGGCGATACAAAGCGACCATGGCGCAGATGCAGCGCGCCGGGGAACGGAAAGACCGCGCGTCGGTGGAAAAGCTCCGCAACGAGAGCCAGGCGTCTCTGCGCGATATCACGGCCGGCGCGTTTCGAGACAGTCAGCGCGTGGAGACCGGTTACAGAACCGAGGTGGGGAGCGTCATGAACCTCACGGTAGAGGTGGACGTGGCCGAGGCGGGTCGGCTCCGAACGATTCGGCGCGACGTCGCGATACCGATTCAGCCGCTTCTTCCTGACGGGACCGACGGTTCCTGGTTCGCCGGCGATCAACACCTTCATACCGCATATTCCATCGACGCGTTCTTCCTGGATGGAACCCACGAGAACGTCACTCAATTTGCCGTCACCGCCCAGGCGATCGGACTGGATTGGATCATCATCACCGACCATACGAACGTCGACTTTCTCGTTTGGTACAAGCCGTATCTGTTCGCACTCGGCGAGGCAAAAGCGCGGAACTACCGAAACCAGAATGACTACCTCGTCCTCCAGGGTCAGGAGATGGGTATCGGATCGCCGGGCTTCTTCGGCGAGACGGCACACCTGCTCGCCTATCCGCACAGCGAGGACTCGACGGGATTCCTGGTCAATCCCTGCCCCGGATCGATCTTTGGACACGCGAAGTGCGAGCCCGAGCAAGCGATTCTCGACAGAGTCAACGACAACGGAGGCATCGGATTCATCGCCCATCCATTCGATTCGGTGCCGTTTTTCTACGCCCCCTGGGACCGGAATAGCGGCGCCGTCGGCTGGGCGGGAATCGAGATCTTCAATTCCGCCCTCGGTCCGCTCGGGGACCCGGATTCCGAGGCGATCGCGTGGTGGCACCAGCTTCTCAACGAGATCCCGCCGCCGCAGGGCGGCCAACTCGCGAATCGCCCCGACTATCCAACCCGCTTTCCCGTGGGCATCGGCAACAGCGATGCGCATCAGCCGGCGCGGATCGGAAACACGTTCTCTTACGCTCACATGGAAGGCGTGGTCCGTGGAGCCGGCATGGTGCAACGAGAGGACGTAATGGACGCCTTCGTCGAAGGACGGCTGGTGGCGTCGAACGGCCCGTTGGCGTACGGGGAGATCGAAGGCGCCGGGACGGGGGAGGTCGCGGTCGTCTCGCCGGGACGAAACCAGATTACGCTTACCCTGGAGACGACGCCGGAGTTCGGCCCGGTGAGCGACTACGACTTGAGCCTCTTCGTCAACGGAACCCTGCGCCGGACGGTGCGGCCGGACGGCGCCACTGGTTTTCAGAGAACCGTCGTGGTCGACGAAGTGTTCTCTCCTTCGGACAAGTTCGTAACCATCGCTTCAGAGCGTATCCAGTGTAACGGCTGCTCCCCGAGCGAGCTCGCGTTCGTCTCTCTCGCCAATCCCATTTGGCTCGAGCTCTCGACGCCGGCTCCGACAGAGCCCTCACAGTAAAGCAGACTGGATCCACCGTTCGCGAATAGCTTCGCTCGCTAAAGCACACCCAGTTCCGCGAGACGCGCCGCCGCTAGATTCACGGCCGCGAGCGAATCGTCGCTTCCGATGACGCAGCTGACGAAGATCCATCGGTGGTCGCCCCGCTCGACGCGACCCACGAGCCACAGCACGCGCCGCTCGTGATCGGTGCCGCTCCCGGTCTTCGCATAGACGGTTGTCCCCTCCGGCCACGGCTCCTTGAAGGAATGCTCGCCGGCGGCGTTGACGATCCGGCCCGAGGGTTGAACGAGAATTTCGCGCACCGTGCGCGCGACCTCGCCGCGGACGGGCAACCTGCCCTCGAAGAACCGGCGAAGAAACGCGAGCTGCTCGTCCGGCGAGATCTGGAGTGAATCTCCGAGCCAGAACGACGTGAGCGGTCCGCTCGCGTCCTCGTTGCCGTACTCGAAGACCTTCAGGTACGCGCGCTCCCGATCGATGCCCATCCGCTCCGCGAGCCGCTGAAAGTACCAGACCACCGAGTCGCGCATCGCCGACGCGAGGTCGTGGTCGCGCTTCCAGCGCTCGAACGGGAGCGGCGATCCATCGTAGACGAAAGTGTCATGAGCTGAAGCGACGGCTCCGGCTTCGAGTGCGGCGAGCGCGTGGAGGATCTTGAAGGTCGAGGCCGGCGTCACCCTCGTAGAACAGGCCTCGGACGGCTGTCGTGTCGTCCGGCCGTCCTGCTCCTCGTAGAGAAGAAAGCACGACTCGGGCGCGGCGGCGGACTGGCCGCCCAAGGTTGCCCCGGAAGAGACGAGCAGCGTCAAGACCGGAACGATCCATCTCTTCACGGAGATCTCCTCTCTGTCTACGCGACGCGATAGGCCTCTTCCAGCTCGGCGGCGAAGTCCTCGAAGCGCGTCTTCGTCGTATTCTCCGGTCGCCGGCCCTCGAGCGACTTCACTTTCCCTTCGTTGAGGGCACGCGCCATCTCGGCGTAGAGGCCCGCGATGTTCTCGGAGAGTCCCGTCTGGACGAGAGCCTTCACGAAGTCGTCGTAGGGGAATTGCACGTACGGCAGGTCTTTCTTTCCGAGGCGAGCGCCGAGAATGCGCGTCGCCTCGGAGTGGCTCAGGTCGCGCGGGCCGAGAAGCTCTTGCACCACGACCCCCTGAAAGCGGCGTTCGCGGAGCGCTTGCGCCGCCGCGTCCGCGATGTCGCGCGTGGCGATCATCGGAATCGCGACGTCCGGTGCGATCGCCCCTCCGTTGATCCCCTGGTGTTTGATGAGACCGAGCGTCTCCTCGAAGTTCTCGAAGAAATATCCCGGGCGAAGAATGAGCGCGTCGACACCGCGGAGCTCCCTCAGACGCTTCTCGTGAGCGTGGAGGCCCGCAATCGGGCCCGTCCCGGCGGGAAGATCGGCGCCGACGCTGCTGAGAAAGACGACGCGGCGGACGCCGCTTTCGCGGATGGCCTTCGCCGTCGCTTCCCCCATTCGATCCTGCAGGGCCCGGTAGTCGGTGGAACGGGAATCCGGGGGCAGCAGGGTGAAGACTCCCTCGGCGCCTCGAAAAGCGCTCGCGAGGAACCGGGCGTCCGCCGCATCGCCCGTTTGAACCTCCGCGCCTCTCTTCTCGAGCGACATGAGCTTCTCCCTCGACCGCCCGAGGACGCGAACCTTCTCGCCGGAATCGAGCAGAAGCTCGGCAACTCTCCGTCCCGTGTGCCCGCTGGCTCCCATGACTGCAATCATCTTGGACCTCCTTCGCTCGAGTGCACTATCCGGAATTCGGGCAAGATCCTCAAGGTCCATTCGTCGCTCTTTCTTGCTCAATCGTCCAGAGCGGTGGATACTCGCCTTGTTGACGGATCTGGTTCGGCCGTCCGATTCGCTCGGGGAGGCTCTCCATTTCCTGCGGATGTCCGGCGTGTTCTACTGCCGGTCCGAGCTCACCGCCCCCTGGGCGCTCGAGCTCCCGCCGTTCGAAGGTTGCTTGAGCTTTCACGCGGTGACGGCGGGCGGCTGCTGGCTCTCGGTCGAGGGCATGGAGGATCGGCGGCTCGAGGCAGGCGGCCTGGCTCTCGTTTCGCACGGAGGGGGACATACCCTTTCGAGCGAGCCGGGGATTCCCGCGACTCGCATCGAGGCGCTGCCCCACGACCACGTGAACGATCGCTACGCGATTCTCCGCCACGGCGGCGGCGGCGCGCGCACGAGTCTGGTGTGCGGAGTGGTCCGCTTCGACCATCCCGCGGCCCATCATCTCGTGGCGCTCCTTCCCCGGGTCATTCACGTCGAAGCCTCGAGCTCGCCGCGAATGCAGTGGATGGAGAGCACCCTCCGCCTAATGGCCGCGGAGGCGAAGGAGCTCCGGCCGGGCGGCGAAACTGTGGTGACGCGGCTCTCCGACATCCTGGTCATCCAGGCGATCCGCTCGTGGATCGAGGAAGACCCGAAAGCGCAGGCCGGGTGGCTCGGAGCGCTTTCGGACGACCAGATCGGCGGGGCCTTGGCACTCATCCACGGGGAGCCCTCGCGCCCCTGGACGGTCGCGTCGCTCGCATCCGCGGCGGCGATGTCCCGGTCCGCTTTCACCGAGCTCGTGGGCGAACCGGTCATGCAGTACGTCGCGCGCTTCCGCATGCACGTCGCGAGGACCTGGCTCGAGGACGAGGGCGCCCGCGTCGGGGAGATGGCGGCTCGGCTCGGTTATCAGTCCGAGGCCGCCTTCAGTCGGGCATTCAAACGATTCGTCGGAGTCTCGCCGGGAACGGTACGGCGGGAGAGAGGAGAGAAAAGTCGATGGTCGCCAACAAGAGGAAGCCCGCCCCAAAGGTTCCACGGAAGAAACCCGAAAGTGTCGATGACTACCTCACCTCCGTCCCCGTCGATGCCCGGGCCGCGCTCCTGAAGCTTCGGAAGACGATCCAGGCCGCCGCACCCAAGGCGACCGAGGAGATCAGCTACCAGGTCCCGACGTTCAAACACCATGGCGGCCTCGTGGCCTACGCCGCGTTTCCGGACCACTGCAGTTTCTTCGTCATGAGCACCGAGGTAATGCGCGCCCACGCCGCCGAGCTCGAGGGTTACCCCGTCGGCAAGGGCTCGATCCGTTTTCCCGCCGACAAACCGCTTCCGGCGGCGCTGGTGAAGAAGCTGGTCAAGGCACGCATCGTGGAGAACGAGGTTCGCGCGCGTTCCCGGCGTGAATGAGTTGGTTGGTGAGCCGCCTGAGAATCGAACTCAGAACCTACAGATTAAGAGTCTGTTGCTCTACCAATTGAGCTAGCGGCCCACTTCTGGCTGGTACGCCTGAGAGGATTCGAACCTCTGACCTTCTGCTCCGGAGGCAGACGCTCTATCCATCTGAGCTACAGGCGCACGCGCCCCGTTGGGAGCACCAAGGATATCGAACCGCGCTCTTCGTCGCAAGTCCGGCGGCGCTTTCAGGCGCGGGCTCGCGCGAGCTCGCGAACCGGCTCTTCCGCGGCAATCGCGCCCGCTTCCTCGAGCTCCTTATGCACGATGCCCTCGTGAAGGAAAACGGAGGAGTCCGCGAGAATCGATTGTGCCAGCCTGTAGCCCATGCGGTCGGTGTTGTTCGAGACCCCGCGGAAAGCCTCCTCGATTCGCAGCCTCGAGTTCGCGCAGAAGTGCTCGACGAGCGCGAGGACGTCCTTCCGGTCGCGGCCTTCGTTGAGGAGCGCCTGGGCTCGGGTCGCCGAGGCCACCTGTGCGAAAAGCTCGGTCCCGACGTCGACGAACCTTGCGAGGAGCATCTGCTCTCGCTCGAGCTTCGGGCCGTGCTTCACCATCGCGTGGAACATCCGCCGGGCGAGCTTCTTGCTGACGCGGGCGGCGTAGCGGACGTGGCTCGAAAGCTCCCGGTCCATCCCTTCGGTCGAGACCATCGAGGGCAGAAACGTCTTCGGGTACCAGGTCGCATAGAAGAGCCCGGCCTTGAAAGCGCTCCGGAGGCGCCGCGACAAGGGGAGTCCCGCGTTCATCGCCTCGCCCGCGATCTTGAGGTGCGGGTCCATGGCCTCTCGGGCGATGAAGAGGTGCATGATCTCCGTCGAGCCTTCGAAGATCCGGTTGATGCGCGCATCCCGCATCGCGCGCTCGATGTAGACGGGTCTCTCGCCGCGGGCGCGGAGGGAGTCCGCGGTCTCGTAGCCGCGGCCCCCGAGGATCTGCATGGTTTCGTCGACGATGTGCCAGGCGGCCTCCGTCCCGAACATCTTGGCCATCGCCGCTTCGACGCGGATGTCGGTCTTCTTCCGGTCCACGAGCGACGAGGTGAGAAAGGTCATGGCCTCGACGGCAAAGGTGGTGGAGGCGATGCGGGCGATCTTGTCGGCGACCGCCGCGTGCTTGCCGATGGGAGCGCCCCACTGCTCGCGCTCGTTCGCCCAGCGCTTCGCCATCTCGAGCGAGCGCTTGCCGAGCCCGATGCAGGTCGCGGGAAGGGTGATGCGGCCGGTGTTGAGCGTCGTGAGCGCGACCCGAAGTCCCTTGCCCTCGGCGGCGATGATGTTCTCCCGCGGAACTTTCACGTTGGTGAAGCGCAAGACGCCATTGAAGAGCGCCCGGAGACCCATGAAGCGCGAGCGGTGCACGACTTCGACCCCGGGAGTCGAGGTGTCGACGATGAATGCCGTCACCTGGTCGCGGCTTCGGCCGTTCACGACCTTGGGAGGGGTCTTCGCCATCACCACGATGAGCCCCGCCCGGGTCCCGTTGGTGCACCAGATCTTTTCGCCGTTGAGGATGAAGTGATTTCCATCCTCCGTGGGCTCCGCGTGGGTCTCCATTCGCGCGGGATCGGAGCCGACTCCCCGCTCGGTGAGGGCGAAGGCGGAGATTTCACCCGCCGCCACTCGAGGAAGAAACTTCTTCTTCTGCTCCTCGGTTCCGAAGAGCAGAAGTGGCTGCGGAACCCCGATCGATTGATGGGCGGAAACCAGCGCCGAGAGGCTCCCGCAATAGCTGCCGATGAGCACCATGGCGCGCGTATACACCTGCTGCTTCATCCCGAGGCCGCCGTACTCGCGAGGGATCTTGATCCCGAACGCGCCGAGAGCGCGCAGGCCGTCGATGACGTCCTCGGGAATCTCGCCTTCACGGTCGATCCGGTCGGGGTCCACTTTTTCGCTCAGGAAGGTCTCGAGCTCCGCGAGGAAGCGCCGCCCCCGCTCGTCGACGTCCTCCGGGTGCTCCGGATAAGGATGCACGAGATGGAGGGGGAGCTCTCCCATGAAGAGCGCCCCCGCGAACGTCGGATACTCCCAATGCCCTTCGCGCGACGACTCCGTCAGCTCGAACGCGGCGCGCTTCGCCTCGGACATTTTTGAGGTGTCGATGATGGGCTCGCTCATTTCTTGTCTCCTTGCACGTGACAAAGGACCATCTTCACGACTTCGTCTCGGGCCACGTCGAGGTCGATGGCTTTTTCGTCGAGGACCCACTGCAGCATGACGCCGTCGATGGCCCCCTGGATGAGCGAAGCCGTCGGCATCACGGGAAAAGCGCGCATCTCCCCCCTCCTCTGCCCCTCTTCGAGGATGTGCGCGAGGTAATGGCGCGAGGGCTCGTAGGCGTCGGCGTTGAGCGAGTTGCGTCCAGAGTCCCGCTGTCCCCACAGATCCACGAGAGCCACATAGCCGACGCGGTTCGCCTTCATGAAATCGAAGTTGGCTTCGACGTACGCGCGGAGCTTCTCGGCCGCCGCCGCGGCGCGGGAGACGCGCTCCTTGACGAAGTCCGCGGGCTTGCGCATGAGGCTCCGGAGGATTTCCTCGACGAGCTCTTCCTTGCCATCGAAATGGTAGGAGATGACACCCTTGCTTATACCCGCTTTCTTCGCGATCTCGGCGAGAGACGCCTGAGAAAAGCCTTGGGTTGCAATGGTTTCGATGGCGATATCGACGATTTGTGTGCGCCTCTTCTCTTCGATGAAACTAGGGCGCCTCTGACCGATCGACTTGAGATTTGACTGCACGGTCAAATTTTAACCCGAGCGGCCATTCGACGTCAAGTCATCATTGCCGGCCTTTGAAGTCGTCCATCGAGGCGCTGATGCCCAGAAACTCCGCGATGGCGTCGAACCAGGAGAGGGGCAGAAGGCGAAGCCAGGGGATCGTCCTCACCATCGCCGGCATCACGATCTTCCTCTCGTTGCGCTCGATGGCGCGGAGGATCCGCTCCGACACTGTCTCTTCCTCGAGGAGGGGGAGAAGCCAGGCAAATCGGCTCTTGGCTCCCTCGAAGAGTCCCGTGCGGAAGTAATAAGGACAGACGACGGTGGTCCGGATCGCTGGAGAAAGTCGCCGCAGCTCCATGCGGAGAGACTCGTCGAAGCCCACGGCCGCCCACTTGCTCGCGCCGTAGTCCGTAAGCTTCGAAACCCCGATGAGCCCGGCCGCGGACGCGATGGTCACGAGATGTCCCCGCCGTCGCTCGATCATTCCCGGAAGAAACGCCTTCACCGTCCAGAAGAGCGCGAGCGTATTGACGGCGAAGCTTCGCTCGATCTTCTCGTCGGGAATCTCGAGAAGACTCTTCCCGCTCACGACTCCCGCGTTATTAATAAGGATGTCGATCGGGTCTGGAAGGCGTCGCGCGGCTTGGTAGACGTCTTCGCGGTTCGAGACATCGACCACGTCGACCTGCGCCCGCGACCCGAGAGCTTCGACCTCGCCCGCCACCTTTTCGAGACCCTCGCGGTTGAGGTCCCAGAGAACGAGCGTCCCTTTCCGCTGAGCCGTCCCGAGAGCGAGGCGCCTTCCGAGACCGCTGGCGGCGCCGGTGACGAGAACGCGGCTTCCTTCCAAGAGGGTCATTGGCGAACGATTTTACCGCCGACGGGGTAAAATTTTGTGAAACCCTCCCCGATATTCGGGGTATGAGGGGATATGAGAGGTCTGGCTTCCATGGAAATGGCCGCGCCAGAGGCTGAGGTCGCGCGCGATGATGGCGGGCCGCTTCTCGCCGCCCACGGCAACGGAGACCGAGAAGCGTTTCCCAAGCTGGTGCAGCAGTACCGGCGGCCCGTCTACGGCTACCTCTTCCATTGCGGCGTTCCCGAGCCCGACCGGGACGATCTCTTTCAGGAGATCTTCGTTCGGGTGCACCAACGGGCGCGGACTTACGACGCTTCGCGCCCCCTCCATCCCTGGCTCTTCACCGTGGTCGCGAACGCGGTGCGGACCTACTTTCGCAAGCAGAAGCGCCGTCTCTTCTTTTTCGCCGGACCGCCTCCCGAAGACGTGAAGGACAAGGCTCCCGACGGCGAGGCCCTGGCCTCGGCGCGGGAGACGACCGATTGGCTCGAGCGCGCGATCCAGGCGCTTCCCTTTTCGCAGCGAGAGGTGCTGGTCCTCGCGACCCTCGAGAACCTTCCTATGAACGAGATCGCGTCCATCCTCGGGCTCCCCGTCAACACCGTGAAGACGCAGCTGCGGAGAGCGCGTCTTCGGTTGATGGAAGGTTACGAAAGACGCACGAGAGCGACATCATGAGCGAAATCTGCGAACGAGTACGAGAAGAGGCCGCGCTCCTTGGGCGGGCTCCGGAGACAGAAGAACTGAGAGAGCACGCCGCGACGTGCGCCGAGTGCTCCGAGTTTCTTTCGAAGCTCACGGCCCTCGAGAGCGAGATCGCGGGGCTTCGATCCCGGGACGCATCGGACGAGCTCGTGGCCAAGGTCCTGGCGAGGCCGGAGCTGAACCCACGACCGGCCTTCCGCTGGCGCGCCTTTGCGATGGCCGTGGCATCCGCGGCGAGCATCCTGTTCGCGCTTCGGAGTGGACTTCTCTACAGAGCCCCCGCGTTGCGACCGGAGGGCGAGATAGCCCGTCCCTACGAGCTCGAGGAGGACCGCGAGGTTTCGGCGATGATGCAGTCAACACGGCCGGCATCGCCGAGAGCAGAGGAGCCTCAAGCGCAGGAAAGCCTGGGTTATGACGCCCTCGGCACTTCTGACCTAAAGCGCCAGGCGCCGGCCGACAAGCTCGAGCGCGCGGACGAATTCAAAGACCTGGAAGAGCATCGTGCGCCGGCAAAAGCGAAAAAGGAAGATTTCGACGCGGTCGGAGGCCGCTTCGGCGCCGGGAGCTTCCTCGGCGACGAACAACTTCTCGCAAAGCTCCGTCATCGCGCTCCCGTCTACCCGGAAATCGCCAGGGTGGCTCGGATCCAGGGAACGGTCATCCTCGAGGTGACCGTCGATCGAGAGGGAAACGTCATCGCGGTGCGCGTCGTGCGGTCGGTCCCTCTCCTCGACCAGGCGGCGATCGACGCCGTCCGCGAGTGGAAGTACGCGCCCTCGGACTCCGACGCTTCGCGAGTGTTCCCGGTCCAGGTTCCCTTCATTCTCGAGGAGCCTGACGGAGACGAGGCTCGTCGCCCAATCGAGGGCCTCCGCTTTCAAGAGGCGAAAGGCTATTGGGCGAACACCTATGTGCCCGGAGACCCCATGCTCCGAAGCCTCGAGCTCAGTCTCCGCGGCACGGCATATCCCGCCCTTCACCAGGCCGCTCGGCCGTCGCCGCTTCCCCTCGATGCGACCTCGACCGGCGCTCTTTCTCTCTTCATCCACTCGAATCGGCGGGGCATCCCCTCGAAGAACCGTCTCCTGGTGCAGGTTGGAATCCGGGCTTCGGATCACCATGGTCGCCGGCGGCCTCCGATGAACATCGGGGTGGTGTTGGACCTCCCTCGAGCCATCACCCAGGACGTGGCGAGCGCCACGACTACTCTCCTTTCGTCCCTCGAGAGTGCTTCGGAGCTCGGCGACCGTTTCCGTCTGATCGTTCCCGGAGCGGGCGAAGTGCTCACCCCCGAGACGTTCCGTCACGGTCCTCTCACCGTCGCCCTCCAGGATCTCTACTCGCGAGCGCCGTCGGGAAGTGTTTCCGATGCTCTTGCCCTGGCGCTCGAGAAAGTGCACGCGGGCGACGACCCGACGGAGCCTTTGGGCACGAGCGTCGTTCTCGTGGTCACCGGTCGGAGGCTCGGCGGCGAGCTCGATGGTTTGGCGCGCATGGCGCAGGCAAGCGCTGTCGGCGGAGTCTCGGTGAGCGCCATTGGAGTCGGCGCGGATCTCGACTCCGCGGAGCTCGACCGGCTCGCCCTCGACGGACAGGGACGCCGCTACGTCCTCGATAGCGCCTCGGAAGGCCCTGGTATCATCGACCGCGAGCTTTCCTCGGCGAGCCGCACCGTCGCTCGGGCCGTCCGTCTGCGAATCCAGCTCGCCGAAGGAGTCCGCCTCGTCGACGTCCTGGGCTCCAAGCCGCTCAGCGCGCGCGAGTCCGACCGGGTTCGTGCGGAGGAGCGGGCCCTCGACCTTCGACTCGCGAAGAACCTCGGGATCGAGGCCGATCGTGGCAAGGACGAGGATGGAATCCAGATCGTCATCCCGGCCTTCTATGCCGGAGACGCGCATAGCATCCTTCTCGACGTCGTGGCGGACGGCCCCGGCCCCATCGCCGAGGTGACGGCGCGCTACAAGGACCTCGTCCGGCTCGAGAACACCGTCTCGCGCGCGGGCCTCGCCCTTCCCCGCTCCGACGCCCTGTCCGGTCCCCTCGAAATCAGCGTCGAAAAAGACCACCTGGAGTTCCGGGTCGCGGAAGCTCTTCGGGTTGCGTCCGAAGCCGTGGAACGAGGAGATACGGAAACCGCCACAAAGACGCTTCATGAGGCGATGGCCTTCGCTCTGGAACGGGATCGTTCCATGCTCGAGGGATACTTGAGATTCTTTCCTCAGCTCCCGGCGAGTTATCTGCGGGATTCGCTACTTTACGCTTCCGCCCTCAAACGTTCGCACACCGCTTCCTAGATGAGGTATCGACCATGAAACGCACACTCGCGATCTGCCTTCTGAGCCTGATTTCACTCCGAGCGGCGGCGCAGGAGCACCCGGGCCAGGTTCAGATTCCCCTGGACATCTACAACCAGCTCATCGAAACGACGCGCACCCCCACCCAGCGCCCCGCGCCGCTCGGTTTCGCCCTCGGAAACGCCGCGGTCCGCGTCAGTGTCGCCTCGGTCGAGTCCCGAGCCGTTGCCGAAGTCACGGTCACGCTCCCGATAGAAGTCTTCGAGAACGAGTGGGTCCTCGTCCCCGTGCTTCCGCCAGGAACTCCGGTGACGCGGGCGACGGTTTCGGGAAGCCCGGTGCAGCTCTTCGCGACGGGACAAGGGCTCAGCTACGGGACGAACGTCAAGGGAACGTACAGCCTGGAGCTCTCCTATCAAATCGACGCCTCATCCACCGCCCGCGGTCACGTTCTCGCCGTTCCGCTTCCGCTGGCGTCCTCGATCCAACTCACGGCGACTCTTCCAGGAACGGGGCTCGACGTCACCGTGATTCCGGCGGCGGGCGTACGGGTATCGCAGTCAGGCTCTCAAACGAACGTCCAGGCGACCGTCCCTTCGACGAGCGGAGTCCAGATCGCCTGGCGGGCGCCCTCGGACAAAGGTCCGACCCTCAGCCGCGCTACCTATCGCGGGGATGTTTCCAAAGACGCCGTCGTCTGGCGCGCCGAGCTCCGGGTCGAGCTCTTCGAAGACGCCGCGGCGACGGTCCCGCTCCTCCCCGGAAGTCTGACGTTGACGAGCCTCACCGTCGATGGAAAAGAAGCGCCCATCCTCGTCGAGGGAGGAAAGTTCGCGACGATCGTCCGGGGCCGCGGGACTCACACCGTCGTGGCTTCTTTCCAGACTCCGATCGTCCAGCAGAACGGTCCGCCCACGACCGATCTCCTCGTTCCCCAGGTTCCGGTTTCCCGTGTGGAGCTCACACTTCCCGGGAGAAAAGACGTCACCGCACAACCCTCGGCGAGTGTGGTGACCCGTTCCCGCGGGAGCGCGACCGAAGCCACGGTTCACGTTCCGCTCACCGAAAAAGTCACGCTGTCGTGGTCGGAAGCGATTCCCGAGGCCGCGCGCCGTGAGCTTCGCGCGAACGCCTCCATTTATCACGTCCTTCACGCCGAGGAGGGCGTTCTCTATGGCCGTGCCCATGTCGTCTACGAAGTGCAGCACGGGGGTACGAGCCGCATCGAGCTCGAGCTTCCCCCGGTCGTCGAGGTGAACCAGGTGACCTCGGAGGCGGGTGCGGTCGCCGACTGGAGAGTCGAGGCCCGTGAGAGGCGCCGCATCCTCCGCATCTTCCTCGACCGCGAGCTCACGTCCGAGCTTCGCCTCGCCGTCGACTACGATCGCTCGCTCGGCACGACCGGCACGGAGTCGCTTCCGCTTCTCTCGGCCGTCGGGGTCGGGCGCCAGCGCGGCATGGTCGCTCTCGTTTCAACCCGCGATCGCGCGTTGAACCCCGCGGACGTCGGAGGCGCGACCCAGGTCGGCGAGAACCAGCTCCCGGCCTTCGTTCGCGACACCATCGAGAGGACCGTGGCTCATACTCTCAAGTACGCGGACGCTCCGCCGTCGATGCGCGCGGCGGCCGCGGCGCCCGAAAGATCGGCGGGACGCTTCGATGCCGACGTCGACACCCTGGTGAGCCTCGGAGACGTTGCCGTGCTCTCCTCGGCGAGCGTCGAGATCCACGTGAAGTCGGGCGGGCTCGACCGCGTCGATCTCGTCCTTCCCGCGGGAGCGAACCTCTTGAACCTGGTGGCGCCTTCTCTTCGCACGCACCGGGTCGTAGACGGTGTGGTCGAGGTCGAGTTCACCCAGGAAATGGAGGGCGACTTCCGGATCGAGGCGACCTACGAGCGCCTCATGGCTGAGAACGCGGCCGAAGTCGACGCGGGGACGCTCCACGTGCGCGGCGCGGAAGTGGAGCAAGGCCGGATCGCGGTCGAGGCCGCGAGCGCCGTCGAGGTGGCTCCGCTCGTGGTCGAGGAGCTCTCGCCTCTCGACGTCCGCGAGCTTCCGCGCCAGCTCGTACTTCGCACCTCGCATCCCATCCTCCACGCTTTCCGCTATGTTCGCGCCGAGCCTGCGCCCAGGCTTTCTCTAGGGGTCACCCGGCACGAGACCGCTTCCGGGCAAGAGGCGGTCATCGACCGGGCCGAGCACAGGACGCTCTTTACCCGCGACGGTCTCGCGGTCACGACGTCGCGCTTCACGGTGCGCAATACCCGCAAGCAGTTTCTGAGGCTTACGCTTCCCGAAGGCTCCGAAGTGTGGTCGGTGTTCGTGGCCGGAAAGGCGGAGAAGCCCGCGATCGCCGAATCCGCGTTTCTCATCAAGATCGTGAGCTCGAGCGAAGGCTTTCCCGTGGAGCTGGTCTATTCCACGAAGATCCCTTCGATGGGCGCCCTGGGCTCTGTGAGTGCTTCACTCGCACGGCCGGACCTGCTCGTCACCGAGTCGCGCTGGGACTGGTATCTCCCCGAGGGGCTCGACTACCGCCGGCCCTCGACGAATATGAACGTCGTCCTCGAGGAAGGGCGAATCGAGGGCGACGCCTTGGCGAAGGAGATGGCCTCCGCGAACGTACCCGAGCCCTTCCGGATGCACGTACCCTCGGCGGGAGTCCACTTCGCCTTCGAAATGCTCTATGCGAACCACGGGGAGCTCGAGGCTCGCGTCCGCGTGGCCTACGCTTCAAGAGGAGGAGTGGCGCTGGGCCAGATGGCGAGCCTTCTCGGAGTGTGGATTACCTACGTCGCGGTGCGCCTCAGGCTCGCGAAGCGGGTCAGGATCGCCGCAGGCGCTCTCGGGGCACTGCTGGCGCTCGCTCCCATCGCCGTCTATGGCGTGAGCTCTCTCCCGGCGCTGGTTCTCGCTTTTGCCCTTGCTGTCTTTTCGTTCCGGCACGAGATCAAACGCGGCCTCGAACGCCGTACCGCCAAGACCGTGGAGCAGAACGGGTAGAATATGCGCCGGTGCGCGACATCGAGTCTTTCGACCTGGTTCCCGGGCGGACCCTCGCTCGCAAATACGAAATCGTCTCCCGGCTTGGGGGCGGCTAGGAGGGCGAGGTCTCATTCGAGAGAGGCGCACCGGCATCGAGGGCGCGGCGAAGCTCTTCTTCCCCCATCGCAACCTGCGCAACAAGGCGGCGAAGTTCTACGCCCGGAAGCTCCACAAGCTCCGCGACTGCCTGATCGTCATCCACTATCACACCGAAGGAACGGTCCTCCTCTTCCCTACACCGCCAGGTGGCCCCTCGCCCCAGGCGAGCCTCACACCGAGGTCGTCGCCAACGTGGTCACGGTCTGGATCCAGTGAGACGAAGCAGCTAACTCTGTCGTCATCCAGCGTGACGTAGACTCCGGGCCGGCCCGGTCGAGGGTAGTGGGTCTTCGGCGTCGCCAGGATGCGCTGGGGCGCCGGCCGGCCGTTCGACTCGCAGGATCGCGAGGGCGCCGTAGCGATGGTCGGGCCTTTGAGAGAGGTAGCCCTCGAGCGTGAGATCGGGAAACGGATCCTGAACCGCGAACGGCTGGAGCCATTTTTCTTCGACCGCAAGGAGACCCAGCGCGGTTTCTAGGTCGGTCATGCTCGATTGGAACGCTCCCGGTCCTGCTCCAGGCTCACGCTGGAGACAGCCGCGAGCGCTATGTATACTGTATGACAAGCTCAAAACGGAAAGGACCAGTACGAATGTCCTCCAAGGTCTCGACCATCGTGACACTCAGAGTCTCCTCCGCCCTGGGTCGGAGCATCGAACGAGAAGCGCGGCGTCGACGCCGTACGAAGAGCGCGGTAGTGCGCGAGATCCTCGAGGATGCCCTGGGGGGCGGGGGGTCCGCCGTCGACCCGGCTTTCGAGGCGCGCCGCCAGTCGCTCCTCGTCAGCACGCGGGCGTCGGAGCGGGAGGCCCTCGCGTTCATGGAGCAAGCCGCTGACCGCCGGGGCTGGAAATGAAGCGAGGCGCCATCGTCACGGT
>CAZKNR010000459.1:0-18590 GCA_964553925.1 uncultured Acidobacteriota bacterium
ACGATTCGACGACGTAAGTGTGGAGTTGGGGAAGGCCGTCGTTCTCATCGGCCCAAACAACTCGGGAAAGACGACGGCTCTTCAAGCATTCGCTCTATGGGAGATTGGGCTCCGAAAGTGGAACGAGAAGCGCTCTGGTAAAGCGGCCCCCGAGAAGCGCCCTGGAGTCACCATCAACCGCCGAGACCTCTTGGCGTTACCCGTCCCTGACGCAAATCTACTGTGGCGCGACCTGCACGTGAGGGACGTTCGCCGGATTAACGGAAAGACGGAGACGAAGAACGTTCGTGTCGACATCATCCTGAGCGGCGTCTCCTCCGATGCTGAATGGGAATGCGGCATGGAATTCGACTACGCGAATGATGAATCGTTCTATTGCCGCCCCCTTCGTCGTGACCAAGGTGCAACCTTAGACCGCATGATCATTCCTCCAGAGGCGTCCAAAGTCCGATTCGCCTTCCTTCCACCGATGTCAGGCCTTGCCGCGAGTGAAGCGAGACTCGACCCAGGAGCTGTCAACGTACGAATTGGCGAGGGTCGAACCGCCGAGGTCTTGAGGAATCTGTGTTATCGAGTCTTCTCCGAGGATGCGCCGTCGTGGGAGATCCTATCGAAGCAGATGACAACTCTTTTCGGCGTCATCCTCGATGATCCGATCTATGTCACGGAGCGGGGCGAGATCACGATGACCTATCGGGAGAGGGGGATAAGTCTTGACCTCTCGGCGTCAGGCCGGGGTCTCCAGCAGACTCTCTTACTGCTCGCTCATCTGTATGCCAACCCGGGGACGACCCTTCTGCTGGACGAGCCAGACGCGCATCTCGAGATCTTACGGCAGAGGCAGAAGCTCATCCACCAGCGGTGCACGATCCACAAGGACCGAAACATCCAGCGCCACCTGCCAAACGCTACCGAAAGCAGGCGCACCGCCTCTTCGCGACTGCCTTGGAGCAGAACAGCTTCAAGGACGCGAAAAAAATGCTGCTGGAGTTCGACCGCTGGCTTCGCGACATCAACGAGTCGGCGGCGGACTCACTCCTCGAGGCGCTCGAGGAGGTACTGACGCTCCACCGGTTGAAAGTCCCCGCTCTGCTCCGAAAGAGCCTGCACTCGACGAATCCCATAGAGAGCATGTTTTCGATGGTTCGGGATTGCGAGAGCAACATCAAACGCTACCGAAACAGCAAGATGCGCCAGCGATGGCTCGCCGCGGTGCTGCTCCACTGCGAGCAACAGTTCAAACGAGTCAAGGGGCACGCATCGATCAAGGCAGTGGTTGCTGCCATCGATGCGATTCAACGAGAGGACGAGATGCCCGAGGCCGCGTGAAGTCAGAGTCGAAAATCTGGAATGACCAAGAGTCACTCATGTTGGTTTCAACTAAGTTCTTGACATCCTCTAGTCGTAGCCAGCGCCAGGAGCTCGAGGACAAGAAGGTTTGACCGCCGTCACTCATTTGTCTTAGTTTGGTCGAAGTCTCGTTATGCTGTCACTGCGCAAACGCGTTGCCTTCTCGGCAGTGCTCATTCTTGCTTTGGGGATCGTAAGCGAAGCAGTATGCCAAATCGCGTATCGGGCGAGGTCGCCTCAAGGACATTGGATGCTCCAGGCGCGACGCCTCCATCGTTTGCTGTTCGAGCCGCACCCGTTCCTTTCAGTGGTGCCCAAACCCGGCGTTCACGCTCGATACGGAAATACCGAGATCACCCATAACCGCGCAGGCTTTCGCGGTCCCGAGCTCAGACCTGAACGGGACCGCGAGCGGCTCGTTGCATTGGGCGGTTCATCAACCTATTGCGTCACTGTCTCTGACGACGAAACCTGGCCCCATCAGCTTCAACGAATCCTGGGCTCGGAGTACGAGGTGGTCAACCTCGGGGTGCCCGGTTATACCACGGTAGAGAATACGATTCAGACCGCGTTTGGCTTCTCCGATCTGAAGCCCTCCATTGCGCTGTATTACGTGGGTTGGAATGATTTACGCAACACACACGTCGCCAATCTCGACCCCTACTACGCCGAGTTCCACGGGCGTTCACAGCCGGGGAATCTCGGCCTCGAAAGAACCTACCCGGGAATTCTCGCGACGGTGTTCTACTTCGGGCGCTTGTTCGACCTGATGCTCGACCAGTCTCCGCCGACGATACCAACGGGCGCCGAGTTTACCGCCGATGTCGATGCGCGGGCCCTCGCTCTGTACCGCAGGAACCTCACGAATATCCTCGCGCTCTCGAAAGCTCAAGGAGTCCGCCCTGTGCTTATTCCTCATCTTCTCAATGAAACGGCGCTGACTGCCGAGACCAGCTATGGCTGGATTCCCTACGTCAGAGACAAGCATCTCCCCCGAATGATGGCAACTTACAATCGAGTGCTCCGTGAGGTGGCCAGCGAAAACGCAGAGATCGCGCTCAGCGTGGTTCAGGAGGGAGACTTTGAGCCGGCCGATTTCGCCGATCAGGGGCATTTTAGCAGTGGGGGCAGCCGGAAGTTCGCCTCGCTCGTTGCCACCGCGATCATCGATGCCGGACTGGTGCGCCCGCGGGGGGCGGAGACGCCGCATTAGCAGGGTGCTGAAAAATTCACGAGCACCCTGCGCGAGCGAAGCGAGCTCGGATGGATCGCGAGCAGGTACGAAATCGGTCCATTGGTGACGAGCGGCTCGAACCGGTGCTCGGAGCTCCATGTCGAGAGCTCGTATCCGTGTCGCTCGAGGAGATCCAAGACATCCTCTGAAGAATGGCCCAGCTTCCGAAGAGTCTCCTCATGCACTTCGATAAGAAGAGTTCTGTAGTGGCCTTTGCTGAGTCCGTCTTCCATTCCCTCCAGCACCGCGAGTTCCCCTCCCTCGACATCGACCTTCACCAGATCTACGTCCGCCAACTGTTTTCGATCCCGCCAAGAATCCAATGATATGGTAACCACGTTCACCATTCGCGAGGAGAGGCGTCGCTCGAAGAGCGACCCCATCCCGGTATTGAAGACGTTGCTGTAGGAGAACGAGGCCCAACCTTCGCCATCAGCCACGGCGACGTCGTGGATTTCCACTCGTTCCTCCATATCATTGAGGCGGAGATTCTCCTGGATGTGCTGGCGATGCCACGGAAGAGGCTCGAACGCATGAACCTTTCCCCCAGGCCCACCCAATCGGCGAATCGTATCGAGCTGTACACCACGTGAGCTCCGACGTCGAGAACAATCCGCCGGGGGGTACGAATTCGCGCACGCTGCGATAGATCAATCCTCCCATTCTCCATTGATGCAGATCGTGCACTGAATGACGTCGTCGGGCCTCGCGAGAAATCGGTGCCCGGTGTCCAGCCGGCAGACCACCGTCCGGCGGCATCGGCGAAGCTGAACGAGCCGAACGAAAGCAACCACCGCCGACGGGAGCCAGGTGGAGTGAAACTGATGCCACCGCCAAGCCCTATGAATGAGTCGCGACCCAGCTTCGATGTCAGAGCCCAGAGGAAAACGCTGAGCTATCCACCCTTCGTTTCGTCGACATCACGACACGCTCACAAGAAAGCTCGAGAACGCGCTTTAGCGTCGGCCTCGATCGGATCCACTTCCGGCGCAGAATGGATCCAGTTGCCGCGCGGCAACTGACTGGTCTCGATGGACTATCTCCTTTCCCTTCAACAGCGCACGCCGTGAGCTGACTGGCTAGAAAGGGAGACGGATGGATCCGTCATCGCGCCGCAAGTGGATCCAACTTATCCCGCCGTCGAAGAGGGGAAGAGGAACGGATGCTCGCTTTCAGCACTTACGAGAATTCACGATTTCTGGATGATGAATCGTCTCCTCCTCGGTGCCGTCGAGCCAGTGGTCAACCACCTCGACGCCCTGTGCGAACGAATGATCCTGATTGGAGACTTCGTACTTCCACGCGCCAAAACGACCTCGGCTGAAGAGATTCCGTTCCTCGAGAGCCGGAAGAAGCTCCGCGAGAGCGCGGTCGCGGTCCAGCGACGGTGTCGGATACCCCCGCTGAAGTCGGCGGTGCCAGGTGTGATGAACCTGCTCTCGATTCCGGATCAGACGCGTGGCGAGAAGGCCCTCGATCGTCTCTTCGACAACACGTACCGAGTCGACGGGCTTCGAGGGAGACTCCGACACCTCGGCCATAAGCGACGAGTATCGACGAATATCTGGAACGTTGTTGGGAGAGTAGTGGGAGAACACGGTAACGCGGTAAAACGGGCAGTCGCCCTCCGGAAAATACATCCAGCACTTTCCGTCGAGTGACTGCGGGAGGGAGCCGTGGAGGCCGACGCCGATGATGTGAGTCGACGAGTACTGCAGTGCCGCCGAGGCCGCCCCGAGATCGTGTGAGAGGTCGCTCGCGTTCACGAGCATGTCCAGAGGCAACGTGCTCAGGAGGCGCTCGTAACGGACCTCCAGGCCCGATTCGAATTTCGCGACCCGGTTCCGAGAATCCAGCTCGAGGAGACGCTGTCCGAAGCGGATCCGCTCCCGAAGGCGTTCACCCAGCCGTCGCCACACCTCCCCCGTGCCCCCCCGAAGGGGGAAGCGGAACTTGTTGTTCGGGCCCCAGGAGACGTCGTCCCGCTCGAGGAGTATGTTCTGAATGGCGCGCTCGACGTCGACGACCGCGACGCGGTCCCCGATCCATTTCCAGGAGAGCTCCTCGAGCGGATACGCCCAGACTTTGAGGTTGTAGGGCCTGAGAAACAGTTTCGAGATTCCGTCGCCGAACGTGCGCTCGACCCACTCGCCGAGGTTCGCCGGCTCCGCCGCTCCGTTCGAGTCAAGATGGAGGAGTCCCCGAACCGCCTCCCATTTCTCGGCTGGCGGAAGATGCCGGAGGTTGAGCTGAAAGGGATAAGGTACGAAAACGCCGCAAATCCAGACCCAGGCGCTGCGCTCGTGATAGATCCAACCCTCGGGTCCGAGGAGGTCGTCCATCAGATCGTCGAAATGACGGTAGTGACTGAACTGGACGTGCCCCCCGAGATCCCAGGTGAATCCATGTTCGTCGACCACTGAGGAGGCAAGACCTCCGGGAGCCGACTCGGCTTCGCAAACGCTCCAGTTGGTCGCCCCGCGCTGGAATAGCCGCCACGCCGCACCCAGTCCGGTAGGCCCGGCGCCCACAATGAGCGTCTCGACCGTCTCCGTCATACCGCGATCCGGGACTCCGCCTTGTCGTACAGCTCGACATGGCGACGCCACATTGCCTTCGCCGTGAGGTGTCGCTCGTAGCACTCTCGAGACTTGAGGCCCTGAGCCGCGAACGTATCCCGGCTCATCGAGAACATCTCGATGAGTCCCTTCGCCAGCGCCTCGGGCGTCAGCGGCTCGAAGAGACGGCATCCGGCTCCTAGGCGTGCGAGAGCCTTGTTGCCACCGACGGCGTGAAGCAGGAGAGGCTTTCCTGCCGCAACCGCCTCAATGTTCGAGAGATCGAACAGGCTGAAGCGGTTGGTGTTGACGAGAAAGTCGACGCTCGCGAGAAGCGCCGGGACGTTTTCGACCCGCCCGAGCTTCCGAATTCGGGGATGAGAAGGAATAGAGTCCGGATCGGGGCCGGCGAGCGCGATTTGGCCGGGTAGATTTCTTCGGCCGGGAAGGAACGCCAAGGCCTGGAACAGCACGTCGAGCCCTCGATAGGCCTGATTGTTTCCGAGGAAAAGACCCAACTGCTCTCGATCGCTGGAATCCTTGGAGGATCCAGGGCTCACCGCAGACGAGCCCGTCAGCAGGTACTCGAGGGTCGCGCTCGCGTCCGCGAAGCGCGGGTCGACGCGGACGAGCTCTTCGAGAGCCTCGGGACAGGGTAATACAACGCGGTCCACGAGACGCCAGGTCTCGAGCTCCTTCTCGATCCACAGTCTCACGTCGACGAGCGCCGCGATCTCCTCCCAGGGCCATTCGGGACAGCCCCAGTTCCAAGCGAGATAGAGGGCCACAGGCATGGGTGAATGGATCATGAGCCAGACCTCTCCCGAGCCCAGGTTCGCCTTGGCGGCTTCCACGGCGAATACGTCGTGCACGAAGTACACGTCCGCCGGGATGTCGAACGAGGGACGGCAAAGCTCGACGGCATCTCGCGCCGCGCGCGTCACGAGCTCGTCGATAACGCCCCCTGTCTGATTCATCTCTTCGCGGCTTGGCCGGTAGAGCCGCGGGGGTCCCAAGACGGCGCGCTTCCACCGCCGAAGGCGGCTGATCCCGGGCAAGGATCTCTTCCTCGCCGCGGGTTCGGAAGCGGCTCCAGGAAATCGCACCCGATGGCGACCCTCATCCTCCGATTCCTCCGCTTGCCGACGAAGCTCCAGGAGATAGCCTGCGGGCCCTCCAGTCCGCATGAGAGGAGGCCCGACGTGCGCGATTCTCATTTGCGAAACAAGATGTAAGAGTTGGAGTACGGTCCGTAAGGCTGGTAGTGTTGCGCTCCCCACTCGGGGTGCGCTTCGAGAAACTCGAAGAACGCGCGCGCTTCGCCCTTTCCAGGATTGCCCTTGTAAGAAAACCACTCGTCGAAGAGAACCACCGTTCCCTCCTGCAGGACCGGCGCCAGGCCGGCTAGAACGATCTTGGCGGATTCGTACATGTCGCAATCAACATGGACGAGGGCGGCGGCCGCGTATTTCGACGGAACGGTTTTCGCTATCGTATCCTGGAAGAGACCGACTTCGAGCTCCGGCTTGTCGAGGCCGCATCGCCGAAAGAGGTCGAGAGTGATTTCCTCCGTCACCACGTCCCCCGGTTTCATCGTGGGGTGCCACGCGTGGATCCTGGCGCAGTCGCCCCCTGTCCAGCGCGCATGCGTCTCCTCGCTTTGCGGCAGACCTTGAAAAGAATCGTAGCCGACGATTCTCCGAGTCATTCCCTTGGGGTCGAACGCGTATGCCTGCGCGAGCAGCGCCATGCTGACTCCGCCGAAAACGCCGAACTCGAGAATGTCTCCCTCGACCGCCTCGAAGTTGACGAAGTCGACCGCGCGGAGGTACATCGTCCAGCGGTCCAGGTTCCGGCGCATCATCTGGTCGATGAGCGATAGGTGCGGCGGTCCGAGAGCCAATCGATAGGCTTTACCCAGGACCGACCGGAGGGATCTTCGAGCCGACACACTCATGGGGACTCTCTGACGGCCACCGGCTCGGAGTTCTGGTTGGCCCCGGAATCCCCCTCCACGCCCCAGCGACAAGGAACGTGAACGAATCCCTTCCTGCGGAACTGACCGACGTAGAGAGGCGACGGACCGGATTCGATGGTGAACGAGAGCGCGGGCTCGTGGAGGTCCAGGATCTCGCCGTCGTTGTAGATGCAGACCGCCAGGTGGTAGTCGCCCGCGAGAAGGACGTTATCGGGCACGGTTACCCGCGCCCGGTATCGCCCGGCCTCGCTCGGAACCTCGGCGGCGACGTCACGGGTGTTGCTGGTGAAGACAACGATCCCGTCGACGCTGAGGACGCCGATCCCCACCCGAGTGCCCGGCGCCCGCTTGGGAAGAACGTAGGCGAGGTCGAAGACGAAAGACGTGGTAGACAGAGGCCGCTCGATCTCAATTTCGTTCGCGTCGCGCATGTCGACGGAGAGTAGTTGAGCCCGCCCCGTCTCTTTCTCCGCCCGAAATCGCGGGCCGCCGAGGCCATCCCCCCTCAGGTACTCGGCGACGACCGAGACCGCGTCGCCGGGGAGGGGCACCTTTCCCTCGCGCAGGAGAATCGCGGAAGAGCACAGCCTTTGAACGGCGGCCATGTTGTGGCTCACGAAGAGGACCGTGCGCCCCTCCTGAGCGATGTCGTTCATCTTCCCCAGGCACTTTCTCTGGAACTCCGCGTCGCCTACGGCCAGCACTTCGTCGACCAAGAGAATCTCCGGCTCGAGGTGAGCAGCGACGGCGAAGGCCAGGCGCACGTACATGCCGCTCGAGTAGCGCTTGACTGGAGTGTCGATGAATCGATCCACTTCGGAGAACGCCACGATGGCGTCGAACTTCCGGTCGATCTCACGCTTGCGCATTCCGAGGAACGTACCGTTGAGATAGACGTTCTCTCGTCCCGTGAGCTCGCCGTGAAAGCCGGTTCCGACCTCTAGGAGGCTAGCGACCCGGCCGCGGAGCTCGGCTCGACCCTCGGTCGGCTCGGTGATGCGCGAGAGAATCTTCAAGAGGGTGCTCTTACCGGCGCCGTTCTTGCCGACGATCCCGAGAACCTCCCCTCGGTTTACTTCGAAGCTTACGTCCTTCAATGCCCAGAACGTTTCGTCCGCGCCCCTCCCCCGCATGCTTCGGAAGGGTGCCAGAACGAGATCCTCGAGCGCCTCGCCGAGGCGGCGTTGAGGCTGGGCCCGGCCGCCGACGCGATAACGCTTCGACAGTCCATCGACTCGAATAACAGAGGTGGCCACGCTTCACACCACGTCGGCGAAGAACCGATCCATCCGCCGAAACTGCCAGATGCCAAGCACGAGAAACGCGAGCGTCACGGCGCCCGAAATCGAAAGTCCCTGCCAATCGATCGGCGTTCCCAGGACCGCCCCTCTATAGGCGGCAATGATCCCGGCCATCGGGTTGAGGTGGAACCACGCTCGGTAGGATTCAGGAACGAGACTGTTTGGGTAGACGACAGGGGTCGCGAACATCCAGATTTGCATCAGAAACGGCGTCGCGTGCTGCACGTCCCGGTAACGAACGTTCAACGCCGCAAGCCACATGCCAACACCAAGGGCGAGCAAAGCGGTCAAAAGGACGAGCGGCAACAGGAGAATCGAACCTGGGGCCGGAAACATGTCGAAGTAGAACATGATTCCAACGAGAATCACCGCGGCGATCGCGAAGTCGACGAGCGCCGACAAAGCTGCACTCAGCGGGATGAGCACCCGCGGGAAGTAGACTTTCCCCAGAAGATTCGCATGGGAGACGAGGCTCATGGCCGCCCGCGTCACCGTCGACGAAAAATAGGTCCAGGGCAGAAGCCCGAGGTAGGCGAAAACCGGATACGGGACACCGTCGCTCGGAACCGCCGCGAGATTACCCAGGAACACGCTGAATACGATCATGGTCAGGAGCGGCTGAAGGATCGCCCAGAGAACCCCGAGGACCGTCTGCTTGTAACGGACCGAGAGATCGCGACGGGTGAGGAAGTAGAGGAGGTCCCGGTAGTGAAGGAGGTCCGCGATCTCCTCACGAAGCCGACGACGGCCCGGCTCGATGACGATGAGGTACTCGGACGGCTCTCCAACTTCTGCTATTACAGCCACAGCGCTATCAGGTCCTGACGCGAACGCATCCTCGATGGAGGGTCATGCTGCAAGCAAAAAACGCATATCTCTTAGGTTTTCAGCATAGCATCCGCATCACCAAGCGTCTACGGCTTCTACGGCGAGATCCAGGCTCGGGAAGAACGCGCGAATAGCGGGCTGCATTTCGAGAAGCCATAGAGGGAGTCTTACCGAGCGGGCACTCATCGCGCCCTTTCGGCTGCGCTCTGTTCGAATTGAGGTCTCGTACGGCTCTTAGTAGCGCGTGAAGTTTATGACGGCTAGGTCTTCCGATTGGAGCTGGAAAGCATCAGGCCGTACTCATCCTGGAACCGCGCGATGTCGGCCGCCAAAACTGTGCGAATGTAGTTCTTCTCCTCCTGAGTGAGCTCGAGTGGCCCGCTCAGGCGCTTTCCAGTGACGGAATGCAACTTTGCACGCCACCCGAATGGCAATCGCCGATACATCTTCCGGAGCCATGTCACGCGCCTAATCGCCTGCCAGCTGTCTCGAGGCAGGACCTTGCCCTGGGACGTGTTCGAAATTCTCGACAAGTTGCTGAAGAGGAAAGAGTCATCCACCTGGATGAACCGGCATATCCTCTTCAGCAGCGCAGCCGGATCGCGCCGAAGCTCACCCAGTTCGAGCAGAAGTATCTGACCCGAAGAGAAATAGCGCCGATATTCGTCCAGCTGCTGCGCGTATGAAGCAGAGCACAGAAAAAACGCGTTGATTCGTCGCCCTTTCCACCAGCCAGACTCCGGGTCGGTCCATGCTGAACCAATCGACAACGCATGCGTAAAGTGCGACGCGATTTGTTCCATCTGCGGGCGCACTATGTAAATCAGCTTGTAGTTGGCATCCAGTTGCGCCATGTTTCGCGCGGCGCTCGGGTATAGCGGATATACGCTGTAAAAGGTACTCGCCTCGAGAGCCGTTTTGTGGCGGGTCGGATCCCAACGCCACAGACTCTCGTACCAGGCGCGTCCGCGGGCAAAATGCTCTTCGGACGCGAAGAAATTGGGCTCCTTCGTCGAGGCCGGGCAAACCTCAGGATGCTCGGCCAAGTGATCGAACAAGGTGGTGGTCCCACATTTGGCGGCACCTATTATGATGGTGAAATTCTGGATCATGGCTAGCTCTTAGGTACTTCAAGGATATTCAACCCAACGTCAGAATAGCGATTGCCACATGGGAGTTCGTGAGAGTTGAGAAGGGCCGAGCCCGAATCCACCTAGTCTTGACCGTTCTTCTCGTTGAAGACTTTGATCCAGCTATATGCGAGACGGTGTGCGAGTTCTGCACCTTCGATTCCCGCCACATCAAAAAGCGCGGCCTTTCCCATTGGGGCTCGGGAAGGCGGCGAGAAGCCGGACCTAGACAGACTAGACCTGAACGCGACTTTGCAGCGCGTTCCTTCACGAGTCGAATCGACTCCTCGCTGTAGTCGATTCCAGGTCGACCATTGGCGTAGGCAAAAGCTTTGCATTTGAGAACGATCAAGATAATCCATGCTTTTCACCCCATTTCCGAGCACGCTTTCTGAGGATGGGCTTGCTTTTTCGTGGAACAATTCCGGCGGTTCACTCGCTGAGCCGCTCTTGGTGGCTTCATTCTTTCGGAGCGGCCATTCGAATGTCCTGCAAATAAAACCATCGATTATCGTGACCACTCTCATTTGACGCCAGTCACGGATTCGTGTGCGTAGCTCCTGCCGATTGCCTTCGATCTCGCGCCCACAAGCTTGCCCAGAAACCGGCTGAACACGATCATGGTGAGGAGCAGCTGGAGGATCGCCCAGAGACTGCGAGGACCGTCTGCTTGTATGGACGGGGAGATTGCGACGGGTCAGGAAGTAGAGCAGATCCCCGGTAGTGAACGAGGTCCGCGATCTCCTCGCGGAGCTGAGGACAGCCCGGCTCGATGACGATGAAGGTATTCCGATGACTCTCCACGTTCCTGCTACTAGGCGAGCGCCCAAAAACTATTTCACATTCCGACCCGGGGAGACCGTGTAGTTCCACTTTGGCAGGACTCTTTTCGGGCGGATGTTCAGTTGGGCGAGTTGTTGTTTGGGAACCTTGAGGCCAGTGGGGTAGTCGGTTGGGTCAAGGTGTGCAGTGACTTTCAAACCAGTAGTGGTTGTGGTGGTACGGATGAACTTCAGAGTTTTTTCATAGCTGGTGAGCGGCTCGGCTGCCCAGTTTTTGCTGATCTGGCTGAACAAGCGATGCTCGATGGGGTTCCATTTGGAGGCACCGGTGGGATAGTGACAAACGGTGACCCGCAGTCCGAGGCGATCACACAGTTGTTGCTGAAGCTCTAACTTCCAAGCGCTACGCCGCGACCCGTTGCTGCCGCCGGTGTCAGCCAGGATGAGGATTTGGCTGGCTTGCGGGTAGTGCTTGCGCCCTTCCGTTTTCCACCACTTGCAAATCGAGGACACAGCGAAGGTGGACGTTTCATGTGATGTGCCCACGACCACGCAGCCCCGGTTCGCCCTGGGATCGTAGATGCCGTATGGAATGCCGATGCCCACTGCATCGGAACGGAAGTCGTGGTCGTTGACGTTGGTGGAGGACCGCTCCCATTTGACCCCTGGGTTTTTGAAGTTGCCAATCAGTTCTCTCTTTTTTGCGTCCACGCTCACCACCGGATCACCGTGCTTTTCAAAGCGACGTCGCTGCCGGCGGATGTAGCGGAACTGTCGGTCGCGGTCGGCACTGGAGCTGGTAGTGATCCTCTTGCGGTTGGTACGTAACGAATACTTCATCAGCCGCAGCAGGCGTCCCACGGTGTTGCGGCTCACGCGAATGCCCAAACGGCGGAGTTGCCAGGCAATCTTCGCGGTGGTTTTTCTGGTCCACTTCAATCCGGTGACTGGATCGCCGGCCGTTTCCTGCTCCATCAGTTTCTGGATGGCGGTGATCACTTCGGGCGTTTTTTTTCCGCCTGCTTGCGGACCACCTCCTACTTTCCGCACTCGGCTCAAGTCCACATCCTGGGCCAACAACTGGCGCCGGCCTTTGGCCACCGTATGCGGGTCCAGATGAAGAAACCCGGCGATCTGATGGTCTCCGCCGTGTCCCATCTTGAGCGACTCCAAGCCAGCGTACAAGCGCCGTTGCTGTTCGTCCAGTGAACTCCAGAATAGGATGATCGCCGCCTGAAGCTCGTCGGATATCTGGTCGGGCGCAACCACACTGGCAGCGGCGCTCGGTGGTCGAACACGCGCCTGTCGCGCCAGCACCTGTTGTTGTCGCTGCTGGCTGTCCCGAGCGCAGTACAGGTACAGGCCGGAGACCTGTTGCCGGGAGATCCTGCCTTGCCGGACCAACTGTAGCAATGGCTCTTTGACCGAGACGTGGAGGATCTCTTCCAATTCCGCGGCAAAGTATCCAGAGGACGCCTGATTGACGAAGGCTCCTGTCGTCGTTACGAGACTACCATGGCGTGAAAACCAGACGGAGCCGAGCGACCACAGGCCATGCTCATCAAAATCGGCGATTTCCTCCAGGGTGTAGAATCGGCCGCGGTGAGAATAGCTGGTTTGATAGGAGAGTTCCTGCAGCTTGCGGAAGACCGTGATATCGGCATCGGTACCCAAAACTTGTTTCAACTCAGGCAAGGTAGCGATCCGAGTTCTGCGCAAGAACTGCCGAAGGGGATCTGCGGAAAAGGTGATGGGCCGCATAATGCTATAGTTCCTCCCGTTTTTGATTCCATCAGGATGAACTATAGCATAACTCCTGCACCGTTACTTATGGGGCTAGCAGTCGCTATTACTCAATGATTATCAGCAGAGTACGCGACTCTTGCTCAATCTTAACCACACGGAATGATGTCTCTGTTATGCTTTCAATCTGCCAGTTACTGTGATTGTATTGTTGGGCGGATACTAGGGACACTGCGGTATCAGGTTCTGGTGCGGCGATGTCTTCGATTTGACGCCTCATACTCTAAAGAAAGTTCGTGACGTTCTTGAGATTTCAGCATAACATCAGCGTCGTCCAGCGTCTACGCTAGAGCTCCAGACCACAGCGCGAATGCATGTCAATAGTAAGCTGCTCTTCAAGAAATACGCCGTCCCCTTCTTTCGTGCCAACCAGACGGTTCTCGAAATCGGCCCCGAGGCCATTCCATCGGCCTATCGGGATTCCGTCCGTGAGACGGGCCTACGGTGGGAGACTCTCGAAATTCGAAGAGCCGATAGGCCCATTCCTCCGCACGCGGTCAACTACGTCGCGGAGCATGAATACTGCTTCCCGTTGCGGGACAACACCTATGACGTGGTGCTATCCGGTCAAGTAATCGAGCACGTTCGAAAGATATGGACATGGTACCGAGAACTGGCTCGAGTGTGTCGATCCGGTGGCCTCGTCATCACCATTTGCCCAGTGACATGGCCTTACCACGAAGACCCAGTCGACTGCTGGCGTATCTACCCGGAAGGGATGAGGGCCCTTTGTGAAGAGGCTGGGCTGCAGCCTGTGCTCATCGAGAGCGAGAACGTGGAGCCTGCGTTGAAGCTCCGCGAAAAGCGCTGGTTCTTGGCCAAACAGGCGGTCAAGGGCCTAATCGGCCTGGAGCCCTTCCTTGCGCCTCTTACCCCAGCATGGGCGCCAACTCTGGACACGATCGCCATAGCTCGCAAAGTCTGATGTGGTTCATTTCGATGTTGCCTTTGATACATTGCCAACCCGAAGCATAGGTCACGGCTTGAGTGGCGATCCAGGCGCTTGGCGATCCAGGCGCTTATCGGCGACGTGAGAGAGTTGGGAGTCTGCGAGATCCCAGTTCGACTCACGGTCCGACGAGGCGTTACAATAGCTGGAAACGTCAGTAATCGGGCTTCGTAGTACACCATGGTATGTCAAAGCCTGCCAGCTCGGTCACACGGCAACAGGGTTCAGGCTATGGTGTCGCGGAGACGCCGCAAAGATGCTGTTTCGCGGTCGACGGCCCGTTGGAACTCCACCACTGAGTCATCGCGCTGGCCTCCACTCGATCTCACGAGGATCGCTCGACTGTCCGGTATCAAACCTGCCGTGACAAACGACGGCGGGAAGAATGATGCCACGCGTCGAGTGGAGTCGGTAAGACGACGCGACTTCTAGACTATGCCATGAAAGTACTGATCTTGTGCGGCGGGTATGGCTCCCGCCTCGCTGGAGCTGGACAAGAGCTACCAAAGCCAATGGTGCCGATCGGCGGCAAACCCATTCTGTGGCACATCATGAAGGGCTTCGCGCATTGGCGGTTCAACGATTTTGTCCTGTGCCTCGGTTATCGCTCCGATCTCATCAAGAACTACTTCCTGAATCTCACCGCGATGGTCGAAGACGTGACGCTTGATCTCTCTCACGGTGGCCCGCCGGTCGTTCACAATCGCCCCACCGAGAACGATTGGCGGATCACGCTTGCCGAAACCGGGCACGACAGCATGACCGGTCACCGAATCAAACGGGCGTCAGCGTTCATCCCCGCGGAGGACGACATCTTCGCGGTAACTTACGGCGACGGCGTCTGTGATGTCGATTTCCGTGAAGTCGTAAAGTTTCATCGAGCTCACGGCAAGCTGGGCACAGTCACTGCAGTCCATCCGCCGGGCCGCTTCGGCGAAATTGGCGTCGAGGAAAATTGTCGAGTCACCGAGTTCAATGAGAAGCCTCAGGCCGCAGCGGGATGGATTAGCGGCGGATTCTTCGTCTTTTCACGGCGATTCTTGGAACGGCTTAACATACAACGTGGGAAGCGGTCACGTCATAACGCTCGGTCATCTAATAGAAACAATAGCAAGGACCATCGGAGGCGATGCGCCCGCAAGGGTACGGTTTGGTGCCGTTCCCTATCGGGAAACCGAGGTCTGGGAGATGTGCGCCAACATTGATGCAGCTCGGAGGGATCTGGGCTATGAGGCGCGTGTTTCCCTGGACGACGGGATTCGCCGCACCGTGTCATGGTATCGCGAGAGGGGGGATAGGCAATGAGCCGAAGGCCTGTTGTCAGTGTCCTGATCACCTCTTATAATCGAGAGAAGTACATCGCTTCTGCGATCGAAAGCGTTCTGGGACAGACATTGTCGGACTTCGAGCTCATCATCACCGACGATCGGTCGACGGACGCGACTTTCGAGATCGCACAGTCGTACGCACGCAAGGACGAGAGGATTCGCGTCATCCAGAACGAGGCCAACCTGGGCCAGTTCGGAAACCGCAATCGCGCGGCAAGTCTGTCTGAGGGCCAGTACCTCAAGTATCACGATTCCGACGACATCATGTACCCCCATTGTCTCGCGACGATGATCGGACCACTCGCCTCCGCACCAAGTGCAGGCTTCGCGCTTTCGATGGGAAGGAACTGGCCGGGCGGACCTTGCCCGATGTTACTCACACCCCGGATGTGTTACCAGAGAGAGTTTCTGGGGTACGGAATGTTCATGTGCGGACCGTCCGGCGCTCTCTTTCGCACCGAGGTCTTTCGCGCACTCGGAGGGTTCCCCGACAAGGGAGTCGGCTCCGACAACCTCTTTTGGCTCAAGGCCTGCGCCCGGGTAGACGTGCTACTCCTTCCGGGGGACCTCTTCTGGTATCGAATTCACCCCGGACAGGAGTTCCAGAGTGAGAAAGCGGCATGGGAGTACGCCCTGGTGCCAGGCGAAGCGTGGCGCGCTCTGTCAGACGACGCATGCCCCCTTCTTGGTGAAGAACGGGTTTTGGCGAAACGCAATCTGGTCTTTACGATTCTGAAGCTTACGTACCTGGACCTTAGGCGAGGCCGGGTTCGACTGGCCAGCCATCGACTGAGGGCATCCGGGCTCTCCCTATCGGACTTGCTTCGATACGCGCGTCCCGCTCAAAGGAGCGCCCTCGCCGGAACTCCGTTGGACGCCGATGGCGACTACCTTGTTCCTGATTGGTCGTCATTGACGGATTCAGGACATGTATCCGCCCGCGCCGGCTCGTAGGCTCAGACGGAGCGCCGACGGTGGTCTTTCTCGAGAAGAGCGCGGAGCTCCGGCCGACGACGAGCGCGAATGAAACGCACAACCGCGTTCGGGATCCATGGACGATCGAGTCGGCTCCCGTAAGGGAGCGCGGGCTTCCTCGGACGCGCGCGCCGAAGCTCTCGCCATTGAGTATAGAGCTCCTGATAGCGAACAGCCTGATGTCTTACATCAAATTTTCCCGAGACGAGCCGGCGTGCGGCACTTCCCATTGACTCCAACCGGGAGCGGTCTCTGTCGAGCTCCGCAATGGCTCTAGCGAAACCGTCGATGTCTCCAATCGGGATTCTACTGCCGGTCTCTCCAGGTATGACCACCTCTCGAACCCCGCTCGGAATGTCACTGACCACGGGAACCAGGCCGACGCTCATCGCTTCCAGCAGCGCCACCGGAAGGCCTTCCGCTTCGCTCGGCAATGCGAAGACATCGTGATCCATCATCAGCTCGATGGTCTCCCGGTTCGAAAGTACTCCCGCCCAACGCACCCGGCGCCCGCCCTCCCAACGCCGCCTTAGATCCGCTTCATCCGGACCTCCACCGGCAATCGTCCATTCGACTTCCGTGGTCCTTGCTCGAAGCGCTCGATCGATCAATGGGAGATCGAACACGCGCTTTTGCCGGCGCTCTAAACGCCCTGCGTATAGGATCCGGAGCGGTCCATTCGACTGCCGCCGAACCCCCTCCGAAATCGGCACGCCATACGGTATGTAGTGAATCGAGTGGATTCGACTCGGGAGCAGCTCGATAAGCTTGTCGTGGATTAGCCGGCTGCAGGTGATGAAGACGTCGACGATTTCTTCATGCTTTTGTGCCAGATCGTAATAGTAGTCGAAGTCCCCATGCAGAATCTGGAATACGGCTTTCTCAGTCCCTCGGCTGCCAGCCCACGCGAGCTCGAGCCAATCGCTGGACACGAGAACGCCCCCTCCAGCAGGAACGCTCTTTCCGAAGCGCCGGAGCACACTGTGAAGATTCTCCAGAGGCAGGGTATGAACGAAACGTGCCTGCTCGTCGCTCGCCATGGAACCTTCGAAGGGCGTATCGCGATCGAGATTGTTATGTGTGAGGATGGTGTACTGTGAGAACCGTTCACGATCGCAGCTTGCCTGAAGGTTGCACAGGTTGGTTACGACGCCACCCATCTTCCCGGGCAGCACGTAGACTACCGATTCCCTGGTGCTCACGGTCTCCAGGCTCGCAAAAGGACGGACCAGCAGAGGTGGGCCCCGGGAAACGGACTATCCGACTTCGCCGTCGGAGGCCGCCATGGGAGCGACGACAAGTCGTCGAGACTCCAGACGAAACCCGCGCTATCAAGTATCTCCTGAACACCCGCGGTGCACCGGTGACTGGGATCGAACTCGTGCAGATCGAGGAGACCCGCACGAACATTCTGGAGGGCATCGGCACAGTCTTTCAAGACGGTCTCCTCGCCTCCTTCGATGTCGAGCTTCAAAAGGTCGATGGGTTCCTTTGCAAGGATGTCCTTCAAACGCACGCTCGGCACTTGCACGCGCTTCCCCGACATTCCGTAGGCGAGCGCTCCTACCGTTCCCGAGTCCGCGCCCTCGCAGCAGAACTCGATGGAACCGTCTTCGATCCAGACCGCGGCAGGGACGACCTCCACGTCTTTGCAGCCGTTTCGCCCTAGGTTTCCTCGGAGCGTTTCCGCGATCGCCGGGTCCGCTTCATATGCGGTAATGCGCGCCTTTGGATATCTCCTCTTGAAATAGAGGCTCGCGAGTCCGACGTTTGCCCCGCAGTCGAGTATTCGGGGCGTCTCAGTCCCTAGTTCCACCCTGAACGTTTCTCGGACGAAAAGGTCGTGCCATTGCGGGCAAAGAGTCAACAGATCGACGTACTCCAGGTCATAGTGGAGCAGCCGAATTCGGCCATGAGCGAAGCGCGGCAGGTCCTCGGCGGCTCGTTTCGCCTTGTTCCAAGCAGCGACCTCGGCACGCGGAAACAACAAACGCTTCGCCCCGCCAGCGGCGCGGCGACCGCTGCGATACAGCCTACGGAGTCCCGGCAAACTCTCGCGTCCGCCAAAAGTGGGCGCCCCCGTTTGGCCGAGAATGGCCAGGTTCTCTTCGGTTCGCACGGTGCTTCAAGAGGCTTGGGTCGTTAGAATAACACCATGCGGTCTTCCTGCAAGCTGGTTCAATGGTACATCATTCTCGCATCCTCGCCCTACCCCGTCTACTCTGTCTAGCTAAGCTAAAGGCTGTTGAAAAATTCCGTTTGGCGTCGCGAGCGCAAAAAACCGTTTGGCGCGACCTTAGCTCAACGGCTACGGCTTTCGCGCGCTTCCTGCAGAATGAGTTCCTTGTTGAGGTCGGCGAGCTTTCGCAGTCGC
>CAZKNR010000460.1:0-2777 GCA_964553925.1 uncultured Acidobacteriota bacterium
GACCCGTACGTGACCGCCGAGGCGCTCCGATGGCTGCGCACCTGGGATCGCGATGGCGCCTGGGCCTCGCGATTCGCTCTGGTCCTCTCGCCGCCAACCGAGGAATATCAGGGCGACAAGAAACTCCTCAAGTGGGCCCTGCCCGGTCACCCGATGCTCGTCCACGGCGCACTCTGGCTCTTCGACCTCGAGCCGACCGTCGACGGGCTCATGCAGGTAAATCTCGCCATCCACTTCGCGCTCTCGCTCCTGCTCGCGCTTCTGGCCTATTACCTCGCGACCCTCGCGCGGCCCGAAAGCTTGCGGTGGCCTACGCTCACCGCCTTGAACTCTGGGCTCTTCGTGCTCCTGTTTCCTCCCATTCTTTATTGGGGGCAGAACCTCTCGGTCCAAACCTTCACCGTCCTTCCCTTGCTCGTGGTCGCGGTGGCGGGGAGGTGGCTGCGGGCCTCCCTGGCTACGGAGCGAGGTCGCCGCGCCGCGGATCTTGCCGTCGGAGTCGCCGTGTTTATGGGCACGCTCACCGACTTCCTTTTCTGGCTCCTCGTTCCCTGCCTGTTGGTGGCGCAGGCCCTGCGGGCATGGCGACGGCGCCCCCGCGCCTCGGACCCCTTCAGGCAAACCCTCCTCTTTCCCTATCTGGCGGCGATGGTCACGCTGTTCGTCCTCTTCACTATCAATGGAACGGCCGGGGTGATGATCGACCGAGCCAGAGACTGGACCGTCGGTGGGCCTTCGGGCGGCCTGCTCTTCTTTTTCGCCACCCGCCTCTGGTTTCTCGTTTCCTATTTCAGGGGGCACTTCTACGACGCCTTTCGTCTTCTGGGTTTCTTCTGCATCGGCCTCGCGCTCGTGAAGCTCGTCCCGCGCGAAAGGAGCGAAAGCGTTCCCTGGGTGGCGCGCGGAGTCCTCCTCGACCTGCTCGTCCCCGGTCTCGCCTTCAGCTTCGTCCTCTCGCCGCACCAGGCGGTCCACACGTTTGCGGCGATGCAATACGTTCCGTTCGTTGCCCTCGTCTGGGCCTTTCTCACGCCCGTCGCGATCGACGGATTTCTGGGGAGACGAAAGAGGGCCGTCGCCTGGGCCTTGTACGGTTCGCTCGCCTTCCTCTGGATCTGGCCGGACTCGAGCGGCTATGCGCGGTACTTCCCCGCGCCGGAGCCCGACTGGGTGCGAGAGGCGAGCTTCCTTCGCGAGAACACGCTGGCCTCGGACCGGGTCTTCTCGCCGACGACGTCGATCGAGATCCTGCCGCCCCAGCGGATCGCGCTCGGCGAGCGCGCCGTTCACCACGTCTACGGCCCGCTCGACATCCTCCACTCGGTCGTGCGGCTCGAGGACGAGGCGACGATCGCGCTCTACGGACCGAGAGAGCTCTTTCCTCTCCTCGGCGCGGGAGACTCGGGAGTCACGACGGACGCCGGGCGCAGCCTGACCCGTTTTCCCGTCGGCCGGGTGCGCGCGTTCGTCGCCGAGCGCGCCGACAGAAGCTACCGCACCCACCACGGCGAGATCCTGAATGCCGGCCTCCGGCCGGAGGCCGAGGCCCTCGAGCCTTACGCGCCTTACGAAGCGGTCCTCCGCGGGCCGAAGCTTCCGATCGCGCTCCACATCACCTACGGTCGCGGCGCCGGCGTCGGCTACCAGGTGCTGTACTGGAAGGACAGGAAGCACTATCACTCGGTGTCCACGAACGGAGAGTACGTCGTTGTCGGCGACGAACGATTTCGAAAAGAAGCCTACGACATCTGGCGGAAAGTCGAGGCGATGGACGGGCCCGAAGCCGACCTCGGAGCGTTTCTTCTCGGAGCCTTCGGCACCGCGGGCGAGACGGCGCGTTTCTCCTGGCGCGGTTACGACGTCATCCGCAAGACCCAGGGTCTTGGGCCGGCCCAACTCGAAAGGCGCGCCCCTTCCGTCAAAAGTTGGGATGCCTTTTTCTTCTACGCCGGGGAAAACCCCGTCGCCATGGCTCTCGGGCCAACGGCTGCGGGCTCGGCCTGGATCTCCGTCGTCTTCGACGACGTCGTTGGCGAGATCGGCAGTTCGGTCCAGGTATTAGAGGAATGGAAGATCATCCAGGAGCCTGACTCCAAGAAAGACTAAGAAAAAAATTTCTTTTCCCCAGTTAGCCGGGGCCGAAGAGAAGGACGCGCCGGCACACGATGCCCGTACCGGCGAGCGACGGATAGAGACAGGACCGTTCGCGGATCAGAGGACGTTCGGTGGAGAGCGCCTGGACGACTTCATCCTTCGGATCGGTCAGGCTGGTCGCGAGGTCGTTGACGATAAGGAGAACGCGGGCGTCTCGAGGGAGGGTCTTCAGGTCCTCGACCGCGGGCCTCGTCCGCCCGAGAAGCCGAACTTTCTCTGGCTCCGGGAGAGCGTAGTAGTAAAACTGCGCCATCCACCAGTGGTGTACGAGGACGACGTCGTAGCTCTCCTTGTCGCGTCCCGCGTCCCGGGCGATGTCCAGAAGAACTTCCCGCCCGCGGAAGTAGGGGTGGGCGGGATGGTGGGTCGCGACCAGGGCCGAGTTGAGAAGGAAGGGCAGGAGCAGGAGGCCCGCGTAAGCCCGCCGCCAGAGCCGTGAGACGTCCATCGCCCGGGTGAACGCGATCCAATAGGCGAACAGGAAAGGCGTCGTCGGGATGAAGCCGCGGGGATAGAAGAGGAGATCGAGACCGAGAAGCCCCGCCAGCGCCGCGATCGAGGGCTGGGCGAACCAGAGAGACAAGAGCGGCTCGGCATCAGAGACGCGGGTCCGCTTCCAAAGA
>CAZKNR010000461.1:0-14548 GCA_964553925.1 uncultured Acidobacteriota bacterium
ATGGTCTTCACCCCGAGATAGGCCATGTTCACTGGATCCTGGAGGACGAGCGCGTCGAACTCCCCGTTCTCGAGAGCGCGCGCCATTTGCTCCGAGGCGTCGAATCCGATGAGGACCACCTTCCCCGCGAGGCCCGAGTCCTGGAGCGCGCGCAGCATGCCGAAAGCCGAGCTCTCGTTGGGACAATAGAGGCCGTCCACACCGAGGTTCCCGTCTTCGGATTTGAACCGGGCGAGGAGATTCTCGCTCGCCTTATAGGCGGTCTCCGCCGTGGCCCCGGCGTACTGGTTCGAGCTCACGACTTCGATTCCAGGATTCTCGGACATCACGTCGAGGAAGCCTCGCTCGCGCTCCATGGTGCTCGCCGAGCCTTCCATGTATCGGAGCATCACGACGCCGCCCTTTCCCCCGAGCTTCAGAACCATCCGCTCGCCCGCGAGTCGGCCGCCCTGGTAGTTGTCGGTCGCGACGAAGCTCACGTAGTCCTCGCTATCGAGGCCGGAGTCGATGATGACGACGGGGATCCCAGCGCGCATCGCATCCGTCACTGGAAGACGGAGCGCCTTGTCGTCCGTGGGAGCGAGGACGATGCCCGAGACGCCGCGGCTCACGAAGGTCTCGACCTCGGCAATCTGAGCATCGCGATCGTCCTCCCGGGCGGGACCCTTCCAGATCACCTCGACCCCGAGCTCCCGGGACGCCTTGACCGCACCCGCGTGGATGGCTTTCCAGAACGTGTGGTTCGTGCCCTTGGGGATCACGGCGATGACGATCTCCTCCTTCGCCGCGTCGGGTGGCGTGGTTCCACCGCAAGCGCCAAGAAGAACGACAAGGACTACAAGGACTACAAGATTCAGGAGAGCTTTGACTTTCATCTGGGAGCAACCTCCAGGCGGTAGAAGTCGGCGGCGTTCCCGCCGAAGACGGCGTCTTTCTCAGTGGACGAGAGCGGGTCCAGGAAGTCCTCGACGATCTCGACTACTTGTTCGTAGCTCGCGGCGAGGGTCGCGACGGGCCAGTCCGAGCCGAAGAGGAGCCTCCGCGGACCGAAAGCCTCGAGAACGATTTCGAGATAAAGCGTGAAGTCGGACTTCTTCCAGCCGCTCCAGTCCGCTTCGGTCACCATTCCCGAGACCTTGCAGTAGAGGTTCTCGAACTTTCCGAGCTTCCGGATCGAGGAAGCCCAGGGCTCGAGGTCGCCCTTCGCGATCGCCGGCTTTCCAATGTGGTCGAGGACCAGCCGGTGCCCGGGGAAGCGGGCGACGAAATCGACGACCACGGGAAGGTGGCGGTGGTAGACGAGGATGTCGTACGTGAGATCGAGATCCCGCAGGAGCTCGACGCCTCGAAGAAAATCGTCCCGAAGGAGGAAGCGGTCATCGGGCTCCGCCTGAACGACGTGCCTCACTCCTCGAAAGCGCGGATGCTCGGAGAGTCGCTCGAGGTCGCGGCGAACGTCAGGAGAGCGGAGATCCACCCAGCCCACCACTCCGCGGATGGAATCGTGCTCGTCGGCGAGCCCGAGGAGATATTCCGTCTCTTCGAGACTCTGGCGGACCTGGACGGCGACGGACCCGTCGAAGCCGTTCCGCCTCAAGATCGGCTCGAGGTCTCCGGGCGCGAAGTCGCGCCGGATTCGATTCATGCGCTCGTCGATCCAGTCGTACTCGCTCCGGCTGTAGGACCAGAAGTGCTGATGGGAGTCCAGGCGCATCGGGGCGCTATTATAAGATTGAGCCATGCGCGAGCGACACTTCCTCCGTCCGACGACCCTCATCGAGTCCCGGCGACTATCGAAGCGCCTGAACATCCTGAACATGGACCTCACGATTGCGAGCGAGACGTTCCAGCACACCGGAAGCTTCAAGTTCCGGGCGGCCTACAACGTCGCCGCAAACGTGGAGGCGCCCGCGATCCTCACCGCGTCTTCGGGAAACTTCGGCCAGGCGCTCGCCTATGCCTGTAGCCTCCTTTCGAAGCGGGCGATCGTGGTGATGCCCGAGACCTCGGCCCGGGTGAAGATGGACGCGGTGCGCGAGCACGGAGGCACGGTCGAGCCCGTCGACGTCCGCGTCAAGAGCCGGGCGGACCGCGTTGCGGAGCTCCACCTTCAGCATCCCGAGGCCTTCGTCGCGAGCGCCTACGACCACCCTCTGGTCATCGAGGGAAACGCCTCTCTCGGTCATGAGCTCGCGCCTCTCGATTTTGACGTCATCGTCGTCGCCGTCGGGGGTGGAGGTCTGAGCTCGGGGATCATCCAGGGACTGCGCGAGGCCGGGAACAAAAAGACCCAGGTGGTCGGGGCCGAGCCCCTTCTCGGAAACGACGCCGCGCGCTCCCTCGCCGCCGGACGCATCGTGACGAACGAGAGCGAGCCCTTGACTATCGCCGACGGTGCCCGCACGGTAAGCCTCGGCGAGCACAACTGGGCGATCCTGAAGGATGGGATCGAGGCCATCGTGGAGGTGCCCGAAGAGAACATCGCCGAAGCGGTTCGCCTCCTCTTCTCGCTTGCGAATCTCAAAGCCGAGCCCACGGGCGCCCTCGGCCTCGGCGCGCTCTTGACCGATCCGGAACGCTTCCGCGGACGACGGGTATGCGCCGTCGTGACTGGTGGGAATGTAGACCCGGAGGTCTTTCACCGCATACTCACCGGGCTCGCCGGGTAGAGCGTGCCCCCCGAGATCCTCGACACCGGGATCGAGATCATTCAGTATCTCGCTCAGTTCCGCGGTCCCTTGGTGAACGCGTTCTTCCTTGCGGTCTCGGGTTTGGGCTCGACCCTCGGCTACCTCGTCTTGTTCTGCATTCTCTGGTGGGGGTTCTCCTGGAAGCTTGGGGCGAGGGTCTTCGCCGCCCTGATTCTCAGCGTCTACCTCAACGCCGTCATCAAGGACTGGGTCGCGCAGCCACGGCCCTTCGTCTACGCCGCCATCGAGAGCGTCACCCGCCCCGGCGAGTTCGGGTTCCCGAGCGGCCACGCCCAGCACGCGGCTCTCGTCTGGAGCCTCCTCGCGGCTCATTTTCGCAAGCGCTGGTTCACCGTTTTTGCCGCGGCAATGGTGTTGCTCATCGGCTTCTCCCGCGTGTATCTTGGAGTCCACTTCCCGACCGACGTCCTCGCCGGCTGGTTGCTGGGCGGGATTCTCGCCAAAATGTACCTGCGATGGTCCGACCGAGGGATCGACTGGGCGCGCCGGCTTTCTTTCGAAAAGCAGATGCTTCTCGCGCTCGGCGTTCCCATGATCCTCACGGCCCTCCACGCAACGCGAAACACCGCGATGGCTCTCGGCGCCCTCGGCGGGGCACTCGTAGGGCTCGTGCTCGGGCGGCGCCAACGCCTCTACCACGATGAGGATCCCGCGCCGACACGCCGAGAGCGGCTCCTGATTGGCCTCATCGGCCTTCCGGCGCTTTACGTCGCTCTAGCAGCCATCTCGCCTCCGGAGGCGTCGCGGTTCTATTATCTGTACCTCTGGACGCGATTCGCGACGGTCGGTCTCTGGGTCAGCTATGTAGTCCCGAATATCGTCGCATACATGAGGGCACGCCATGAAAACTCTGATGCTCCTGCGGCACGCTAAGTCGAGCTGGAAGGATTCCGAGATCGCCGACCACGACCGCCCCCTCAACAAACGGGGAAAAAAGACCGCCCCGCAAATGGGGCGCCTTCTGTCGGCCGAAGGCCTGGTACCCGACCTGATTCTGTCCTCGACCGCGGTTCGCGCCCGCGAGACGGCGGAGGCGGTGGCGAAAGCCTCGTCGTGCAAGGGCCCGATCGAGCTTCTCGAGAGCCTCTACCTCGCGACGGCGGGAAAGCTACTGAGCGAAGCCTCGAGCCATGCGCCCGACTCGGTCGGACGGCTCTTGCTCGTCGGTCACAACCCGGGGATGGAGGACCTGGTCGAAATGCTCTCGGGAAAGCGCGAAGCGTTCCCGACAGCAGCCCTCGCAGTCTTCGAAGTCGGAATCGACGCCTGGAATGCGCTGGAGCTCGGGGTCAAGGCCAAGCTGGCAAAGGTCTACCGCCCGAAGGATATCGATTAGGCCCTCGCGGAACCTAACGTTTACGACTAGGCGGAGGCAGGAAGAGATAGCAGCCTTGACACATCTTCGGGTGGCCGTTGCACGTGGGCCACGGTGAAAGGCGAATCAGGAAGATGGTGAACCGCCGAAACGTCCAACCAGAATCTGACCGGTTCCGAAGTAATGAGCTTCAGAACGAGATCCCGTTCGACGAAGGGAAGATCGGCCAAGCCGGTCACGGGAAAGCTGCGAGGTCCAAGGGGCGTCGGCTCTAGGAGTACGGAGTAGTCGAGAAAGCTGAGGCCCACGACCGCTTCCCGGTCGCGGTCGATGCTAATGACGACATTGTCGGTCAACTCGATGGACCATTCGCGGCGCTTCTCCCCGAAGTAGACGTCGAGAACGTCACTCTCGGCATCGTATTCCCAGTGTGTTTCACATTGCGCGGTCACGAGCTCACTCCTGCCGTAGATGAAAACGCCCCAACATGTGATCACGTAGTTGTTGGGAGTGCGGTTGCCATCAGCGTCGGCGGACTCGCCAAAAAAGACGACCGCAACCAGGTGTTGAAGTCTGGCAGCAACCGCTAGCGCCAATAATATTTGTACTTTCGTGGGTTGAGCGGATCCTGTTTGCGTCGCCCGTGCCGTAAAGTCTCGAGCACTTCCGCAAGATGTTCCTCGAGCCAAGGTCGTCTCTCAACTGCATGGCGCCATCGCTCGGCTGTCAAGTAAATCTTGTTGCCGTATCGATCATAAACTTTCCCAGCGGTCACCTTCCACAGGCTTGACCTGATCCTATTCCACATTAGTTAGCAGCGCCGCACCGTCCTTTTCCGCATTGGACGGGCCGCCTGTCCTGATGGCCCATCTTAGTCGCTGGTTGGAGGTCGGCCTGGGCCTTGGGCCGGAGCCGAACTTCAGGCACGTTTCGACTCGCGGGCCTTCTTTGCGAGAATGGCTTCGACGTCGAAAGGCTCAGTCGGCCCACTTTCCAATCCTTCGACGACCGCTCGGCGCAGGGTCCCGAGCTTGGCCTCCCGTTCTTCAAGGAGCCTCAGGCCCGCGCGAATGACTTCGCTGGCGTTTCCATGTCGACCTGCGGCGACTTGCTGTTCGACGAAAGCCTCGAAATGCTCACCGAGGGTAATGCTTGTGTTCCTGGCCATCTTCGTCACTCCTGCGGCGGACCCATTGACAACGCCAGGAGCAAAGGCTCCCGACGACTGGCTGGATCTTCAAAATGAGTCATTAATTTTCAGCTTTCACGGGGCGAAGAATCCAAAGGAGCGAAACTCGCGACTCCTAATGCGTTGACAGTCGTTCAGTCAACCACAATTGGTTGACACACTCGAAATCAACCGAAATCGGTTGTCTGGTGTAGATCCGCCGCGAGCGCTTCCTCGTGAGGACTCGGGTGACGGCGTGTACTTTGCTGTTCACCGCCTCGGTGCGGTCGAAGTGGGCCTTCAGTTCTGAGCACATGACTAAAGGAGCAGTTGCGCGACGTCTCGGGCTCCATGCAGGACGCGCACGATTTCGAGCGGCTTGGCGTCGGGCCGATAGATAATCAGGTAGGAGTACACCGGAAAGAAGCGAAGCGGCTCTTGAGCCAAGTCCGTCCGCAAATGCCCCATTCCCGGCACATCCGCAAGTTTGTCGCAAGCATTAAAGATTTCATCGCGCACGCGGTCCGCAGCATCAAGATTGTCGTTCGAGATGAACTCCCAAATCTCCTCGATATCGCTAAGGGCTTCAGGCGAAAGCTTGAACCCGCCCATCGGGGAGCACTACTTCTTGCGCCGGCGAGCTTCGCTCTTCTTTCGAAGCTGCTCTAATGCCGCGCCGCCATCGATTCCTTCCCCTCGGTCGAGGGCAACGAGTCCAGCAGCGATCTTTCCACGAATCTCCCCGAGGCGCAGGGCTCGCAGCTCATCCTGCTCCTCGAGGAGTCGCAAAGCCTCGCGAACGACCTCGCTCGCAGAATTGTAACGGCCGCTCTTGACCTTCTCGGCGACGAGCTCTTCGAGCTCTGGAGTAAGCGATACGTTCATGTCCCGCCTTGTTGAAGGGAGAGTAACTCGAATGTCAATCTTTGTCAATGATCGTTACGACTGCCGCGGGCAGTTCCAACCCCGCTCGTAGGTTACTCGTTCTGGATCGAGTGCAAACTCCATCGCGTCCGGACCCTGCCCGCCGTCTCAGGCCTCCCCTCGCCCCGTAGCGCGAGGACGCGCGCCTCTGGATTTCAAGCCGGATCGACGGGAGTGAGTACGCCCAAAGCGTTCTCGACAGCCTCGGCGGCGTCGAGGCAGAGGTCCTCGCGGTACATCGGGCCGATGAGCTGGACGCCCTGAGGCAAGCCGTTCGCGACGCCCACGGGGACGGCGGCAGCCGGAAGACCGAGGAGGTTCACCGCGACGACGAGGCGCATGGAGCGAAAGATCCCCCAGGAAGCATCGGGTCCTTCGAGATCGAGACCGACTCGAAACGGCGGCTCGGTCGAGACCGGTCCGAGGACGAGCGGATAGCGTTCGAAAAACTGCGACCACTGGCGCGCGATCCCGTTTCGGGCGGCGAATCCATGGACGTAACCATTCAGATCGATCTCCGGGATGCGAGTGAGGAACTCCTCCATGAACTCCCGCGCGCCGGGAGAGACCATCTCCTGGATGGCCGGCCAGAGCGCGGCGCGAATCTCGGCGCCCACGAGCGACATCCAGAGCATCGCCGCTTCCTCCACCGCGGGTGGGTCGACCTCCTCGACGGCGTAGCCCGCCTGCTCCAGCGCCCGTGCCGCTTTCCTGACTCCCTCGGCGACGTCTGGGTGGACGCTTCCGCCGCCGGGATTCGGGGTCACGGCAACGCGAATGGGCGCCTTTAGCTTCGGTCCCGAGAAAGGCGCGGGCGTCCACCACGGATCGCGCGCGTCGGCGCCGATCATGGAGGAGAGAGCCAGACGCACGTCGCCGACGCGCCTTGCCATCGGGCCCTCGACGGCGAACATCTGAAGGGTCATGGGAGGGTCGCCGGGGTCGAGGGCCGAGGCGTGGGGAACGCGGCCCCGCGAGGGCTTGATCGAGGCAATGCCGCAGCATTGCGCCGGCCACCTCAAGGAGCCGCCGTAGTCGTTTCCGTTTCCGAGAGGCGTCATGCCGGTCGCCAGCGCCACCGCATCTCCACCGCTCGAGCCCCCGGGGGTGCGGGTGCGATCCCAGGGATTGATCGTCGGTCCGTAGAGGCCACTATCCGTGTGCCAGCGAAGCCCGAAGTCGGGAAGGTTGGTCCGGGCGATGGGAATGGCTCCTGCCTTCCTGAGCTGGGCGATTCGAGGATTGTCGAGAGACGGAACGGCCTCGGCGAGCGCTTTGACCCCTTGGGTCGTCGCCGAACCGGTGACGTCGATGTTCTCCTTGACCGTCATCGGGACGCCGTGGAGCGGTCCCACTTCGCCTCCGCGCGCGAGCGCTCGATCCGCTTCGTCCGAGGCCGCGAGCGCTTCCTCGGCGAGGACTCGGGTGACGGCGTGGACTTTGCCGTTCACCGCCTCGATGCGGTCGAAATGGGCCTGAACCACCTCACGCGCCGAGACCTTCTTCGACCGCACGGCGCGAACGATTTCGGACGCGCTCATGCGCCAGATCTCGTTTTGAGCTCGAGCGGGTCGCGAGACGAAGCCCGACGCCGCGGCGGCGGCGCTCATTTCGAGGAAACGTCTTCGGTTCATGGTGTTCTCCTCACGAATGGGCACGAACGCTCATGCGTCTCGAAGCCCGATCGATGCCGTCATACGTTTGAACCTCGGGTCAGAGCGAACCGTGTCAAAAATCGGAAACTTGGTCCAGATTCCGAGGGGACTTCCGCTCTCGCGCGCGAGTTCGAGGTAGTGGAACACCCGATCGTCCTCCCCAAGGCCGGCATGGATGCAGACGAAGAAAGTGGGCGCGACGTATGTCTCCTTCGCGCGCTCCTCGAGCTCCGAAAGGACCCCGCGGGCATCGTTCTCTCGGCCCGCGCGCCCATAAGCCCAGCCCAGAAAACCGAGGTAGAACGAGGCACGGCCGGTGACCGCCGCGGCCTTCTCCAGAAGCTCGACCGCCCGGTCATATCGCCCGACCCGGGTCAGCGTGCTCCCCAACACGTAGAACCCGATCGCGAAGTCGGGGTCCAACTCCAGGGTTCTCTCCCCCTCGCGAATCGCCTCCTCGTTCCGATTCCCGAACGTGAGCACGAACATGAGCACCATGCTCACGTATGGAGAAAGCGGGTCGAGCTTCCGCGCCTTCTCCACCTGCGCTACGGCTTCGTCGGAGCGTCCCAGCGTCGCGAGGCAGAGCCCGTACCAGCAGTAGGCCTGGATATCGGACGGGTTGAGCTGGAGCGCCCGCTGAAACTCCTTCTCGGCCTCGCCCCACGCGTGGTCGAAGAGTAACCGGAAACGGCCGAGCGTGGTGTGAGCTTCGGCGATCCCCTCATCGATCGCGAGGGCACGTGCAATCGCGGCTGTCGCTTTTTCGTGCGCCTCCTTCGGCGGGAGGAAGCCATAGAGTCCAAGAATGGAGTAGCAATCGCCGATTCCCGCGTGGGCGAGGCCGTACGAGGGGTCCTCTTTCACCGCCTCCTCGAAGAACGGCAAGGCGCTCTGCGGTCCGCCGCGATACCTTCTCTCGAAAGCGTGTCTTCCTCTCAAATACAAATGGTAGGCCGCCACGTTCTCGGTAGCGCGCCTCGCGGGTTCGATGTCCTTCTCGACGCCGATCTGGCCGTGGAGTGCCGCGACGATCTTTGCAGAGATCTCGTCCTGGATGGCGAAGACGTCCTCGGCGTCTCCCTCGTAACGCTCGGACCAGATCTGGTACCCATCCGCCACGTTGACGAGCTGAGCGCTGACGCGGAGCCGTCGTCCCGCCGTTCGCACGCTTCCTTCGAGGACCTGCCTCACACCGAGCGTTTTTCCGACGTGGCGGACGTCGTGGGCTTTCGTTCCGAACTGAAATGCGGAGGAGCGCGCCGCGACCCTGAGCCCTCGGACTTTCGAAAGAGCGTTCAAGATCTCTTCCGCCATGCCCTCGCAGAAATACTCATGGTCCTTCTGCGCGCTCATGTCGGTGAAAGGCAGGACGGCGATCGATGCGCTCGCCTCCACTCCGTCCGTCCCCGCGGGCACTTGTGAAGACTCCCTCTTCACATCCGAGATCGTCTCCAGGGCGAATCGAAGATCCCGGGCCGACTGGAACCTCTCCGCCGGACCCTTCTCGAGACAGCGCCGCACGATCCTCTCGAGCGCCACCGGGATATCGGTCACAGCGCTCGAAAGCTCACGGGGCTCGTCCTTGAGGATCGCGCTCATGGTGTCGGCCGCCGAGACGCCCTGGAAGGCGCGACTGCCGGAAAGAGCTTCGTAGAGGATGGCTCCCAGGGAAAAGATATCGGAGCGGTGGTCGGATGAAAGCCCGCGAACCTGCTCCGGCGCCATGTATCCGATGGTTCCCAGAACCGTGCCCGCAGAGGTATTGCGCGTCTTCGTCTGGGCCTCCTCTGTCCCGGGGGTTCCATCGACCGGACTTCCCACCTTGGCGAGGCCGAAGTCGAGGATCTTGAGGTGGCCTTCTCGCGTCACGAAGAGGTTCTCGGGCTTGAGGTCGCGGTGGACGATCGCCTTGTCGTGCGCGGCCGCGAGCCCGCTACAACATTGAACCCCCAGCTCCATCACCTTCCGGGGTAAAAGCCGGCCTTTCTCGATCCGCGCCCTCAGCGTTTCGCCTTCGAGGAGCTCCATGACCGCGTAGGAAACACCGCCCTCCCGCCCGAAATCGTAGATGGCGAGGATATTGGGATGGGAGAGTGCGGCAACCGCCTTCGCTTCGCGCTCGAAGCGGAGCAGGAAGTCTTCGGTAGCGAGAGCCTCAGGAAGCACCTTGATGGCGACGTCCCGGTCGAGCTTGTGGTCGCGCGCCCGATAGACCTCTCCCATGCCACCCGCTCCGATCGACTCTTCGATCTCGTAGGTGCCTAGCTTCGTGCCGCGATCGAGCGTCATCCGCTCATTCCCGGAGCTTCTCTTCCAAAAGCTCGCTCGCGATGTCCATGAAGTCGCGCTCGGTGACGATGCCGATGAGCCGTCCGTCCTTCACCACCGGGAGCGAGCCGATGCGCCGCTCCTTCATGAGGAGGATCGCCTCCTGCGTCGTGGTCTCGGGCGTAACCGTGATCAGGTCGCGCTTCATCACGTCGCCGACCGGAATCGGCGCCCCGCGCCTCCAGAGCTCGCCCTGGGCGAGGAGATGGATGAGCGACCGGTAAGAAACGAGACCCACGAGGCGATGCTCGTGGTCCTCGACGGGCACGTGGCGGATTTTCTCCCAGTCCATGAGGCTCGCCACCAGGTCGATGGGCTCGTCTTCCTGGACGGTGAAGAGGTCGTTGGACATGAACTGCTCCACCTTCATGTAGTGGTCCTTCCACCCTCCGGCTTCCTCGAGAGAGGCGAGCTTCCACGTCGCGACCGGATTCCCCTCTTTCTGCTGGCGCACCAGAGACGCCGTGAGGGCACTCATCCTCTGCGCCTCCGTGCCCTTCCCCTTCATGCCCGCAAGCGAGAGGTGAAACCACTGCGAACCGGTCTGTTTCGTGCGCACTCGTTCCTCGACCACCCCGAGGTAGAGGTCGATGTCCTCCCCCGCGATCCCGCCCCCCTGGAGACCGGCGCGGGCCAGGGGAATGAGCTCATTCAGAAGGAGGTCGCTCGCGGGGACTTCCTTGCCCTCGAGCCACATGAGCTCGGAGGCGAGGCCGTTTCGCGCGGCCGTGGTGAAATTCGAATGGGCGTGCTCGAAATCGATGAGCCGGGTGATGTCCTCGACCTCGCGCGAAAGCGCGCAGATCAGACCGAACCAGAGCGCCCCGTTCGCCACCTCGTCCCGAATCGTGGGTCCGGACGGAATGTAACGGTTCTCGATCCGCAGGTGCGGTTTTCCTTCGGTGATGCCGTAGCAGGGACGATTCCAGCGATAGACGGTGCCGTTGTGGAGCCGGAGTGCCTTGAGCTGCGGCACTTTTCCCTGGCGCAGCAGAGCGAACGGGTCCTCGTCGAGCTCGCCCCCGATCAGGATCTTGAACCGGGCGATGTCCTCCTGAAAGAGCTCGACGACCGACTCTCGCACCCAGTTCCGGCCGAAGCTCACCCGGGGCTGTCTCTCCCGCAGATGATGGCTCGAGCTCCTTGTATCCACCGCTTGCTGGAAGAGGGCGATTCGCGTCTCGCGCCACAGACGGCGCCCGAAGAGGAGGGGTGAGTTCGTCGCCGCCGAGAGCACGGGCCCCGCGACCGCTTGCGCGATGTTGTAGAGCTTCGCGAACTCCTTCGCTCCCACCTGGAAGTGGATCTGGAAGCTGGTGTTGCAGGACTCGACCATGACCGAGTCGTGCTTCACGATGAGCTCGTCGATGCCCTTGATCTGAAACTCGTACGCCCCGCCGCGCAGGCGGTTCATCGCCTGGTTCAGCGCGAAATAGCGCGGCACCGGAGCCATGTTCTCGAGCCCCAGGTCGGACTTCCGCAGCGTGGGGAGAATGCCGACGAGGGCGATCTCGGCGCCGAGCTCGGAGGCGCTCGCGCGCGCCTTATCGACGAGGGTCGAAAGCTGCCGCTCCATGTCCGACAGGCACTTCCCCCCGAAGGGCAGGGGCTCCATGTTCGCCTCGAGGTTGAACTGCGCGAGCTCGGTGGTGTAGTGCGGATCCTTAAGGAGCTGGAGCATCTCCATCACCAGCGGAGCCGGACGAAACCCCGGACCGACGAGGAACATTTCCTGCTCGGCGCCGATGCGGCGGACGTCGGCCTCGATGAGTCCCCCCTCGAGCATCATCTCGAGCGCCCGAAGGTCGTCGAGGAGGTTCCGCATGAACAGACGGAGTTTTTCGCCTCCGATTCCGTCCTGAACTTGCTGGTTCCCCATCCAAATTCCCCCTGACCGTTGGCATTCTACGCTATACCGACGCCTGCTGGCTTTGTCGGATCTTCACCATCGATTGGAGCAGCGAGAAGGTGACCGGACCGAGGAGAAATCCCGAAGGCCCGAAGGTCAGGAGACCTCCCACGAGACTGAGAAACGCCAGAAACGTGTGGAACCGTGCGGTCTCGTGGAGAAGAATGGGCTTGATCACGTTGTCGACGAGGCTGATGACGAGCGTTCCGTACAGGATCAGACCGATACCCTTCCACACCGAGATCGCGAAAAGCACGTAGATCGCGGTGGGCACCCAGACCAAAGGCGCGCCGAATCCGGGGAGGGGGGCGGCGAAGATCAGCATCGTTCCCCAGAAGAAGGGCGATGGCAGACCGAAGATCAAGAAACCGATAACCGCGAGAAGTCCCTGTGCGATGGGCACCAACACCATGGAGTAGAGGACGCCCTTCACCGTTGCGCCGACGCTTTGGAACATCTCTTCCCGCTCGGGCCCCGAGAACGGCAGAAGGCCGAAGACCTCGGCCGCGAACCGTTTCCCGTCTCGAAGGAGAAAAAACATTGCAAGAAGAAACAGAATCAGATAGAGAATCGCGGTGGTGACGCCGGCGAGCGTAGACTGAACGAAGTGGTTCACTCCGGCGGCCAGGTTCGAAAGCACAGGAGCGACCCGCGCAAGCGCCCCGTCGAGAGACGTGGCCCCGAAGTACTCCTGAAGCGAGCGCAGCCAGGGGAACCGTCCGGGCAGATCGCGGCTCCAGAGCTCGGAGAGCGCCCCGGGCTCGAGCGGTAGCCGGACCTGATCGTAGACTTCCAGGGCCTGTTTGACGAGGATGACTCCGTAGGCGGCGACGGGTACGAGGATGAGGACCGCAATCAGGACGGTCGCGAGCCCGGCGGCGAGCGAGCGCCGTCCTTTGAGGGCGGCCGAAAGACGCTCGAAGAGCGTGCTCAGCAGAACCGCGATCGAAGCCGCCGTCGCCAGGGTAACGAGGAAGTAGCGGAACATCCAGAGGTTCAAGGCCAGGGCCACGAGAAAGAAGACGAGATAGGAGCGGCGCGCGGTGTCGTACACGACTTCCGTGAGTATAGAATGGGCTCATCGAAAAAGGAGGAATCCATGGCCAGTGACAACGGCGGAGGCAATTTCCTAGCAGGGTTCCTGGTGGGCGCCGCGCTCGGCGCCATCGCGGCTCTTCTACTCGCGCCGAAGTCGGGCAAAGAGCTGAGAGAATCGCTGTCCGAGGAAGGCAAGAAGCTCAGGGACCGCGCGGTCGACGAGGGTCGCCGTTTCGTGGAAAACGCCGAAGTGCCCGAGGCGGTGCGGAAAGCCGCGAAGAGCGTCAAAGAAGCTCTCACCTGATGTCCGTTATCCCGGAGGAAGAAGCTCCCGCCCGCACCGCCCTGGGAGTGGCGCGCGCCGTCGTTCTGTCGCTCACCCAGATGGTCGAGGACTCGGCGGACCTGGTGTCGGCGACGGTGCGCGAGGAGCTGGACCGCTTCCGCGCGGAGTTGGCGCGAGGCGCCATGTCCGCGGTCGCCGCCGTCGTCGGCGGGTCGCTCCTGACCGCGGGGCTTTCGATGTACCTGCGCGAGCTCGTCGGCAGCTGGCCCTTGACCCTGTGTCTCGTCGGCGCTTTCTATCTCGGAATCTTCGCCGCACTCCAGATGAGGTCGAAATGAAAGGAGAACGCCGGAGCGTGAAAGAGATCCGAAACTCTCTCTGGGAGACGAGAAATCGCCTGGACCGAGATCTGGACGAGCTCGACGGCCGACTCCACCACAACTTGAGCCCGAAAGCGATCTTCTCCCGGCACCCCGCGCTCTTCGGCGTCGCCGGCGCCGTCATCGGTTTCATCCTCGTCCGCAATCCCGCGCTCCTCACGCGGGGCCTCGTCCGAGCGGCACAGGTAGGCGCACCGTTTCTGGTGAAAGCGCTCCTGAAAAAGACTTGAACGCCTCGGGAAAGCGCATACAGCCGGTAGCCCTGCGGCGCATCATCCTCGAACAGTCGAAGCGCGCGAACGTGGGCCACATCGGCTCCGCCCTCTCGGTCGCCGATATCCTCGCGGCGCTCTATTCAGGAATCCTGCGCATCGCGCGGCCCGACGATCCCGAACGGGACCGGTTCATCCTGTCCAAGGGGCATGCGGCGCTCGCGCTCTACGGAGCACTTCACCTGCGAGGTCTCCTCGATGCCGAGACGCTCGACACCTATTGCGGAGATGGGAGCCTGCTGGGAGTACACCCCGAGCCCGCTCTTGCCGGGGTCGATTTCGCCACGGGCTCGCTCGGGCACGGTCTTTCGATCGGGGCGGGAGCGGCGCTTGGCGCGAGGCTCCAAGGCTCGTCGCGCCGGGCGTTCGTGCTCGTGAGCGACGCCGAGCTCGGCGAAGGCTCTCTCTGGGAAGCGGTGATGTTCGCGGCGCATCACCAGCTTTCGAACCTCGTGGCCATCGTCGATTGGAACGGCCAACAGGCCCTCGGCTACACCGAGGAGGTGCTCTCGCTTCGAGGCCTGCCGGACCGCTTCCGTTCCTTCGGGTGGGACGTCCA
>CAZKNR010000462.1:0-13108 GCA_964553925.1 uncultured Acidobacteriota bacterium
ATGACCCACGAGTCTCCCGTCCGGTGGTGGGGCGCCTTGCGGATTCGGTAGAGCGTCGGGTCGCGCAGGTTCACGTTTCCCGATGCCATGTCGATCCTGGCCCGAAGGACGTGCGCCCCGTCCTCGAACTCACCGGCGCGCATCCGGCGGAAGAGGTCGAGGTTCTCCTCGACCGAGCGGTTCCGGAAGGGGCTCTCCCGGCCTCCTTCGGTCAGGGTCCCGCGATACTCCCGAAGCTCGCCGGCGCCGAGGCTGTCGACGTAGGCCTTCCCTTTTTCGATCAGCTCGACGGCGTAGCGATAGAACTCTTCGAAATAGTCCGAGGCGAAATGGAGCCGATCGCCCCAGTCGAATCCGAGCCAGCGCACGTCTTCTTTAATGGACTCGACGTACTCCACCTCTTCCTTGACGGGGTTGGTGTCGTCGAACCGGAGGTTACAGGTCCCACGATACTCATCGGCGATGCCAAAGCCCAGACAGATCGCCTTCGCGTGCCCGATGTGGAGGTAGCCGTTGGGCTCGGGGGGAAATCGCGTCGCCACGCGACCGCCGCTCTTGCCGCTCGCGACGTCGGCTTCGACGATCTCCCGGATGAAATCCCGCCCCACTACCTGAGCTCCGCTCCGCCCACTCGATCGTCGTAGATGAATCCGTCGCGGGCCGGCATCTCGATCCTCGGCAGAGACTCTCGATCGAGCGCGCCATCGGCGGGCAGGATCTGGTTCAAGTGTAGGACGAAGGCGGTCAAACTGTAGACGTCGTCGGGAGGAAGGCTCCCGGGAACCGCCTGCGGCATGGCGCGGTAGATGTAGTCGTAAAGAATGGTGGCATAAGGCCAGAAGTTGCCGACGGTATATTTGCCCACTCCCGCGAGGGCGTCGTAGTCGGCGCCCCGGCCGTCGGCCCCGTGGCACTGCACGCACTGGTTCTTGTAGAGAGCGCGGCCTCTCTCGACGGTGCCCCGGCCTTCGGGAAGACCGGTTCCGTCGGGCATCACGTCGATGTCGATGTTCGCGATCTCCTCCGCCGTCGCCCGGCGGCCGAAGCCGAAGCGAGGAACGGATTCGAGCCGGGCGAGTGCTTTCGCGCGAAGCTCGGGCGTCTCCGCAAAGCGGCGCCATTCGCCGTGGAGGTCGACTTTCTCGGAGGCAGGCTCGAGCTTCGGCTCCGCGGCCTCGGGGCTCGAGGCGGGCTCGCCGCCGCCGACGCCGCCGACGGGAGAACAGGCACAGGCACAGGCACAGGCACAGGCAAAGGAGCAGGCGAGAAGAAGCAAGACCCTACACAAGAGCGAACTCCACGCTCCCGTCGCGACTCACCTTCCACGCGCGAAGGTGGTTGAAGTGATAGCGGGTGTCGATGCCTCGGACCGCGACGAAATCCTCGCGGGTCGGCTGGGTGTATCCCGTTTCGTCGGTCGCGCGGCTCACGAGGGTCGCGGCCTCGCCCTGCCAGTTCCAGAGCTTCCGGAACCGCGTGTGGCACTTGGGAAGGATCGGCTCCTGGAGCTCGGCATCCATGAAGCTCGCGCCTCCGTCGAAGCTCAGCTCGACCCGGTTGATGCGGCCGCGTCCGCTCCAGGCGATGCCGGTAACCTCCCAATAGCCGTGCGACGCGAGCTTCGCGGGATAGGCGGGAAACGTGATGATGGACTTCGCGTCCATCTCGAAGCTGAACATGCGGGTCTTCCCCCCGGGGAGGGGATCGCTGTACTTCGCCGTCTCCTCGCGGGTGAAAAACGGCCGTTCCGCGAGCTCGAGCCGCCGAATCCATTTGACGTTGGCGTTACCTTCCCAGCCGGGAAGGAGGAGCCTCGCCGGATATCCCGTCTCGGGCCGGAGCGCTTCACCGTTTTGAGCGTAGACGATCATCGCGTCGTCCCAGGCCTTCCCCATGGGGACGCTGCGGGTCATGACCGCCGCGTCCGACCCCTCGGCGAGAAACCATCGGGCTTCGGGGAGCGCCCCCACTTCCCGGAAGAGGAGTGCGAGCGGCACCCCGGTCCACTCGCTCACGCTCGTGAGGCCGTCGATGTCCTGCGGCGTGAGGTCGGGTTTCGGCTCGCGCAGGGCCTCGCCGCCGTTTCCCGAGCATTCGAGAAAGAGGAGCCTTGATATCGAAGGAAAGCGCTTCAGGTCAGAGAGGGTGAAGATCGTGGACCGCTCGACGAGCCCGTGGATGAGGAGCGTGTAGCGCTCTGGATCGATCTTGGGAACGCCTGCGTGATGACGCTCGAAATGGAGGTCCGAGGGCGTGATGATGCCAGTCAAGTCCTGGAGCGGGGTTCGAGAGGAGGACGCAGGCTCGTTTTTCATCACCGTGCGCCGCGGCGTCTCGAAGGGCGAGCGCTCGCCTACTTCGGTCGGCGGCGGCCCCTGGAGCTTCGTGGGGTCGTCGGGCGCGAGCGGCCTGGAATCACCGGCTCCGAGGGCCCCGAGACCCCCCGCGAATCCCGCGAGAAGCTTTCTTCGTTTTTTCGAAACCTCACTCATGAAGCGAATCTTAGCATGGTGTAAGAAGGGGGATGTGGAGATCGCGCCGCGGCTCCCCGGATTCAGGCGCCGGGCTCGTTCGCGAGGGGGTCCGCTTCGTCCGGCCTCTTGGCGGGGAACAGCACCGTGAAGCTCGCGCCGCGGTTGGGCGCGCTTTCGACGCGGATCTTTCCCCCGTGGGCGCTGACGATGCCCGCGACGGCCGAAAGCCCTAGGCCCCGGCCGATGAACTTCGTGCTGAAGAAAGGGTCGAAGATGCGCATCCGCGTCTCCTCGTCCATGCCCGTGCCGTCGTCTTTGACCTCGAGGAACACGGAGGGGTGGGGCGAGAGGTCGCCTCCGGTCATGGCGCCGGTTCGGACGACGATCTCCCGTGCGTGGGCCTCGGCAGCGTTGGTGAGAAGGTTCACCACTACCTGCTGAAGCTGGTTTCCGTCCGCCTCGATTGCCGGCAGATTCGGAGCGAGCGCGAGCTGGATCGAAGCCGTTTTTCCCAGAGCGGTCCGGACGAGGGGGAGGACTTCCTCGATGACCCGGTTCAAGTCCGAAGAAACGAGGAGGAATTGCGCCTTGCCCGCATAGGCGAGCATCTTGGTCGTGAGCTCCGCCGCCTTTTCCGCCGCGGCCATCACGCGCGAAAGCTGCTCTGCCACCGGTGAGTCGGGCGGCACCTTCGTCGCCGCGAGGCTCGCGCTTCCCAGGATTCCCGTGAGCAGGTTGTTGAAGTCGTGCGCGATCCCGGAGGTGAGCACCCCGAGGCTCTCGAGTCTCTGTGCGTGCTGGACCTGCGCCTCGAGACAGCGCCGCTCTTCCTCGGCCTTCTTCCTCTCGGTGATGTCGGTCGCGATCGTCAGGATGCCTTCGACCGTGCCGTCGTCCGCGAACACCGGAACGAACCGGGACAGCCAGCAGGCCGGCCCTTCGGAAACGAGCTCCATCTCCTGCGGCTTTCCGGTTTCGAGCACATCGCGGAACGTCTTCTTGTAGCGCTCGCGGTCGGCACTGTGGATGTAGTCGAAGACACTCGTCCCCAGCACTGCCTCGACGGTGAACTGCGGCAGAGTATGATTCATGAACCGGATGGTCCCATCCGGATCGAGGGTTGCGATGGTGTCCGGAGAGTTCTCGACGATCAGCCGAAGATGCGTGCTCGAGTTCCGCAGGGACTCCGGCATGGAACAGCGGCGGAGGCGCCCCTCGTCGGATTCATCGGCAGCCCTGGTTTTTTCTCGATCGCGATCAACCACCACGGCTCTCCTGCCGTCGGCCCCTGCGCTCCGGTCTCTATTCTCATATGGAAGGTTGAGGCTTGTCGAGGGAAAACGGGGTTCGCGCCACAAGGCCGCCCGAGGATTGGGATTGCGGGAAAGGGCCATCTGAAACAAAATGGCCGTTCTCGCGCGCCAAGGCCGAACGGCCGAAGGGCCGAAAGGAGAAGTACCGCATGCCCGCTTATCTCATCGCCCGCGTCCAGGTACAGGACCCCGCCGCCTACGAGGAATACAAAAGACTCGCCGCCGCCGCCATCGAGAAGTTCGAAGGCCGCTACCGCGCGCGCGGAGGCACGACGGTGACCCTCGAGGGCGATGAGGAAAAGAATCGGGTGGTGGTGGTCGAGTTTCCGAGCCTCGAGCGGGCTCAAGCATGGTACCGGTCTCCCGACTACCAGAAAGCGATTGCCGCGAGGACCGGCTGCGCCACCGGACAGTTCGTCCTGATCGATGGGCTCGATTGATGCTACGCCCGCTTTTCCGGTGAAGTAGAATCTAGACGAGCGGAGGTTCGAACATGTATTCGAAAGCGTGGGTATGGCTCGTTTCCCCGGCGATTTTGCTGCCGCTCGCCGGGCTTGGCGAGGACGCCTCCTACCAGAAGGAGATCGAGTCCTTCCGGGTGGAGCGCGAGACGAACCTGAAGAAGGATGGAAGCTGGCTTACCGTCGCCGGTCTCTACTGGCTTCGCGAGGGCGAGAGCACCGTCGGCGCCGACCCGGAGAACGATTTCGTTCTTCCGGAAGGGACGGGGCCGGCGATGGTGGGCGCGTTCACCTACGAGAACGGAAAGGTCTCTTTCCGCGCGAACGACGGAGTTACCGTCGTCCAGAAGGGGAAGGACGAGAAGCCGGTGAAAACCGCGACTCTCGAGCCCGGCGAGAAGAACGCCGTCGCCCTCGGGAAGCTCTCGATGTGGGTCCACGCGAGCGGACCGAGGCTCGCCATCCGTCTTCGCGATCTCGACAGTCCGATCCGGAAGGAGTTCACCGGGCTCCATTGGTTTCCCGTCGAGCCTGCCTATCGCGTCACGGCGAAATTCACGCCTCACCCGAAGCCGAAAGACGTCGAGGTCTTGAACATGCTCGGGGATATCGAGCTCTACCAGAGCCCGGGCGTCGTCGACTTCGAGCTCCAGGGTCAGGCGATTCGAATGGAGCCGGTCTCGTACTCCGACGGGGGGCTATGGTTCATATTCAAGGACCAGACGAGCGGCAAGGAAACCTATCCCTCGGCCCGCTTCCTTCGGGCCGATGACCCGAAGGACGGAAAGGTCGTCGTCGATTTCAACAAGGCCTATAACCCGCCGTGCGCTTTCAATCCCTTTACCACTTGCCCCATGCCCCCGAAGGAGAATCGCCTGAAGGTTCGCGTCGAGGCGGGTGAGCAAAACTACAAGAAGCATTCATAGCAGGCATAGCAGGAGGAAGCATGAATTCGTATCGATGGACGGCGGTCGCGGCCGCTCTCAGCATTTTTTCGGCCGCCGATGCCTTGGCTCAGCGGGGTGCTCTTCGAGGCAAGCTCGTCGACGACGCGGGACAGCCTCTCGAAGGGATCGAGTGCCGGATCGAGCTCGACGGAGGCGGCGGAAGGGCTTCGTCCGTGACCTCCAAGAAGAACGGCGAGTTCACCAAGGCGGGACTCCAGGTCGGCAATTACGTGGTGACCTGCGAGAAAGAGGGATTTCGTCCGCTGCCTCTTGGCGCCAGAGTGAGCTCTGGCGACCAGGCCGATTTGGGCACCAACACCCTGTATCGTCTCGCTCCCGGGGAGCTCTCGGAAAAAGACCACGAGCGAGCGAAGGAGCTTCTCGAGAAATTCAACCTCTCCTCGGATTCGGACGACCACCAGGGGACGCTCAACAGTCTCTTCGATCTCCAGAAGATGATGCCCGAGAGTGCCGAGATTCTTTTCAACATCTCTAGCACCTACGAGAAGCTGGGAGACCCGGACAAGGCGCTCGAGTTCTACCAGAAGACGGTAGAGCTGAAACCGGACTTTTACGAAGCCTGGCTCGCGATCGCCGATATCCACGGCAAGAAGAAGTCCTGGCCCGAGGCGGCCGCGGCGATGAAGAAAGCCGTCGACCTCAAGGCCACCGACCCGATCGTGCTTTTCAACTACGCCGTCTACGCCCAGAATTCGGGCGACGTCGCCGCGGCGGAAGCCGCCTATCTGAAAACGGTGGAGCTGGATCCAAAGAGGGCTCTGGCTTACTACCAGCTCGGCCTCATCGCGGTGAACAAGGAGCTGAACGACGCGGCGATCGCGCACTTCGAGAAGTTCCTCGAGCTGGCTCCGGCCGATCCGCAGGCCGAAGCGGCGAAGGGCGTCATCGAGGCCCTCAAGCAAAAGCGGTCGCCTGACTAGATCGCTTAGGTCGTCAAGTTCACGAGGCGGGAGAGCGCCAGGCTCGACTCGTCCTTGACGAGAAGCAGCGCGACAAGAGATAGTCTTCCCCTCATGACGATTCGCTCTCCAACGCCGCATTCAAGCGCGCTCGCTGGGCCCGACTTTCAGCGATGAGCTTGAGTCTCGCCTTCGCTCTTCTTCTGATCTTGATGGCGGAGTTCGTCAACGGATGGACCGACGCTCCCAACGCCATCGCCACCGTGATCTCGACGCGAGTCCTGAAGCCCCAGCACGCGCTTTTCATGGCCGCGGCGCTCAATACCGCGGGCGCTTTCGCCGGCACCGCCGTCGCCTACACCATCGGAACGGGAATCGTGAAGCCCGAGGTCATCAACCTCACCACCGTCTCGGCGGCGATGGTGGGTATCGTGGTCTGGAGCACCATCGCCTGGTACTACGGCCTTCCCACGAGCGAGAGCCACGCGCTGGTCGCGGGGCTCTCCGGCGCGGGGTTCGCGACCGCCGGGCCCTCGGTGCTCCTGTGGTCGGGTTGGAGCAAGGTGCTCGTGGGAATCCTGTTCTCGACCGGGCTCGGCTTCGGTTCGGGGATGCTCTTGATGATCGCGATCTACTGGGCCTTCGGGCGCCGTCCTCCGGGGCTCGTGCGGAAGGTGTTCGGACGGCTGCAGATCCTCTCGGCCGCCATCATGGCCTTCAGCCACGGGAGCAACGACGGACAAAAATTCATCGGCGTCTTCACGCTCGCTCTGGTCATCGGAGGGGTGCTGCCGGAGTTCCTGGTACCGTTCTGGGTGATTCTCCTGTGCGCCGCCACCATGGGCCTCGGAACCGCCCTCGGAGGATGGCGTATCATCCGCACCATGGGCCTGCGCATGACGAAGCTCGAGCCGGTGCACGGGTTCGCGGCGGAGACGGGGGCGGGGCTCACCATTCTCCTCGCCTCCTACTACGGAATTCCACTCAGCACGACTCACACCATCAACACCGCCATCGTCGGCGTGGGGTCGACCCGAAGGCTCTCCGCGGTGCGCTGGGGTGTCGTCCGCAGCATCGCCACCGCCTGGATTCTGACGTTTCCTATCTGCGGCGCCATCGCTTACGTGGTGGCGCTGGCGCTGAGCTGAACCATGAAACTACAACAGATGTTCCAATGGCTCCTGCCTCGGGACGAGCAGTTCCGGACTCTCTTCCGCGAGGATGCGGAAAACCTGCGCGCCGCGGGCCGCGTTCTGCTCGAGCTTTCGCGCGAGACCGACCTCGCCCGGCTGCGCGATCGGGCGCTCGAGCTCGGCAGCCACGAGCACCGTGGGGACCAGATCACGCGGCAGATACTCGAGACGCTGAACCACTCGTTTCTCACCCCCATCGATCGCGAGGACGTCCGGGAGCTCGCGTCCGGCATCGACGACGTTCTCGACGACATGGAGATGGTGGCGAGCCTCATGGTGCAGTTCAAGCTCGGGGGCGGCGCGGAAGAGATCCTGCACATGACTCAGATCCTTTCTTCCTGTGCCGACGAGATCGAACAGCTGGTCGGGCTCTTCTGGGACCCCGACAAGGCCAAAGAAGTCGAGCGGGGAATGGTGCGGATCTCGGAGCTCGAGAACCAGGCGGACGCCCTCTTCAGTTTGATGATCACCAAGCTCTTCGAGGGGGCAACTCCGGAAAAAGCGATCGAGGTCATGAAATGGAAGGAGATCTATCAGGCGCTCGAGGACAGCGTGGATCGAGCCAAGACCGTAGCTCATACCATCGGGAACATCGTGAGCAAGAACGCGTGATATAGTGCCGATTCGAGCATCGTGGAAATCTTTCAGACCCTGCTGCAAATCTTCGGCCATCTCGACGAGACGCTCCTGGCTCTGGTCCGGGATTACGGCGTCTGGACCTACGGCATCTTGTTCCTGATCGTCTTCTGCGAGACCGGTCTGGTGGTGACGCCGTTTCTCCCGGGGGACTCGATGCTCTTCTCCGCGGGAGCGCTCGCCGCCGCGGGCTCGCTCGACATCGGCGGGCTGATATTGCTCCTGGGCGTCGCCGCCATTCTCGGCGACGCCGTCAACTACACCTTGGGGGCGACCGTCGCTTCCCGCTTCCTCCTGCGCTCGCGGTTCGTGAACCGCGAGCACCTCGCCCGGACCGAACGGTTCTATCAGCGGCACGGGGGAAAGGCGATCGTGATCGCGCGCTTCGCCCCGTTCCTCCGGACCTTCGCTCCATTCGTTGCCGGCATGGCGAGGATGAGCTATCCCCGCTTCGCTGCCTTCAACGTCGGAGGCGGCCTCGCCTGGGTCGGAATTTTCTGTCTCGGCGGCTACTTTTTCGGGAACATCCCCTTCGTGAAAGAGAATTTCACCGCCGTGATCCTCGGCATCATCTTCGTGTCGCTGGTCCCCGCGGTCGCCGCGTTCCTGCGCGGCGGAGCTGGAGAAGTTACGAAGGCGGCGTGAACAGGCGGGCCAGCTCCGGCGCCTGATCGGCGTCGACGATCGCGAGAACTTCGTCGTCCACCTGGAGCATGACTCCACCTCGAGGGATCACCATCTCCCCGTGCCTCAGGATCGCCGCGATGACCGACCGGGGCGGAAGCGGAAGCTCTCCCACCGTGAGCCCGACGGCGGGCGCCCCCGCCGTAAGTCTCTCTTCGACCAGCGAGTAGCGACCGCGGCGAAGCTTGAGGAGGGTCATCATGTCCCCGAGCGACATCTCCTCCTCGATCAAGGCCGAGAGGATCGCCGCCTGGTTCAAGGCTACGTCGACGTGAAAGCGGTCGTCGAAGAGCCAGACGCTTCTCGGATCGTTGACGCAGGCGATGGTCCTTCCCACTCGATAGCGCTCTCGGGCCACGAAACAGACCGCGAGGTTATCGGCATCGTCGGGAAGGCAGGCCACGAGCACGTGGGAGCGCGCGATTCCCGCTTGCTCGAGGACGTCTATCTGCGCGGGCGCGCCCTCGTAAATGACTTCGGTCGGGAGCTCTTTGTGAAGCCGGGAGAGGACGTCCCTCCTCCCCTCGACCAGCCGGACCTCGTGCTTCTGGGCCACGAGGAGGCGCGCCAGCTCCGAAGCCGTCCGACCGCCCCCGGCGATGAGAACGTTCATGTTTTCTCCGTGGTCTCTGCCGGCGCTAGCCGGGCCTGGAGCTCGGCGAGACAACCAGAAACCGTCGCCACCTTGAGCAGGTCGCCGCCGGCGAGCGCGCTCTCGGGTCGCGCGAGCTCGGCGATGCCCGCGCGGGTCAGCGTGACCGGGACTGCCTCTAGATCGACGAGAAGCTCCTGGACCGTTCGGCCGGCCCAGCCAACGCTCACCAAAAGCTCGAATACCTCGATTGCCTCCGCACCCAGACTCAAGAGACTCTGCTCTTCGGGATTATGGAGGAGGGTCTCGATTCGCGCGGCGCCCCAGACGGTGGAGCTGACGACTCGGTGCCGGAAGCTCTGGTGGAGCGGAAGAAGCCGAGGGTCGAAGTTGCGAACCACCACGTTCCTGATTCCGAAGACCGCACGGGCGGCGTGGCCCACCACGGCGTTCACGGTGTCGGAGTTGGTGACGGCGGCGAGGCCCTCGGCGCGAGTGATCTCCGCCCGCCTCAGGACCTCTTCCGACAAAACGCTGCCCTCGATGGTCCGTCCCCGGTAGTCGGGGTGTAGGTTTCGAAAGGAAGCGCCCGACTCGTCCACGACGGTGACCTCGTGCCCCTGGCGAAACAGCCGATGCGCGAGCTCCGATCCGACGCGGCCGCATCCTACGACGATGACATACATGAGAGCTCCGTCACGGTTCGGCGAGTTGATAGGGAACGTTCGTGACCACGATCCCTCGCCGGAACAAGAGCGCCAAGCGCAAAAAGAGCGCCGTCTGCGCGTGGAGGACGTTTTGCCACGAACGCCGAGGGACGAACTGGGGAACGACGATGGTGAGGGTCTCGTTCGGTTGACGCTCGTCGGCGATCGAGGTGATGTAGTCGAGGAGCGGCTCGAGGAGGAGTCGATAGGGCGAGTCGAGAACGACGAGCCTCACGCCGTCGCCCCAGAGGTCCCACTTCGCTCTGAGCCTCTCCGCATCGTCGGGGTCGAGGGACACGTGTACCGCGGTGACATCGTGGGACAAGGCGCGGGCGTAGCGGAGAGCTTCCAGGGTTCCGCGGTGGACGTTGCTGATCGGGAGGATCACCCGGTGGCGTCCGCTCTGGGGGGGCGCGCCGTAGTGTTGCAGGGAGAGTTGTTCCGCGGTCTCGCGATAGTGTGCCCGTATCGCGAGGAAGACGAAAACGAAGGCCGGGACCACCAGCAGGACCACCCAGGCGCCCTCCTGGAACTTGGTGACGGCGAACACCATCGTCACCAGAGCGGTGAGGACAGCGCCGAGACCGTTGAGAGCCATCTTCCAACGCCATCCCTTGGGCGGTCGTTCGAGACTCTGTCCCATACGCCGCCAGCGCAGGGTCATTCCCGCCTGCGAGAGGGTGAACGAGAGAAAGACCCCGATGGCGTAGAGAGGAATGAGGCGAGTGACGCTCGCCTGGAACGCCACGATGAGAAGGGCGCCCGCGATCGCCAGCACCACGATCCCGCGCGAGAACACCAGCCGGCTCCCGCGGTAGGTGAGCTGACGGGGAAGAAAGCCGTCGGCGGCCTGGATCGCGGAAAGCCGGGGGAATCCCGAGAAGGCGGTATTGGCCGCCATGACCAGAATGAGCGTGGTCGAGGTCATGACCGCGAGGTAAAGAAACCCGCGCGCGCCGAACGCGGTGCGGGCGAGCTGCGAGATGACCGTCTCTTCCTCGGAGGGAATGGCGCCGATGCGGCCCGCGAGAAACGTGATGCCGAGAAACAGGGTCGCGAGGATGACCGACATCCAGGCGAGGGTTATCGCCGCGTTGCGACTGCGCGGCTCCTTGAAGGCGGTAATTCCGTTCGAGATCGCCTCAACTCCAGTGAGAGCCGTGGTGCCGTTCGAGAACGCGTGCAGGATGAGGAAGAGGCTCAACGCCGCGGTGTCAGAGACATCGAGGTGCGGCGGGTCCAAGACGACACCCAGCCGGCCGGTCGCGAGACGGAAGAATGCCGCTCCCAGCATCAAGACCATCGCCGCGAGAAAACAGTACGTGGGGATAGCGAACACTAGACCCGCTTCCTTGATGCCGCGCAGGTTCACGAGCATCACCAGGAACACCAGGACCACGGCCAGAGCCACTCGGTGCTCGTAGAGCAAGGGGAAGGCGGATGCCAGCTGCGCCGCACCCGAGGAGACGGACACGCTCACCGTGAGGATGTAATCGGAGAGGAGCGCCGCCCCCGCCACCTGCGCCGCGATCGGTCCCAGGTTGTCGCGGGCGACCACGTACGCGCCGCCTCCGTCGGGATAAGCGTGAATGGTCTGCTGGTAGGAGATGGTGACGATAGCGAGAAGGATCACGATGGCGACGGCGATGGGAAAACCTGACGTGAAAGCGGCAACTCCCGCGGCCGCGAGCACGATCAGGATCTCCTGCGTAGCGTAGGCGGTCGAGGAAAGGGCGTCGGAGGCGAAGACCGCGAGACCCACCGTCTTGCCGATCGTCTGGTGTCCGGCGTCCGCGGTTGGAAGCGGCCTCCCGAAGAGCCAGGTCCTCCAGGGCCTTCGGGGCGGCTGGAATCGGGTGGCGGGAAGGGTCTCGGGCACGGTGAACCTGTGATTCTACCAAATCGCCTTCCCCGGTGAGAGGGTCCGTGCTAACGTCGCCGCCTTGGAATCGAACGGTCGTCTTCTGCGGCTTCTCGGGGTGGGCTTCGGTATTGCCGTCACCGTCGGGGGAACGGTCGGGGTCGGGATCCTGAGGACTCCCGGCATGGTTGCCTCGCAGCTCGAAAGCTATTGGGCGATCGTTTTCGTGTGGGTGCTCGGGGGCCTTTACTCGCTTCTGGGCACGGTCTCGGTGTGCGAGCTCGGGACCGCTCTTCCGAGCGCGGGCGGATGGTACGTCTACGCCCGGCGCGCCCTCGGAGAGTACGCGGGGTTCGTCGTCGGATGGAGCGACTGGATCGCCCAGAGCGCTTCTCTCGCGTACCTGGCGACGGCCCTCGGGGAGTTCACGGTTGCGCTCGTCCCGGCGCTTTCCGGCACGCACAAGGCCATCGCGATCGTCACCCTCACGCTCTTCGCTCTCCTTCAGTGGCGCGGCCTTCGATCGAGCAGCCGCGTTCAGGAGCTCACAAGCCTGGCCAAAGGGCTCGCGTTCCTTGCTTTCGTCGCGATCTGTTTCTTCGCGGCCCCTCGAGCGGCGGAGCTCCCGGTCGCCTCCCTCGATTTGGTTCGAGTCGTGCCCTTCGTGCTCGCTCTCCAGGCGATCATCGTGACCTACGATGGCTGGTACAGCGCCATCTACTTCACGGAAGAGGATCGAGACCCTGGAAGGAACCTTCCGCGCTCCGCTCTCGGCGGTGTCCTCGCGACCCTCGTCATCTACCTACTCGTGAACTTTGCCCTTCTCCATGTTCTCACCGTGTCCGAGATCGCGGGCTCGACGCTTCCGGCAGCCGCCGCGGCGGCGCGGATCTTCGGAGGCGGCGGCGGCAACGTCATCACGCTCCTGTCGCTCATCTCCCTCTTCAGCATCCTGAACGCGGTCCTGCTGCTCGCGACCCGCATCGTTTTCGCCATGAGCCGCGATCGCCTGTTCTTCGGCGCCGCCTCGGCGGTGAATCGAAGGGGAACACCGACGTTCGCCCTCTTGTTCACCACCCTCTGCGCCGTGGTCCTCGTCGCGAGCGGCACCTTCGAGAGGCTGGTGGCCATGGCCGCTTTCTTCTTCGTCGTCGTCTACGTGTCGGGCTTCGTCTCCCTCTTCGTCCTGAGGCGACGCGAGCCCGAGCTCGCGCGGCCGTTTCGGGCCTGGGGGTATCCCTGGACCACCGGGGTGGCCCTCGCGGGCTCGCTCCTCTTCCTCGTCGGCAACGGGATGAGCGATCCCGAGAACACGCTCTA
>CAZKNR010000463.1:0-3954 GCA_964553925.1 uncultured Acidobacteriota bacterium
GACGAGCAGACGGCCCGTCGAGTCCTCACCCGACTCGGGATCGAGATTCTCTCGGCCGACTACCCCGGGGAGGTCGTCCTCGGCGTTCGCGCGACCGAGGAGGAAAGCGCCGCAATCGTGGATGAGATTTCCGCGGCCACCAGCGGCCGGGCAAAATTCGAGCCGGCCAAGGATGCGGTATAGTTTCCCTCATGAAGAACTACCTCCCCGTTGTCTTCGCGATGGCCACGGGATTGTGCTGGGGGCTCTACGGTCCGATTCTCGGCAAAGCCCGTGTCGCCGACACGTCGCCCTTCAAGCCCTACGTCGCCATCGGCGTCGCCTACCTGGTCATCGCGGTCCTGGGAGGCCTCATCGGAATGTGGTTCCAGGGCGATTCCTTCCAGGTCGGCGCCGGAGGCCGGTTTGGAGTCATCGCGGGAGCCCTCGGGGCGCTCGGCGCTTTCACTCTCACGCTCGCGATGTTCAGCGGCGGGGCCCGCATCCCGCACACGGTGATGCCCATCGTTTTCGGGGGGGCGGTCACCGTCACCGCGCTCTACACGATTTGGAGCTCCGGTGGCTCGCTTCGGGCAAGCCCTTGGCTATGGGTCGGCATCGCCGGCATGTTGCTCTCGATCGTCATCATTACTACGAACACGCCGCACGCGGCGCCACCTCCCCAATGAGCTTCGATTTCCCGCGCACTCTCGAAGTCCTCTCGCGGACGCCCGGGGTCATCGAGTCGCTTCTCGACGGGCTTTCCGACGGCTGGCTCGACGCCAATGAAGGACCGGATACGTTCAGCCCGCGCGACGTCGTCGGTCACTTGATCCACGGCGAGGAGACCGACTGGGTTCCGCGGATCCGGCTCATTCTCGAGCGGGGAGAAGACCAGGCGTTCACGCCGTTCGATCGCTTCGGTTTCCGCGAGGCGATCGAGGGGCGAGGCATCGACGACCTCCTGGGCCAGCTCCGCAATCTTCGAAACGACAACCTCGACTACGTGCGTGGCCTTTCGCTCACGGCGGCGGATTTCGCGCGGAAAGGCAGGCATCCCGCGCTCGGGGCGGTCACCCTCGGCCAGCTCTTCGCCGCCTGGATGGTTCACGACCTCGGCCATATTCGCCAGGTCGTCCGGGTTCTCGCCTACCAATACGACGAAGCGGTAGGGCCGTGGAAGGAATACCTGAGCATCCTCGAAAAGGAATGACGGAGCCGCGTCGTCTCTACTGCTGGTTCGACACCGAGTACACCACCCTCGAGCTCGAGCGCGCGCGTCTGCTCGAAGTCGCCCTCATCGTCACCGACGACGCGCTCTTGCCGCTTCCGGGAACGCCGACGAACGTTCCGGAGGGCTTGCTTCGACGGGACGGCTTTTCCGCGTTTCTGACGCCGCCTCCCGAAGCGGAGATCTCCGAGTACATGAAGGAGAACCACCGCCCGCTTCTCGAGCGCTGCCGGCGGGAGGGGCGGAACGCGGAAGACGTCGACGCCCATCTTTCGAGCTACATGGACTCGTTCGACGAGACCCGGCTCGCGAACGTCCGGGCGCGTCCGGTCCTCGCAGGGAACAGCATCTACGCCGATTACTTTCTCGCGCGCAAGTTTCTCCCGCGCTTTCTTTCGCATTTGAATTACCGGCTCTTCGACGTGACCACGCTCAAGCTCGAATGGCTCTTCCACTATCGCGGGAAGAAGTTCGAAAAACTCGGAAGCCGGGAGAGTATCCGGGAGCTCTATCGCGGCCAAGACCCGATCGCCGGCGACAAGCACGACGCCTACTACGACGTCCAGGCTTCCATCACCGAGCTCACGTTCTATCGCTCCCAGTTCACGAGAATCTGAGAGGTACGATGGCATTGACACACCTTTTGGACTCCCCGGAAGCGGGCTCCGTTCCAATCCGGCCTCTGCGCAAGACCGAGTTCGCCCGCTTCTTGTCCGAGGCCCCCGCGGCGGTAAAGCGCTGGCTCGAGCAGACGCGGTTCGAGATCGATGCGGGGAAGCATCGCATGGTTCCCGGAAGGGACGGTGAGATCGCCGAGGTGCTCCTCGGCCTCGCGGACGAGCCGAGCCTTTGGGACTGGGCCGCCCTTCCGACGGACCTTCCCGCGGGAGCGTTCCACGTCGTGGGGGAGTTTTCCAGGAAGGATGCCGACGCTGGAGCTCTCGGTTTCGCGCTGGGAAGTTATCGGTTCGACCGGCTGCGAAAGAGCTCGGAGAAAGAGCTCGCTCGCCTCGCCTGGCCCGAGACTTGCGATCGAAAACGCGTCCAATCCGCCGCCGAGGCGACGTTTCTGGTTCGCGACCTCATCAACGCCCCGGCGTCCGATCTGGGTCCGGCGGAGCTGGCGTCAGCCGCCGAAGAGGTCGGGAAGAAGTACGACGGGCGGTTTCGGGTCATCGTGGGCGACGATCTCCTGCGGGAGGGTTATCCCGCCGTCCATGCCGTCGGGAGAGCGGCGGCGCTGGAGCGCGCGCCCCGGCTCATCGACGTCGAGTTCGGCGATCCGAGTCACCCGAAGTTGACCCTCGTGGGGAAGGGAGTCTGCTTCGACAGCGGCGGCCTCGATCTCAAGCCGGCGACGAACATGAAGCTGATGAAAAAGGACATGGGCGGCGCCGCCCATGTCCTGGGTCTCGCCTCCATGATTCGAGACGCCGGCCTCCCGGTGCGCCTTCGCGTCCTCATCCCCGCGGTCGAGAACAGCGTGTCGGGATCGGCGCTTCGGCCCCTCGACGTCGTGCGGAGCCGCAAGGGGACGACGATCGAGATCGGAAATACCGATGCCGAGGGACGGGTCATCCTCGCGGACGCTCTCACCGAGGCTTCGAGCGAGACTCCGGCGCTTCTCATCGACTTCGCAACGCTGACCGGCGCCGCCCGGGTCGCTCTCGGAGCCGATCTCCCCGCGCTCTTCTGCAACGATGAAGAGACCGCGACGGCGCTTCTCGCGAAAGCCGACTCCGAGTCCGATCCCCTTTGGCGGATGCCGCTCTTCAAACCCTACCGCAAGCAGATCGAGAGCAAGGTCGCGGACCTCACGAACTCGACCGACTCGCCTCTCGCCGGAGCCATCACGGCGGCGCTCTTCCTTCAGGAGTTCGTCGCCTCCGGGATCCCCTGGGTCCACGTCGACCTCATGGCGTGGAACGGGAGCTCCCGGCCCGGACGCCCGGAGGGCGGTGAAGCCATGGGGATGCGCGCGGCCTTCGCCTTCGTCGAGGGGAAGTTCTAACCTCTCGGGGGAGGCTCCGCGGCCGCGACGCCCGCGGATAGCAACGCCGCGAGGCCCCGCAGAGTCTCCACTTCACCGAGCGGTGAGATGGCGAGGAGATCGAGGACGCTCGATTTTCCGTCGATTCGCGACAGCAGAAACGCCTCGGCCGCGTTCAGCCGGGGCTCGTCCAAAGTCGCTCGCCGGCCATCGAGGCGGAGGACATCGGTCATGGGCCCGACGCCAATGCGTAGAGCGAGAGGATCGGTCATCGAGCGGATTCCATCGAGCAGGATTTGCTGCATCGGCAACTCCAGCATCAGATCGCCGTCCAGCGGCTCCTCGGACGGTTCGAAGCGAAAATGACCTCGGGCGATGGAGAACAAGAAGGTGATGATGTCGCGTACCTGACGCTCTACCGCGGCGTGGAGCTCGTCCTCGGTGACGGCGCCGATCTCGACCAGGCACTCGCCGAACCTCCTCCCCGTCGACTTTTGCGCGGCGTACGCCGCCTCCACGGTCGCCGGGGTGACCTTCCCTTCCCTCAGAAGGCACTGGTCAAGCCGATCCTTGGGAAGCCGGGAGCTCGCGAAGAGGACGAAGCCCCACTTGAAGTAGACGCGCCGTTCCTCGCCGTCGACGAGGATGTGAAGGACGCCGGTGCTTTGCTCTTGATGCAGTCGGCTGAGAAGCCAGGGGAGCGTTCCCAGACCGAGATCACCTTCCATGGGTTGCGGGTCCATCGGGTGCGCTA
>CAZKNR010000464.1:0-1976 GCA_964553925.1 uncultured Acidobacteriota bacterium
AGGTTGAAGAACGAAAGCAACCCCTTGCCTCCGCGATTTCCGACTTCGAGGAGTAGCGTCGCGTTCCCTTTCTCGAGCCTCTTGGGCTTCACGAGATAGAAGTCGGCCGAGTGGCTGACGCGGCCGCGGGCGTCGATCGGAGCCTTGTCGATGTCGGTCACGATTCGGTTCGGCTCGAGCCTCCGATCGAACGCGAATTCAATGCTTCCTGCGAGAATCTCGTAACCGCCGGCGAGTCCGAAGCCCTTACCGGCGAGGACGTCTCGTCTTTCCTGGACGTCGATGCGAACGACCTCGGCTCCGGCGTTGGTCCCACTGAGAAGGCTGACGAGGCCGAGGAGGAGAACGATGATTGCCGCGAATCTCATGAGGACACCTTTCTTTCTCCCAGGATCCACTTCGGCTTGCGCTCCCAGCGCAGCCCGAACTTGGTGGTCGCCGCGGTGAGGATCTTCGAAACCGCTTCCTCCGGCGAATCGGTGACGAGGATCCGCTCGAGATCCCGGCGCTCGATCGTCCCCGCGGGTACCATGGTGTCTCGGAGGAAGCTCAAGAGCGGCTCCCAGTAGTCTCTTCCCATGACCACGATGGGGAAGTCTTTCATCTTCCCCGTCTGGATCAGCGTTGCGGCCTCGAAGATCTCGTCCATGGTTCCGAAGCCTCCGGGAAAAGCGACGTAGGCGTAGGAGTACTTCACCAGCATCACCTTGCGCACGAAGAAATATCGGAAGTCCACCATGAGATCCAGGTAAGGGTTCGGCGCCTGCTCGTGCGGCAGTTGGATGTTGCAGCCTATCGAGCGCCCCCCCGCCTCCCTCGCGCCCCGGTTCGCGGCCTCCATGATTCCCGGTCCGCCTCCGGTCATCACCGTGAAGCCGCAGCGGGCGAGCCTTTGTCCCACCTCCCGCGCGAGAGCGTAGTAGCGATGGTCCTCCTTGAAGCGGGCCGATCCGAAAACAGTGACGCAAGGGCCGACGAAGTGGAGCTTGCGGAATCCACGCACGAACTCGAGCGAGATGCGGATGAGCCGCGCCAGCTCCGAAAGCCGACTCTCGGGGCCGGCGAGAAGACGGCCCTCGTCGGACGCGACCGCCGGGGTAAGAGCTTCCATGATGCGAACATACCACGAGATGCAGTGCCGACTTCCCCTTGCCCGCGGGGATCGAGCGAAACTATCATGAAGGGCATCAAAGGCATGAGCCCGCGAAACCACCCGCCTGGAGGCACCCGTGTCGACCAACGTCGTTCTCTACGAGTCGCGAGACAACATCGCCGTCATCACACTGAACCGCCCCGAGGTTCTCAACGCCATGGACGAGGATATGTGGGGAGCTCTAGAGGCCACGTGGAGGCGGTTCAACAACAGCGAGGACCGGGTGGCGATTCTGACCGGGGCGGGGGATCGCGCGTTTTGCGTCGGGGCGGATCTCAAAAGCCCCTCTCTCGAGGTGTGGCGGGCCATCCCCGGTCACATCGTGGAAGTGGAAAAGCCGGTCATCGCCGCCGTCTTCGGCCACTGCCTCGGCGGGGGAATCGGACTCGTGCAGTTCTCGGACATCTGCGTCGCGAGCGAGGACACGGAGTTCGCGTTTCCCGAGGCGAGGGTGGGCATCGCCATCGGGAGCGCGAGCTCTCTGGTCGCCCGGATCCCCCACAAGATCGCGATGGAGCTCATGCTGACCGGAGACCCCATCTCGGCCCAGAGGGCCTATGAAGTCGGTCTCGTCAACAAGGTCGTCCCGCGAGAGGAGCTCATGGAGACCGCGATGGACTACGGGCGGCGCATCGCAGAGAACGCCCCGCTCGTCCTCGGAATGCTGAAACGCTGGGCTCGGGAGATGATCCCCAAGGGACCGCTCGAGAACGCGGCGCGCTTCCGAAGGGAGCCGGAGACGATCTTCGCGAGCCGCGACGCGCGCGAGGGCATCGCCGCCTTCCGGGAGAAGCGAAAGCCGAAGTTTCTGGGGACGTGATCA
>CAZKNR010000465.1:0-25286 GCA_964553925.1 uncultured Acidobacteriota bacterium
GAAGGGGGGATTGTGCGGAGGATTCCAGAGCTTCTGGACGTGAACCCGGAACGCGTTCTGCCGGAATGCGCCTGCCGTCGGGTCCCACATCCCGAACAGCATGTGCGAAGCCTCGTTCGCGCCGCGCGGGGTGAGCCCGACGTTTTGCCACTGTACGTAGCCATTGTCGACCGGGGGAACCTCGTACCGGAGGTAGTCACGGTTTCCGTTCACCCGCCAGCCCTGGGGAGTGAAGCTTCCGCCTGACTGGTCGGTCGCGAGAGTCGAGCCGTCGGTGAGGTCGTCGAAGACCACGACCGTCTCGCCGGGGCCGCCGCCCACTCCGAGGATCGCGAACTGCGCGATCGCGGAGTAAGGACCCGCGGTTCCGGAGGAATCGCCACGGGCCCTCCAGAAATAGGCGCCCTCTCCCAGAGCCTGGCTTACTTCCCAGCTGGTCTGGCTCGAGCCCTGGGCGATTCCCGAGGCCTGCGCCACGGTGCCGGTGAAGCCCTGATCCGTTGCCACTTGAAAGGTGTAGGTTGGAGCCGCGCCCGTCGACACCGTCGCGTTCGTGACGGTGAGCGTCGGCTGGCTGTCTCCGATCGGGGAGGAGCTGTTCGGCCCCACGATCCCCGGAGCGCTGATGGTCGGGCTCGATCCTGTGCCGCTGCCACTGTTGTCGCCGCCCTCCTCGCATCGTGCGAGAGCCAGGGCGAGGGTCGTGGTGCCGAGGGCAAGGATCGTCCTTCGTCGGGGTTGAGTATTCATGCTGTGAGAATCTACCTCCATGCTGTTTGGTAAAAAACACACAAGCCTAACAAAAGGTGTCCGTCAAGTCCAGGACCCGAAATGACGTATCCTGAGGCCGTCGGGAGGCGATGCTGAAGGTTCTGGTCACCGGCGCCAGCGGGTTCACCGGAAGCCACCTGGCGCGCATGCTGGTCGAGTCCGGTCACCGCGTTCGAGCGCTGGTCCGCCGGACGAGCGCCCTCGACCTGCTGAAGGGCGTCGAGATCGAGACCTTCGAGGGGGATCTCTCGGACGAAGTCCTCTTGCGGCGGGCGGTCGAGGGGATAGATCGCGTGTACCACATCGCCGCCGTCTATCGCGAGGCGAAGCTTCCCGACTCCTACTACCATGAGGTCAACGTCCTCGGTACCCGCCGGCTCGCCGAAGCCGCGCTCGCCGAAGGCATCCCCTTTCTCTACTGCAGCACCTGCGGCGTTCACGGCGAAGTCGAGGGCGAGGCGGACGAGACCGCGCCCTATAACCCCGGAGACGTCTACCAGCGGACGAAGGTGGAAGCGGAGAACATCGTCCTCGCCCTGCACCGTGAGCGCGGCCTCCGCGCGGTCGTCCTGCGACCGGTCGGAATCTACGGGGGGGGAGACCGGCGCTTTCTCAAGCTCTTCAAAGGCGTTGCCCGGAGACGGTTCCCCATGATCGGCTCGGGCCGGGTGTCTTATCACCTGACTCACGTCGAGGACGTGGCCAGGGGGTTCATGAAAGCGGCGGAAACCCCCGCGGCCCTGGGCGAAGCCTTCATTCTGGCCGGGGCGCGCCACACCACGGTCGAGGAGCTCGTCAGGCTCATCGCCGAGAAGGCGGGCGTGGCGCCGCCTCGATTCCACTGGCCTCCCGGCCCCGTCTACGCCGCCGCGGCCCTGTGCGAGGATCTTTGCCGCCTCCTCGGCCCCCTTGGGATCGAGCCGCCTCTCCACCGGCGGCGTCTCGATTTCTACCTCAAGAATCGGGCCTTCCGGATCGACAAAGCGAGGCGAGTGCTCGGGTGGGAGCCGAAGGTGGACCTCGATCAGGGGATCGGGAGGACGCTCGACTGGTATCGCGAGGCAGGATGGATCTAGAGTGGGCGGATCCATGTCGACCGACGCCCAGCCCAACGACCGGCGAATCCAGATCGCCCAGACCGAGATCGCCGACCAGAAGAAATCGAAGCTCCAGAAGTACGGCGAGCTCGTCATTGGAACGCCGGGCCTGGGAGCGCTTCTTCGCTACGAGCTGGTGATGCTCTTCTCCTCCTGGGTCCCCGGCGCCCTCGGCCTTTTTCTGCGCTCGAAGCTCTACCCCCTCCTCCTCGGTGGCTGCGGAAGAAACGTCACCTTCGGCCAGAACGTGGTCCTTCGGCACCCGCGCAAGATCCGGATCGGAAACGACGTGATCGTCGACGACCACGTCCTTCTCGACGCCAAGGGTGTCGACAACAAAGGAATCGTTCTCGAGGACGGCGTCTTCCTCGGACGAAACACCATCCTCTCGAGCAAGAACGGCTATATCCACCTCGAGGAGCGGGCGAACGTCGGCTTCAACTGCGAGATCTTCGCCGCCGGCGAGGTCCGCGTGGGAAAAGACGTCATGCTCGCGGCCTACGTCTATCTCGTCGGGGGAGACCACATGCACGACCGCATCGACGTCCCCATATCCCAGCAGGGGAGGATCGGGCTTCCGATCCGGATCGGCGACGGCTCGTGGCTCGGGGCCCACGCGGTGGTGGCCGGGGGTGTGGAAGTGGGGGAACAGGCTATAATTGGCGCTGGCGCCGTGGTGCTCGAGAGCGTCCCCGCGTACCACACCGCCGCCGGTGTTCCCGCGAAAACAATTCGGGATCGCAGAAAGAAAGACTGAGCTCTTCGTGTTTGGAGACAAGACCTACGTCGGTAAGCTCCTGAAGTCGAGCCTCCCCTCGCTTCCCGCGGATTTCGTCAAGACCCAGATAGTGGGGCGTTTCAAGGCGATTGCGCCCACGGTCCTCATCTTCAACGTTTCCTACAAGTGCGACTCGAAGTGCGTCATGTGCAACTCGTGGAAGCTTCCGTACCACGACGACCTGACGACCGACGAGTACCGCCGGGCCTTCGGGAGTCGGCTGTTCCGCAACATCGAGTACGTCGGGATCACCGGCGGCGAGCCCACGCTCCGCAAGGACATGGTGGAGCTCGTGAACATCATGGCGGACCACATGCCGCGCCTCCGGAAAATGACCCTCAACACCAACGGCTTCGTCAAGGATCGCGTGGTGAAAACACTCGAGGGCATCATCGACATCGCGAACGACCGCGGGTTCGTGTTCGGGACCCGGGTGAGCCTCGACGGCGTCGGCGACGCCCACGAGGACATCCGCCGGGTGTGGCACGCGTTCGAGCGCGCGATGGATACCGTCCGCGCGATGCAGGAGCTCCAGAAGAAGAAGTTCTTCAACTTCGGCGTCTCCTTCACCTTCACCGCCCAGAACATGGAGGAAGGCGAGCGCATCTACGAGCTCTGCAAGAAAGAGGATCTGAACGTCGTCTTCTCCATCGCCCGGTACTCGGAGCTCGCTTTCGGAAACATGGACCTGGTGGAGTCGACGGAGCTCAAGACCGAGGACTACCCGCGGCTCGCGAGCTTCTTCCGCAAGCGGGTCCGGGAATCGACTCTCGTCGACGGCGACGCGCTCCTTTATCAAGGCTACAGGAAGATGTTCGAAAATGGCATGAAGCGCGCCATGCCCTGTCCGTCCATGGACCAGGGTGTGCTTCTCAACCCCAACGGCGACTTCACCTATTGCGAGAACAGCCGCATCCTCGGGAATCTTCGCGAGAAGGACGCTCACAATCTCTACTTCGACCCCGAGAACCTGGCGATGAGACAGGAGCTTCTGGACCGGGTCTGCCCGACCTGTGCGAGCCCCTGCTTCGTGAACGCCGCGGCGATGAAGCAGGTATTCCCTTACCTCAAGTTCGTGCTCGAGCTCGGCGGCGAGAAGCTCTTCGCCCCCAAGAACGGTTCCTGAACGGTGTGCGGGATCGCCGGCGTCGTCGCCCGTGACCCGGGCCGCTCGCTCGATCCCGCGGTCATCGGGCGCATGGTGGCGAAGCTCCACCACCGCGGGCCCGACGATACCGGCGTCGTAACCCTCCCGGGCGTTTCGCTCGGCCTGAAGCGGCTTTCCATCATGGATGTCGCCGGCGGGCGCCAGCCGATCTCGAACGAGGACGAGACCATCACGTTTGTTGGAAACGGCGAGATCTTCAACTTCCGCCCGTTGCGGGAGGAGCTCCTGTCTTCTGGCCACCGCTTCAAGACCGGCTCCGACATGGAAGTCGTGGTGCACGGCTACGAGGCCTGGGGCGACCGGGTGGTGGAGCGGCTCTCGGGACAGTTCGCCTTCGCCCTCTGGGACAGCAAGCGCGGGAGGCTCCTCGCGGCGCGCGACCGCGCGGGCGAAAAGCCCCTCTACTACCACGAGGGGCCGGAAGACATCGTCTTCGCCTCCGAGATCAAATCCTTGCTCTCGCGGGCCGACGTTCCTCGATCGCTCGACGTCGAGGCGCTCGATCTCTTCCTGACCTACGAGTTCATTCTCGCGCCGCGGACGATCTTCGAGGGGGTGAAAAAGCTCCCGCCGGCGCACGCGATGAGCGTCGAGAGAGGGAAGGTCACGACCTGGGCCTACTGGCGGGCGCCGGACATCGCGGAGGAAGGTCGGAGCGAAGAGTCGTGGGCGAGGGAGCTCCGGGAGACTCTCGCCAAAGCCGTGCGCTCGCAGATGATGTCCGATGTCCCGCTCGGGGCCTTCCTTTCGGGAGGCATCGACAGCTCGACGGTGGTCGCGCTCATGGCGGAGGCTTCCACCCGGCCCGTCAAAACGTTCAATATCGCGTTTCGCGAGGGGAGTTACGACGAGTCCTCGTACGCGCGCGAGATCGCGAAGCTCTTCGGGACCGAGCATCGGGAAGAGATCATCACCCCCGACGTCGTCTCTCTCTTCGACCGTCTTGTGGTGCACCTCGACGAGCCCTTCGCCGACGTCTCCCTCTTCCCGACGTACCTCGTGTCGGAAGTCGCCTCGCGCGAGGTCAAGGTCGTTCTTTCGGGAGACGGGGGAGACGAGCTCTTCGCCGGCTACGACTGGTACGTCGCCGACCGGCTTGCGAGGACCCTCGCGAGCTTCCCCGGCCCGTGGGCGCTCGGAGCGCTCGAGGCGGTGAGCGAGCGGTTCCCCGAGAGCGCGAAGAAGAAGGGGCTCGTAAACTCGGTGAAGCGCTTCCTTGCCGGGGCGCGCGCGCCCAAGGAGCTCCAGCACTACCGGTGGCTCTCGCACCTTCCCGCCGGGGAGAAAACCGAGCTCTACTCGAAGAGCCTGCGCGGCTCCCTCGCGGGTTTCTCCGCCGCCGCTCCCGTGGTCTCGACCCTCGGTGAGGAGCGAAACGACCTCCTCAACCGCCAGCTCCACGCGGACTTCAAGCTCTTCCTCGCTGACGACATCCTCGTCAAGGTGGACCGCATGAGCATGGCGACGTCTCTAGAGGCGAGAGCGCCGTTTCTTGACAAAGACGTCGTCGAGCTCGCGTTCCGGATGCCGGGCTCATTGAAGCTCCGGGGCTACCGCCGAAAGCACATCCTGAAGCAGGCGATGGCCGACAAGCTTCCCTCGAGGATCCTGAACCGGCGCAAAGAGGGGTTCAGTATTCCCATGAAGAACTGGCTCAAAAGCGATCTCCGGCCGTTGATGGAATCGCTCCTCTCACGCGAGCGCATCGAGGCCCGCGGCCTCTTCGAGTGGCCCGCGGTCGAAAGGCGCCTGCGCGAGCACCTCCAAGGCGGAAAAAACCACGCGCACCAGCTCTTCCCGCTGATGGTCTTCGAGCGCTGGGCGGAAGAGTTCCTGGGATAGAGCTCTGGCAGATCACGCTGGCGTCGTAAGCCTCATCCCGGCGGCTTCGGTGCTTCTCCTGGCGGTCGTGACCCGCCGGACGTTCGAATCCCTTATCGGGGGAACGCTCGTCGGCTGCGTGCTCACGAGCGGCTTCGGTTTCTTCTCCGCCTTCACCGACTCCATGCTCTCAGTCATGAAGGACGAGACCGTCGGCTGGATCACTCTGGTGGTCGGGCTTTTCGGCGCGCTCATCGCTCTCTTGGTGCGCTGCGGCGGAACTCTTGCCTTCGGCGAGAGGGTGGGAGCGCTCGTCCGCGGCCGAACGGGAGCGCTCCTCGCGACCTGGTTCATGGGCCTCGTGATTTTCCTCGACGACTACTTGAGCGCTCTCGCGGTCGGGTCCTCCATGCAGCGGGTGACCGACCGCCTCCGCGTCTCCCGGGAGATGCTCGCCTACATCGTCAACACGACGGCCGGTCCGGTCTGCGTTCTCGTGCCGCTCAGCACCTGGGGGTTCTACGTCGCGGGCCTTCTCGAGGGCGTGGGAGCGGCGCCGTCGGGGGGCGGGCTCGCGCTCTACGGCTCGGTGATTCCCTACGTCGTCTACGGCTGGGTCGCGGTCCTCGTCGTCCCGCTGGTAGCGGCGGGACTCCTGCCGGTCTTCGGGCCGATGCGCAAGGCGGAGAGGCGAGCGCGCGACGGCGAGGTCGCGCCCCCCGAATCGCCGGCGTCCGACGTCGCGTTCGGCGCCGACCGGGCGCTTTCGAACCCGCGGCTCTCGAATTTCGTCGTTCCCGTCGGCGTCCTCATCGGCGCTTCCTGGGTTCTCAACGACGCGCTGAAGGGGGTCATGGTGGCGGTCGCGCTGACGATCGTGCTCCTTCTCGCCCAGCAGCTCCTGAGCTTCAAGGAGATCTCGGAGAGCTTCTTCCTCGGCTTCCAGTCGATGGTTTATCCTCTCGGCATCGTGGTGGGGTCGTTCGGTCTAAGGAACGTGAACGAGGATCTCGGGCTCACCCAGTTCGTCATCGAGAGCGTTCAGCCGATCATGAGCGGCGCACTCCTGCCCGCGGTCACGTTCGTGACCTTGTCGCTCATCGCTTTCGCCACCGGCTCGTTCTGGGGAGTCTACGCGGTGAGCCTCCCCATCATCGTGCCCCTCGCGCAGTCGATGGGAGTCTCGCTTCCGCTCTCGATCGGCGCCGTGGTCTCCGCCGGCGCTTTCGGCTCGAACGCGTGTTTCTACGGCGACGCGACCGTCCTCTCGGCACAGGCGAGCGGGTGCAACCTCTTCGCCCACGCCTGGTCGCAGCTCCCCTATGCGGTACTCGCCGCCGCCGTCTCTACTTCGATCTACGTCGTTCTCGGGGTTCTGCTGTAGCGAAGGTTGCTCTCTACGTGGGTGGGAACGCTCTCGCCATAGCCTTTCGCACGAGATGGCGCGTCAGAAGCCAGGGGGGCATGCGGAGCCAGTGGGAGCGGACGTAGAGGAGGAAGCGCGCCCAGCCCGTTCGGAGCGAAGGCCCCTCCCAGCCGTCCGGTGTCACGGCGCGACAGGTGAGAGCGTCCATCGCCGAGCGTACCGGCGCGATTGGTTCGGCCACTCGGGCCGCCTGCTGGACGACGACGGGTACGGGGGTGCCGAGCAGACCCTGGCAGTAGCGGAGCGCGTAGTAGAGCGGTCTTTCCAGCGAGAGCTCGACCGCTCGCGGAACGAGCCCCTCCCAGAAACCCGGATCGGCGCCAAAGTGACGAAGCAACAGATCGAGATCCACCAGGTCGCGAAGCCCTCCGTCAAGGTCTCCGTCCTGGAACAGGTGCGCGGCGCTGTGGAGCACCAGGTCCGGCGGAGCGAGAATGTGGATCCCGTCGGTCAGAGGCCAGGCAGCCTCGGTAAGCGCCCGCGGGTCGGGCCGCAGCCGCCCGCTCTCCGGCAGGATGGTGTGGTGGACGTCGACCACCGTGCGGCGCTCGCGGTGGCAAAGGGGCGGGAGCTCGTGCATCCACGTCCGGTAGTAGCGCTGGTCGTAGGAGTCGAGCTTGACGGCTTCATAGCCGTCTCGGATGAGCGCGGCTTCGACTTGGGCGAGGGTTTCCTTCGGGACCATGATGTCGACATCCGAGCTCAGGCGCCCCGCGGCGGGTGGGAGCTCGGCGAGCACGTACGCCGCGCCTTTGAGGAGGATGAGGGGAACGCGCACCTCTCGGAGCGCGCGGGAGATGCGATTCACTTCCCAGCGGACCATGCGCGCGTTCTCGGCGGTAACGGTGAGCTCGGCGCGTATCTGATCGACCGCTTTTCTCGGCATCCTGTCCAGGAGTCCGAGCGCATCGAGCTCGGCGCCCAACCTCCCCAGAAGGCGGGTGTTTCGCGCCCGACACAAGAGCTCGTCCCATTGGGCCGGGCGAAGGTCGAGGAGATCCCGCGGCCTCGTGAGGGCGGTGAGCACGAGCCCGGTTGCGCCGTCGACTTTCACCCGGCTCGCTCCGGGAGGTGCTTCAGCTCGTCGAGCGCCCGGGAGAGATCCTCGTAATCGAGAGCCAGGCACGTTGACTCGTCCACCAGTCTGGCGAGTGCGCGGTACCCGACGGATCCCAAGACGCTGTAGTTGATCGAGTTGTCCACGAGCTCCATCATCGCCGCCGCTTTCGCGACCGGCTCGAGACGGTGACTTCCGCCCTTCATGAACTTCGGGAAGACCACGAAGCCCGGCGCCGCGGTCTCCTCCGAGCGTTTCACGCTGTCCTCGAAAACGCGAAGGTGGGCCACGTCACCTTTTTGGGTGTCGTGGAACGTCGGGCCGAAGACGAGCTCCGGCCCGAGCTTTTTGATGACGGCAATCGATTCGTTCTTGAGCGCGATGGGCCGTGGCACCGGAACGATGCGCCCATCTTCCGGGCGGATCAAGGCGTGCTCGTCCGACAGGAGCCGGAATCCGCGATGCACGAGACCGGCGGTGAGCGTGCTCTTTCCCGATCCTGGGTGGGCCGGAAGGAGGAGCGCCCGGCCGCCTCGCTCCACCACAGCCGAGTGGACGATGAGGTAGTGGTGCGCCTGCTTCGAGATACACCAGTTGAGGCCCCACTCGAAAAGGGGCGGCGCCAGTTCCTGAGGATAGGGTTGAAACTGACTCCGCCCGTCCTGAAAGAACAGGACCTGCGGTCGGTAATAGCGCCTGAGCCCGGGCGGGGGAGCGAGTCGGACGTGGAAATCGGCGATGCCCAAGTCGTCGAGAGGATAATCCCCATAAAAGAAGCCGAGGCTTCTTACCACACTCGCGAGACGGGTCCTCACCTGAGCCACGAACGGGCCGATCCGGAGGCGGAAAGCGCCTCGCTCCAGTTGGTCTCGAAGCTCCGACGGCGAGAGGTCTCTGACGTTCAAGACCGCGCCGGTGCAATCAGTCCGAGATCATCGAGCTCGGCGATGAGCGCTTCGATGTCGCTCGAGAGTGCCTCGTCGGGCGGCTGTTCATGCGACCTTCCGACGAGGGCCTCGAGCTCGGAGGTGGACGAAGCTTTTGTCTCGAGTGATCTCAAGACGTAAGCCGGAAGGGCGTTGAGGAGGTGGGTGTCACCGGAGGCAGGATTGTAGACGACGTGGAGATCTCCCCACTGGCGCCACTCGAGTCGCCAGTTTTCCGGGACCCTCCACATTTTCGGCGCAGAAACGGACAAAACCCTCTCCGGGTGCGAACGAGGAGAGCTATTCTTTCTTGAAGGGCTCGAAGGGCTTGAAGGGCTTGCGGGTCTCTTCTATCGGAGCTGCCGGGACGTCTCGAGGCGTGGCATCCTGAATCCCGTCACGACCCCACTCGGGCTTCTGGGTCTCGTCGCCTGCGGGCCGCCACTTCCGCCAGTCTTCCACAGAGGGCTGGGGTGATTGCCATTCCCAATCGGAGCGAGCCGGCGTCTCCGCGTTGTCGCCTTCGTACGTCCTGTATTTCAGTGGCGCTGGTCTGTCCCAGTCCCCACCGTTCCACCATCTTCTGCCGCGATGCTTCCAGTCGGTCCCGCCTGAGCTCCAAATCGTCCCGTGGACTGATGTCCCGCCCCCGCCCCCCCTGTTACCCAGGGTCATAACGAGGGGGATGGCTCCGAGGCTCTTTCCGAGAAATTTCCTGCGATCCGACGGAAGCGCCTCGGATCCGAGTTCACCCACTTCCCGCGGTTTTTGCTCTCGCTCCACGTGTCGTCACCCAGACTGGCGTTAAGGTTATCTCAATGGGGAGCTGAAGGCTATCATGGATTCGAGCGCCGCTGCAAGCCAGTCTCCCCTCAAGGAAAATTCCTGGTATCCTCTCGGAATCGTGGTGGCGTCCTTGGGCTTCGGGTACCGGCCGTGACTCGAGTCGCGCTTCTCCAGCTCTCGGCCGGAGACGACGCCGCTCTCAACCTGACAAAGACGGAAGAGAGGATTCGCGAGGCGGCTTCGAAGGGCGCCTCCATCGTCTGCCTCCAGGAGCTCTTCCAGTCCCGCTACTTTCCCCAGCGGGTGGAGGTGCGAAAGTACGCCCTCGCCGAGGCGCTTCCCTCGAAGACCACCGAGGGCATGGCGGCGCTCGCGGCGGAGCTCGGAGTCGTCCTCATCGTCCCCGTCTTCGAAGAGGCGCAGCCCGGGGTCTGTTTCAATACCGCCGTCGTCTTTGACGCCGACGGCCGCGAGCTCGGGAAATACCGCAAGACCCACATCCCCGACGGACCCCAGTATCACGAGAAGTTCTACTTCACGCCAGGCAACCTCGGCTATCCTGTCTTTCGCACCCGCTACGGGGTCATCGGAGTCGGGATCTGCTGGGACCAGTGGTTTCCCGAAGTCGCGCGGGTCTTCGCTCTCGAAGGCGCCGAGATTCTCTTCTACCCCTCCGCCATCGGCTCCGAGCCGGACCGTCCCGGCTACAGCTCTGCCGAGGCCTGGAGGACGGTCATCCGCTCGCATGCCATCGCGAACGGCATCTTCGTCGCCGCCGTGAACCGCGTCGGAGTCGAAGACGAGATGACGTTCTACGGCGAGAGCTTCGTCGCCGATCCTTTCGGAGAGGTTCTGGTCCGGGCCGGGGCCGAAGAGGAGGTTCTGGTCGCGGACCTCGATCTCGGCCGCATCCGCGAGCTCAGGGAACTCCTGCACTTTCTGAGAGACCGCCGCATCGACACCTATCGCCCGCTGCTGGAACGTATAGTCGAATGAGGAGAATGTCATGACGGACAACGTCTCTCCCATGAAACAGCACGTCTCTATCCTGGGAATCCTCTACATCGTCTTCGGCTGCCTCGGGATCCTGGGGGCTTTCGCGTTCCTCGCCCTCTTCGGCGGACTCGCGGGGATCGTCGGTCTGGTGGCGCACGAGGAGCCCGACGCCGCCGTGGCGATCCCGATCCTCGGAGGCATCGGTGTGGTCGTCTCGGCCATCCTGGCTTTGCTGTCGATTCCCGGGCTCGTGGTCGGCATCGGCCTTACGAAGTTCCGCCGCTGGGCCCGCCTGGGCGGCGTCGTACTCTCGGCGCTGAACCTCCTGAACTTTCCCTTCGGCACAGCCCTCGGCGCCTACGGGCTATGGATCCTGCTGTCCAAGGAGTCGGAGCCGCTGTTCGCCTAACGGGGTTACAATCATTCGGTGATCCGAAAGGGCATCATCCTCGCCGGAGGTTCCGGCACCCGCCTCTACCCGATGACGGCGGTGGTGAGCAAACAGCTCCTGCCGGTCTACGACAAGCCCATGATCTATTTCCCGCTCTCGACTCTCATGCTCGCGGGAATTCGGGACGTTCTCGTCATCACCACCCCTCACGATCGGCCGCTCTTCCAGGAGCTTCTCGGGGACGGTGATCGTCTAGGCATCCGCATCTCCTATGCGGCGCAGCCGCGCCCCGAGGGATTGGCGCAGGCGTTCGTCATCGGCCGGGAGTTCATCGACGGGGAGGGCTGCGCACTGGTCCTGGGGGACAACATTTTCTACGGGCACGAGCTGACTCTCCACCTGCGGCGGGCGGTCGAGCGGGAATCAGGCGCGACGGTGTTCGCCTACTGGGTCCGCGATCCCGAGCGCTACGGTGTCGTGAGCTTCGGCGCCGACGACGAGCCTGTCGGGCTGGTGGAGAAGCCGGAGCGTCCCGAATCGTCGTACGCCGTGACCGGCCTCTATTTCTACGACCGTCAGGTCGTCGACCTCGCGGCGACGCTTTCGCCGTCCGCGAGAGGCGAGCTCGAGATCACCGACCTGAACCGCCTCTACCTCGAGCGGAGGCTTCTCCACGTGGAGAAGCTCGGGCGGGGGTTCGCCTGGCTCGATACGGGAACCAAGGACGCGCTCAAGCAGGCGGCGAACTTCATCGAATCCGTGGAGCAGCGCCAGGGACTCAAGATCTGTTGTCCCGAAGAGATCGCCTACCACATGGGCTTCATCGACGCCGAGGCGCTCCGGAAGCTCGGCGAGTCATGCCAGGGGAGCGAGTATGGAGGTTATCTTCTCTCGCTCGTGAATCGGGACCGTCCGTGAGGGCCTCCGCGACCGACCTTCCCGGGGTCATCCTCTTCGAGCCGGTGCGCCACGAGGACGCTCGCGGCCTCCTGGTCGAGACGTTCAAAGAGCCGGCTTATCGCGAAGCGGGCCTCGACGCGGTCTTCGTCCAGGACAATCTCTCGCTCTCGCGGCGGAACGTTCTTCGCGGGCTTCATTATCAAAGGCGGCAGGGAAAGCTCATTACCGTGGTGCGAGGCGAGATCCAGGATATCGCCCTCGACATCCGCCCGGACTCGGAGAGCTTCGGGCACTGGGTGCAGGCCCGGCTCTCGGGAGAGGACCATCGGCAGATCTACATCCCGCCCGGTTTCGCCCATGGATTCTCCGTGCTGTCGGAGGAAGCCTCTGTCTGGTACAAGACGACCGACGTCTACCGGCCGGAGGAAGAGGGGGGAATCCGCTGGGACGACCCCGACCTCGCCATCGACTGGAAGGTCCAGGATCCGATCGTGTCCGATCGCGATCGGAGCCACCCGCTCCTGAAAGACGTCGATCGAAGCACCCTCATCACCCGAAAAGAGCTCGAAGGCCTGACGCGTTAGGTAGTTTCCTCGAGCGCTTTAAGGAGGAGATCCCCGACTCCGAGCTCTTGAGCCCACCGGTCCAGATACACCGAGTCGAGACGCCCCGCCTGTACCCTGAGGACGCCCGCGACGTCCTGCCACTGCTGGGTCGAAACCTCTCCTCCTTTTCGAAACCAGCGGAGCTTATGGAGAACGATAGGTAGTAGCTCTCTTGGAGGGTCCTCGCGAGCAACGGGACGTGCGCCGCTTCAAGCGCGGCGAGAAGATCGACGTCGATACTGGATCTGGGCACGCCGTGTATCGAGCTCGCGATCGACCCCGAGATCTCGTAAGGAACTCCCATGTCCTCGAACGATGTCGCCAGGGGGCGAAGGGCGTCGATGAGCCGCGCGTCCATCAGACGGTCGAGCTTCGGCCCATGTGGTCGCGAAGCTCGCGCTCCAGCTCAGGGCCGTAGTGGAGGCCTACCCACTCGAGCAAGATCTCGACGGCGCCGAGGGCGGGATTTCTCCGCGCGAGCGCCTGCCGCGAGAGCGAGATGACGCTCGAGGTCAAAGCGTCCGCGAGCGCGAATCGCCTTTCCGGAGACGCCTCTCTCAGCCTCCGGACGAGCTCGGCCTCGGTATCCGGGTCCGTGTCCTGCCAAAGAGGTTTCAACGGCCGCGCTCCACCACGATCTTCCCAAAGTGCGCCCCCGCCTCCATGTGGCGCAGAGCGTCCGGGAGCTCCTCGAAACGGAACTTGCGATCGATCGCGGGCTGAATCGGATGCTCGTCGAGCCCTTCAAGGAAGGCGACGAGCTTCTCGAAATTGGCGCGCGAGTCGACGAGGATTCCGAGGACGCGCAACCGCTTCATCGTGAGGGGCGCGATGTTGACTTCGCCCGAGAGTCCGGTGACCCCGCCGAGGACCGCGACCATGCCCCCGGCGCGCGCCGCCTTGAGGGAAGCGCTCATCGTGGCGATGCCCGCCGTCTCGACCACGATATCCGCGCCCTGCCCCTTCGTGGCGTCGAGAACGTCCTTGTCCCAGCGAGGGCTCTTCCGGTAGTTGACCAGAACGTCGGCGCCGAGGGCCCGGGCCCGCTCGAGCTTCTCGTCGCTCGAGGAAGTCACGATGACCGAAGCCCCCAGGGCTTTCGCGAGCTGGATGACGAAGACCGAGACTCCGCCGGTTCCGAGAGTGAGCACCCACTGGCCGGCCTCGAGGTGTCCTTCGGTCACGAGAGCGTTCCATGCGGTGAGGGCCGCGATCGGAAGGGTCGAGGCACCCGCGGCATCAAGGTTTGCCGGCGCTTTTAGAACCGCCCGCTCCGGCAGAAGGACCTTCTCCGCCGCGACTCCAGGTCCGGGGACGCCGAGGGTCGAAGCGACGTAGCGTTTCTCGAACGGCCCGTCGATCCAGTCGGAGAGGAAGTGGGTCATCACGCGGTCCCCGAGCCGGACGCGGCTCACCCCCTCACCCGCGGCGGCGATGGTTCCGGCGGCGTCGCTCGCGGGGGTCGCCGGAAGCGCGATGTTCGGGTTGTAGGAGCCCTTCACCACCAGGAGATCGCGGTAGTTGAGGCTGAAGGCCTCGACGTCGAGGACGACTTCGCCCGGGCCCGGCGTCGGCTCCTCTCGCTCCACGATCTTCAACTGGTCCAGGCCAAACGACGCGAACTCGTATCGGCGCATGGCGGCATTATGCTAGATTTCGGCGATGGCTGACCAATCGACGATCTTCGACCGGATTCTCCGCGGAGAGATCCCGAGCCACAAGGTCTACGAGGACGACCACGTCTTCGCGTTTCTCGACATCAATCCCGTCGCGAAGGGCCACACGCTCGTGGTGCCGAAAGAGTCGAAGGCCTTCCTCCACGAGCTCAGCGAGGAGTCGGCGGCGGCGATCGGCCGGGTGCTTCCGCGCCTCTGCCGCGCGGTCATGAAGGCGACGGGCGCGACCGCGTACAACGTCCTCCAGAACAACGGGAGCGCCGCCCACCAGGCGGTTCCCCACGTGCACTTCCACATCATCCCGAAGTTCCCGAAGGAGGGGCTTGGAATCGGCTGGTACCCCTCGAGCCTGGATGCGGAGGCGGGGAAGGACCTCGCGGGCGCCATCCGAGACGCGCTGGAAGAAGGATCGAAGTAGACTCTAGATATGAAAGCTCCGTCGGTTTGGGAGAGTCTTCGCGAAGGGAGCAAGTTCTTCATGAAAGAGGGAGACGTCTATGAGACTCTCAAAGCTCTCGTAAAGAGGCTGGACCAGGAAGGGCTCGAGTACGCGGTAATCGGCGCGATGGCACTCGCCGCCCACGGCTTTCGGAGATTCACCGAAGACGTCGACATTCTCATGCGGCCGGAGACGCTTGCTCGATTCCGTGAAAAGCTTCTTGGGCTTGGCTATCTGCCTGCTTTCCCGGATGCACAGAAGGCCTTCCGCGACACCCGCACCGGCGTCAAGATAGAAGTCATGACAACGGGAGAGTATCCGGGGGACGGCAAGCCGAAGCCAGTCGTATTTCCCGACCCGCGTCAAGCGGGCGTCGACAAAGAGAGCCTGTGGGTCATCGGTCTCGAGAAACTGGTCGAGCTCAAGCTCGCATCGGGTCTTTCGGCGCCTCATCGGCTCAAGGATCTCGCGGACGTTCAGGAGCTGATTCTTCACTTGCGGCTCCCGCTCGAGATCGCAGGTCGGCTCGACGCGAGCGTTCGCCCGGAGTACGAGCGGCTCTGGAACGCGGCACAACAAGCGCCTGAGGAGCCGGACTCAGCTCATTAGCGGCAGAATCCGAGCGACTCGAGCGTCAGCTCCGACGAAAACCCCGTCCGGGAGCTCGACGTGTTCACGGTGATGAAGACTGCGTCGATAGTCGCGAGAGGGATCGCGCGTTTCGGTCCGAGAGTCGGGTAGAAGCGTTCCCACGGAATGGCCGCCGCGCCCGAGGTTGGAAGCAGGACCGACGCGTAGTGCCCGTCGTCGCCGCTCCGGACCTCGACCCAGTACCGCATCGGCACGGGCGAGCCGCCCTGGATCTCGATCCCGCGGTACGACGAGAGGTTCATGGGCTTTCGCAGCGCGAGAGCCACCCACCGGTCGATCTCCTCCGGGGTCCTCTGTGAGAGGCGGTAGGAGAGCCGCAAAGTCCCCGATGCCTCGTGCTCGATCATTCCTGACGACTCACCATCCATCTCCAGACCGAGCTCCGCGAGCGCCACGGGATCGACGGCGCCGCATACAAGGGGTTCCCGCTTTACCGGCGCTCCTCGAGGGCCGGCGAAAAGTGGATTCGACAGGATCCAGGGCACGTCCTCGGCGAGGAGAGGATGGTTCTCGAGGTAGACCTCGACCCGGTACACCCCCGGTCCCGGGGACGTCAGGCGAAGCTCGGCCTCTTTCGTCGAGCCCACGACTTCGCCGTTCCGCTTGAGATCGATGCGAGCGCCCGCCGTCGCCGTGTCGAGGCTCACCACCAGAGCTCCGCCGATCTCGCGGAACTCGAAGCGATTCGGCTCACCGGCCGCCCGCACCAGCGAGAAGAACTCGCCGCGCCGAATCGCGTCCTCAGGCGCTTCCCGGTAGCGGGACTCGACCGCGAGCCCCGCGTAACCCATCGCCGTTCGATAGGAGGGAATCCCGATCGTGCGCTCCTCGGTCAGCGGAAACCCCCCGTGCGCGTTCGCGGCGTAGAACCCATGGACGCGGCCGTGCTTCAGAAGCTCGTCCCACCTCGCGAGCGCTTTCGTCGGCGCCTCGAACCCCGTGATGTAGTAGTTGCGGTTGAAGAGCGAGAAGAACGCCCAGGACAGTTTTTGCCGGAGAGAGCTCCTCCGAAAGTACGACGTGACGTTCACGATCTCGATTCCGTCGGGCGTGAGGTCCGGCTCCCAGTAGCTCCACTGGTGCACCGGGTCTTCGGGGTAGGTGACGACGCTGATACCGCCCCAGGCTGCGATGTCGCTCACGGCATCGGGAGGAAACGGCGGAAGCGAGTAGACCGGAAGCTCGCGGACGTCAGAGACAATGAGATGGCCCTGAGGAATACCGACTTCCGAGCCTCCGATGAAGCGTACGCCGTCGATGGTTCTCTTCAGAGTCGCGGCCTCGGGATGGGGCGCCCCGTGGTCGCTCAGCATCACGAAGCCGACGCGCGCCTCCTTCGCCTCCCGCGCGATGTCCTCGATGGGCGCGAGCCCGTCGGAAAGGGTGGAGTGCACGTGGAATGCCCCAAAGACGTAGGAATCCGAGGTTTCCGGGGAGTATCTCGACAGGGAGAGGCCACGGACGAGGAGGGCGCTGAGCCCGAGCACGAGGGCGGCGAGAACCACTCGCCGGACAGTGGACGACATCTGAGGCTCATCTTATCCAAAACCCCCTGCCAGGCCTTTCGAGTGCCATGGGATCTTCCTGCCAGACTGACGGCCTCATTCTGCCGTCCGGTCCTCCAACAGAAAGTCGTTCCATGCAGTCACCGGGAGATCGGACTGTCTCTTGAGGCGCAGTGCCTCGATGACCACCCGCGCGAGCTGGAGGTCGGTGAAGAGCGGCACCCCGTGGTCGACGGCGCATCGACGGATGAGGTACCCATCGGGCCGGCCCAGGGCATCGAACTCACGCGGCACGTTAATCACGAGGTCGACCTTACCCCCCTCGATGAGCGCAAGAGCGCTGTTCTGCGGCCCCCCCGTCTTCTCGACGAGAACGCACTCAATACCGAGCGTGCGCAGGGCCTCCGCCGTGCCCGCCGTTGCGAAGATCGGCAGTCGGAGGTCGGTGGCAATGACCCTCGCCTCGTCGGCGAACCAGTATTTGTCGGCCACCGGACCGAGCGAGAGCAGTACCCCACGCCGGGGGAACCGGAACCCTGTGGCGAGGAGCCCATGAAGAAGAGCTTCGTGCACGTCGCGCCCCAGGCAGCCCACTTCGCCGGTGCTCGCCATCTCGACCCCGAGCATCGGGTCGGCACCGACCAACCGGGAGAAAGAGAACATCGGGACCTTGACGCCGACGTAGTCGAGATCGAGGGCGCGATTCTCCACCTCGCGCTTAACCCCGAGCATACGCCTCATCGCTTCTTCGGCGAAGTTCCGGCCCGTGACCTTGGAGACGAAGGGGAAGCTGCGCGACGCCCGCAGGTTGCATTCAATCACTTTGACCGCGTTGTGCTTGGCGAGAAACTGGATGTTGAAAGGGCCGGTGATCTCGAGAGCCTGAGAAATTTGAAGGGAGATTTGTTTGATGCGCCGGATGGTCGCGATGTAGAGCGTCTGCGGCGGGAGGACGAGCGTGGCGTCGCCGCTGTGGATGCCCGCGTCCTCGATATGCTCGCTGATGGCCCAGAGGACGAGCCGGCCATGGTCGGCGACGCCGTCGAGCTCGACCTCACGGGCATGCGTCTCGAACTTCGAGACGACGACGGGATAGTCCCGGGACACCCGTTTCGCGCGTGCGAGGATCCGCAGGAGCTCGTTTGGCTCGTGGGCCACGCTCATGGCGGCGCCGCTCAGTACGTAGCTCGGGCGCACGAGGACGGGAAACCCACCGAGCCGTTCTACGATGGAACTGACTTCCGCTATATCCGTGGCATGAGACCACTGGGGCTGATCGATGCCGAGCTCATCCAGGAGGGCGCTAAACTTCGATCGATCTTCCGCCCGGTCGATGTTCTTCGCATGGGTCCCTACGATGGGCACTCCCGCCTCGTGTAAACGAAGCGCGAGATTGTTGGGGATTTGACCTCCCATGCTGACGACGACGCCCTCGGGTCTCTCCGTCTCGAAGACATCGAGAACGCTCTCCAAGCTGATCTCGTCGAAGATCAGCCGATCCACGACGTCGTAGTCCGTGCTGACGGTCTCCGGGTTGTAGTTGAGCATCAAGGTCTCGTATCCCAGCGCGGCCGCCGTCCTCACGGCATTGACCGCGCACCAGTCGAACTCGACGCTCGAACCGATGCGGTAGGCCCCCGAGCCGAGGACCAGGATCTTTTTGCGGGAAGAGGGCGCGACGTCGCTCGCGGAAGCGTGGTAGCTGGAGTAGAGGTAGTTGGTCTCGGCAGGAAACTCCGCCGCCAGGGTGTCGATCTGCGCAATTTTCGGGGCAACCTCCTCGCGCCGGCGGTGCTCTCGCGTGGTGCCCCGAGGCTCGTCGCGAAGGTCATCGATGGCATGGTCCGAGAAGCCGAGCTCCTTCGCGTGCCTCAATGCGCCGGGCGACCACGGGCCGCGAGACCGGGCGAGCTCCGTATGCATGGCCACAATGGATTCGATGGCGTGCAGGAACCAGGGGTCGATGTGGGTGAGGTCTCGAATCTTCTCCACGGACGTGCCCGCCTGGAGGGCCTTCGCCACAGCGAAGATGCGGAGCGGGGTTGCATTCTGGAGCTCGCTATCGAGGTCTTCGAACTCGAAGGCATCGGGGTCGAGTCCTTTGACTCCGATGTCGAGCATGCGAAGCGCCTTCTGAATTACCTCGGAGAATGTCCGCCCGATAGCCATGACCTCGCCGACGCTCTTCATTTCGCTTCCGATTCTGTCGAGCGCCCCGCGGAACTTTCCCATGTCCCACCGCGGGGCTTTGCAGACGATGTAGTCCAGAGCCGGCTCAAAAAAAGCCGTGGTGCGGAGGGTGATGCTGTTCGGGATTTCGGGGAGTGTGTAGCCGAGCGCCAGCTTCGCAGCAACGTAGGCAAGCGGATAACCAGTGGCCTTGCTCGCGAGGGCGCTCGACCGCGACAGGCGCGCGTTCACCTCGATGACCCTGTATTCCAGGGCCTGAGGATTGAGGGCGAATTGCACGTTGCACTCGCCCACGATCTTAAAGTGGCGGACAACCTGAATCGCGACCGAGCGCAGCAGCTGATACTCTTCGTCGTTCAGAGTCTGCGACGGAGCGACCACGATGGACTCGCCGGTATGAATCCCCATCGGATCGAAGTTCTCCAGATTGCAGACGGTGACGCAGTTGTCGCGCGCGTCGCGAACGACTTCGTACTCGATCTCCTTCCACCCTCCCAGGTATTCCTCGACCAGTACCTGCTTCATTTCACCGGAGAACGCCCGGGCGAGAGCTTGCTCGATGTCGGCCTCGGAGCGTGCGACACCGCTGCCCTTCCCGCCGAGCGCATATGCGCCGCGCAACATGACGGGGAGGCCGATGTCGAGAGCAGCCTTCCGGGCCTCCGTTGGAGTCTCGCAGGCTCGACTCCGCGCCACGCTGACTCCGATCTCAGCGAGCCGCTGGTTGAACGTATGGCGGTTCTCCGTCTCCTCGATGGCTTCGATCGGCGGCCCGAGGACTTCGATGCCAAGCTCCTTTAGAATGCCCTGACGGTGCATCTCGAGCCCGCAGTTGAGTGCCGTTTGTCCGCCGAACGACAAGAGGATGGCGTCGACGCCTTCCTTCCTCGCCACCTCTCTCACGATCTCGGGAGTAACGGCATGGAGGTACAGCCGGTCAGCCATTCCCTCGCTCGTTTGGATGGTGGCGATATTGGGATTCACGAGCACGGAGGGAATCCCTTCCTCGGCGAGTGCCTTGATCGCCTGCGACCCCGAGTAATCGAACTCACCCGCCTGGCCGATCTGAAGCGCGCCCGAGCCGAGGACGAGAACTCTCTTGGGCTTGCGGGACAGGTATATTCCGCGCACTTCAGAGATGGGACGTGGCCCCGACGAGCCGGAGAAAATCATCGAATAGGAAGCCCGCATCCTTCGGGCCGGGGCTTCCCTCGGGGTGGAACTGCACCGCGTAATGGGGTCGATGGCGCGAGCGTATTCCCTCGTTGGTCCCGTCGTTCACGTTGACGAACCAGGGCTCCCAGTCCTTGGGGAGATCGGATTCCTTCACCGCGTAGCCGTGGTTCTGGCTGGTGACGTAGCAGCGGCGGCTGAGCAGGTCCTGGACGGGTTGGTTCACACCACGATGGCCGTACGGGAGTTTGTATGTCTTCCCACCCGCCGCGAGAGCGAGGATCTGGTTCCCGAGACAGATCCCGAAGATCGGCTTCCGGAACGAATCGAGAAGACTGCGGACTTGCGCAACCAGCGCTCCCAGGTCAGCGGGATCCCCTGGTCCGTTGCCGATGACGATCCCATCGGCCTGCGCCGCGTGGTCGGAAAGCGTGGCGTGCCAGGGTACCCTGAGGACGCTTGCCCCTCGCTCGAGAAGGGACCGGACGATATTGTCCTTGACGCCGACGTCTACGACGAGAATCTGGAGGGGGCCGCCCGGGTAGCGGATCGGCTCGTCCGGCGCAACACGGCGAAATACCTCCTCCTTCATGTCGATCCGATCCGCCGTCGCGCGCGCTTCCGAAAGAGCGAGGCTCTCCGGGAAGAGCCAGCCGATCATCGTGCCCCTCTCCCTCAGTCGACGCGTGAGAGTCCTGGTGTCGATTCCGGTCACCGCCGGGACCGACTCCTGGCGAAGCCACTCGCCGAGCGAGCGATGTCCGGCGTAGTGGCTGTAGGCGTCGACGTAGTTCTGCACGACCAAACCCTGAACCTGGATTGCGCTCGACTCGAAGGGTCTATCAATGGTTTCCATCGGTCGAGGGGAAGGCACACCGTAGTTGCCGACGAGGGGATAGGTGCAGACGAGGATCTGACCGCGATAGGAAGGATCGGTCAGAGTCTCCACGTAGCCAGTCATGCCGGTGTTGAAGACGACTTCACCGGAGACAGCTCGCGAATCGCCGAAAGCGCGGCCGCGGAGCTCGGTCCCATCCTCCAAGACGAGCTTCATCGCCACGGTACCCAGTTGACCGATTTGGTCCATTGGGCCTACTATAACAATCCCAACCACACAAGAACCGGAGACCCTTCAGGTGCCCGGTAGCGCACGACGACAGCAAACGCATGAATATTCTCGGGATCTCGGCGTTCTACCACGACAGCGCGGCGTGTCTCGTTCGGGACGGAGAGATCGTGGCCGCGGCGCAAGAGGAGAGGTTCACCCGGAAGAAGCACGATCACAACTTCCCGAAGAGGGCGGTCGACTACTGCCTCGAGGAAGGGAAGATCGGACCTGCGGAACTGGACCTCGTAGCGTTCTACGACAAGCCGATCCTGAAGTTCGATCGGATCTTGGAAACCTACATTACGTACGCGCCTCGCGGGTACAAGATCTTTCTCAAAGGCCTTCCTCTGTGGTTAAAGCAGAAGCTCTACACCCCGCGGGAGCTCGATCGGGGCCTTGGCGGCCAGTATCGTGGTCGGTACCTCTTCACCCGGCATCACGAATCCCATGCCGCGAGCGCGTTCTTCCCCTCACCCTTCGAACGAGCCGCGATCCTCACGCTCGACGGGGTCGGCGAGTGGTCGACGGGGAGCGTCGGCGTCGGAGAGGGAAACCGGATTCGACTCTTGAAGGAACTTCGGTTCCCACACTCGCTCGGGCTCCTTTATTCCGCGTTCACGTATTTCTGCGGTTTCAAGGTGAACAGCGGCGAATACAAGCTCATGGGGCTCGCGCCGTACGGGGAGCCGAAGTACGCGGACCTGATACGCGACAAAATGCTTGATCTGCGTCCGGACGGGTCCTTTCGGATGGACATGTCGTACTTTGCGTTCTGTTACGACGAGGTCATGACCTCGAAGAGGTTCGACGAGCTCTTCGGAGGGCCGCCTCGGGCGATGGAAAGCCCGCTCACCCAGCGCGAGATGGACATCGCCGCCTCGATTCAGGAAGTCACCGAGGACATCATGCTCGGGGCGGCACGTTACGCGCACGAGCTCACCCAGGCTACGGACTTGGTGATGGCGGGAGGGGTCGCGCTGAACTGCGTCGGCAACGGCCGGATACTGCGAGAAGGGCCGTTCGATCGCATCTGGGTTCAGCCCGCTGCGGGCGACGCCGGGGGTGCGCTCGGAGCTGCGACGTTCGTGTGGCATCAGCTCCTCGACAAGCCTCGAACGGTCCTCGCACAGGGTGATCATCAGAGAGGCTCTCTTCTCGGACCCGCCTACTCGGACGATGCCATCCGGTCTTGCCTCGACGCTCACGGGGCGGTTTACCGCTACATCTCGACGGAGGAGGAGCTCGTCGAGGAGGTCGCCTCGCTCATCGCCTCGGAGAACGTCGTGGGCCATATGGAAGGCCGCATGGAGTTTGGGCCGCGGGCCCTCGGAAACCGCTCCATTATCGGGGACGCCCGATCTCCCAAGATGCAGTCGGTGATGAATCTCAAGATCAAGTTCCGGGAGTCATTCCGGCCGTTCGCGCCTTCCGTGCTCCGTGAGCGGGTCCACGATTACTTCGAAATGCGGGAGGGCGAGGATAGCCCCTACATGCTGCTGGTAGCGCCCGTACGAGGAGATAAGCGGATCGCGATCACGCAAAACGGCGCGCGCGGGCTCGACAAGCTGAAACAGCTTCGTTCGGTGGTTCCGGCGATCACCCACGTGGACTACTCGGCCCGTGTACAGACGGTCGATGCCCATCGCCACCCCCGCTTTCACCGGATCCTTCAGAAGTTCGAGGAGAAGACGGGGTGCCCCGTTCTGATCAACACCAGCTTCAACGTGCGGGGTGAGCCTATCGTGTGCACACCCGAGGACGCGCTTCGGTGCTTTCTGGCAACGAATATCGACGCCCTCGTGATTGGTAGATTCCTGTTGCTCAAAGAAGAGCAGCCAAAGGCTTCGAGCAGCGAAGCCGCAAGCTATCTGTCTCAGTTTCAGCTCGACTGAAAACCAATGCTCGTCCAACTCAACTTTCGACCCGACTCGAGACAACTCAGGCAGTTCGGATTCATCGCACTCTTGGCGTTCAGCTTTCTGGGGGCAGTAGTCTTGTGGAAGGGCACGCTTCTGGGCTACCAGTTTGGCTCAGCGGCGCGCTCCGTCGCCGTCGGTATATGGGCGCTCGGCGCCGTGTGCGCGCTCCTTTCCCTCATCTGGCCCCAGGGAAATCGACCGCTCTTCGTTGCGCTTTCGGTTCTGGCGTTTCCCATCGGTTTTCTCCTGTCCCACATCGTTCTGGCCGTTCTGTTCTTTGGAATCCTTACCCCCGTGGGCGTTCTTTTCCGGCTCCTTCGATACGATCCGCTCGATCGCGCCTTCCAGAAGGATAGAGGGAGCTATTGGGTGGACTTGCCTGAAGCCTCCAGCCGGAGGGACTATTTTCGACAGTTCTGAGCAGCCTTGGAAGGGAGGTTGGTCGTGTCGCAAGATGAGGAAATCGCTAGACTCGCCAGCGAGAAGCGGGAAGGTCTCCTTGGCGAGTTCTGGGAATTCCTGAAGCAGAACAAGAAATGGTGGCTGCTGCCGATCCTCGCGGTCATCCTGGTGCTCGGCCTGCTGGTTTTCTTGGGTGGTAGTGGCGCCGCGCCGTTCATCTACACACTGTTCTGACCCGTGATGCCCCGTCGCGGAAGCGGACCTCTGCTCGCCAAACTTCTGCTTCTGATGGCGAGTCTGTTTCTTGCTCTCGTGGGGCTCGAAGGGCTAGTTCGGTTGCGGCAGTACTGGAACTACGGGAGCGCCTCTCCCACCGTACACGACTTCGTCATCGACCCAGTAAGTGGCCTTAGGATTCCGTCGCCCGGTTCCAATCGAGCCGGGATCGCCATCAACTCAATGGGCTTCCGCGGTCCCGAGATCGCCATGCCCAAGCCGAGGGACACGGTGCGTCTGGCTTTCCTCGGAGCGTCCACGACCTTCTGCGCGGAGGTATCGTCGAACGATCTAGTTTGGCCGCACCTCGTGACCGAGGAACTCCGAAACCGATACCCGGAGGCGAGCTTCGACTATGTCAACGCCGCTGTCCCGGGCTACTCGACCGAGGAATCTCTCCGGAGTCTCCAGATGCGGGCCGCGCCTCTCGATCCCGATGTGGTGGTGTTCTATGAAGCGACCAACGACCTGAGCGGAGACACACGTCGGCTTGCACGGAATTTGGGACTCATCGTCGAGAATCCGGATGATACGAGCGTGCTCGCTGAGTGGTCGGTACTCTGGTTTCTTCTAGAGAAGAACTGGAAGGTCCTGCAGCGGCAGAAGGCCGCTGGAAGCGCCAGTACACGACTTACGTTCGACCCTCGCGAACTGTCTCGCGGCTTCGAAAGCCGGCTCGATGCACTAGTGGAGAAAGCGCAGCACGAGTCTCAGATCGTCGTCCTCGCCACTTTCTCGCACCACATCCGGCACGAACAGTCCGACGATGAGAAACTTCGCGCCTCGAACACGAGTCTGTACTACATGCCCTATATGAGCGTCGAGGGGCTCCTCGATGGGTTCGATGAGTACAACCGCGTCATCCGCGAGATCGCGATGAGACGAGGTACCGTTCTTGTTGGAGGCGAGGACGAGATTCCCGGAGATTCGGTCCATTTCGCTGACTCCGTGCACTTCACCGAAGCAGGCTCACGCCGAATGGCCAGTCGAGTGGCGTCGGTGCTCGGGGACGCGATCTCTTTTCAGGAGCTCGTCGCGCAAGTGGCCGCAAACAAATAACCTGCTGGCTTTGACGATACCTTCTATCGTACTCCCTCGCCGCAGGACATCCCGGCAGCGCGGGGTAGAGCTCAAGAAAGAAAGCCTTGGCGCGAGCGTAAGATATTTCGACGCCATCGCGTCCGAGGACGTTCTCAGGCACTCCTGCAAATGACTGACTTGACAA
>CAZKNR010000466.1:0-19864 GCA_964553925.1 uncultured Acidobacteriota bacterium
GAAGCTCCTTGAACACCTGCCGGCAGAATCCGTTGACGATCAGCGACACCGCGTCCTCAGGGGAGATTCCGCGCTGCGCGCAGTAGAAGAGCTGGTCCTCGCTGATCTTGGAGGTGGACGCTTCGTGTTCCACCTGGGAAGACGCGTTCTTTACCTCGATGTACGGCAGGGTGTAGGCACCGCAGCGGTTCCCGAGCAGCAACGAGTCGCATTGGGTGTAGTTCCGAGATCCGGTGGCGCTCTTCTGAATCTTCACCAGGCCCCGGTAGGTGTTCTGCCCGTGCTTGGCGGAAATACCCTTGGAAATGATCGTGCTGCGGGTGTTCTTTCCCAGGTGGATCATCTTGGTTCCGGTGTCCGCCTGTTGCCGATTGTTGGTGAGCGCCACCGAGTAGAACTCGCCCACCGAATCGTCGCCCTGAAGGATTACCCCTGGGTACTTCCAGGTGATCGCCGAACCGGTCTCCACCTGGGTCCAGGAGATCTTGGAGCCCCGCCCGGCGCACTTTCCGCGCTTGGTGACGAAGTTGTAGATGCCGCCCTTGCCGTTCTTGTCCCCGGGATACCAGTTCTGAACCGTCGAGTACTTGATCTGGGCGCGGTCGAGCGCCACGAGCTCCACCACCGCCGCGTGGAGCTGGTTCTCGTCCCGCATCGGGGCGGTGCAGCCCTCGAGGTAGCTCACGTAGCTTCCCTCCTCGGCGACGATGAGGGTCCGCTCGAACTGCCCCGTCTCCGAAGCGTTGATGCGGAAGTAGGTCGAAAGCTCCATCGGACAACGGACGCCCTTGGGAATGTAGACGAACGAGCCGTCGCTGAAGACCGCGGAGTTGAGGGTGGCGAAGTAGTTGTCGCTGTAGGGGACGACCGACCCGAGGTACTTCCGGACGAGCTCCGGGTGCTCCTTCACCCCCTCCGAGAAGCTACTAAAGATGATACCGAGCTCGAGGAGCTTCTCCTTGAACGTGGTCGCGACTGAGACGCTGTCGAAAACCGCGTCGACCGCGACCCCGGAGAGCCGTTCCTGCTCCTGGAGCGAGATCCCGAGCTTCTCGTAGGTGCGCTTGAGCTCCGGGTCGATCTCGTCGAGGCTATTCGGGTTCACCTTGACCTTCGGCGCGGAGTAGTACCGAATCGACTGATAGTCGATGGGCGGATAGTGGACGTTCTGCCAGTGGGGCTCCTCCATGGTGAGCCAGTGGCGATAGGCCTTGAGCCGCCACTCGAGGAGCCAGGCCGGCTCGCCCTTCTTCGAGGAGATCGTGCGCACGACCTCCTCGTTGAGCCCCTTGGGGATGGTATCCGCCTCGATCTCGGTGACGAAGCCATAGGCGTAGGCCTTGTCCACGAGCTCGTGAATTTTGTCGGTCGATGTGCTCATGTGGCGTCCTTACTCGTGTTCTGGATGACCGGAAGCCGGACTTCCTTGAATGGCTTGTCTGGCTTGTCTGGGCCGACGCCCGCAGTCAAGCTCTCGAAATCCTCCTCGCAGATCCTCGCAATCGTGACCTGGGAAAGCATCTGCAGCACTCTATCGTTCAATCGTTGGAGGGGGCTTTTGACGCTGCAGGTGTCGAACTGGTCGCAGGTGCCTTCGTCGGTAAAGCACTGCGTGAGCGAAAGCGTTCCGTCGACGGCCTCGATGACCGAGACCACATGGATCCGCTCCGCCGGCCGGGCCAGGCTATAACCGCCCTTGGTTCCCTGGTGCGAAACCACGATTCCCTCGCGCGCGAGGCGCTGGAGGATCTTAGCGAGGAGGTCGGGCGGAAGCCCGCACCCCTTCGCAATCTCCCTGGCGCTCCAGGCGCTCGTCTCACCCGCCCGATCCTGGTGCGCGAGGTGCATGAGCGCGATGAGGGCGTAGTCGACTTTCTTCGAGAGTCTGAGCATTTCTCAACTCCGACCTGTTTGGTCGGACTTATAATAGTAACAGCGGACGTCCCCTGTCAAGACGGTAAGTGACCGTTCGGTATGTACATGCAAAATCGGACCTTTACGGTCCGCCTTTGGAACCCTGGTTCGCTCCTTCTGGAGCCAGCGCACTCGCTTGCGCTTGGGGTCCTCTCGAGAGCGAGAACGCCAACGTGGTAACTTGGCAGTATATCTTGATCAGTATATACTGTTCGAGATAGTCTTTAGTCGTGAAACCACACCTCTTCCAGATACTGCTGGCACTCGCCGACCGGGACCGGCACGGCCTCGAGATCATGCGCGACGTTCTCGAGCGCACGGAGGGGCAGGTGCATTTGTGGCCGGGGATGCTTTACGGCTCGTTGAAGGAGCTCGTCGACGCGGGGCTCGTCGTCGAGAAGAGAGCCCCACGGGACGGTAAGGCGGGCGGCGGTAAGCCTCGCTACTACGGCATCGCCGACCGCGGCCGCAAAGCGCTGGCCACGGAAACGGAGAGGCTCGAGCGCTACGTGCAGGCCGCACGAGCCCGCAACGTCCTGAAACCGGTGGGTCCCCGCTGATGATGATGAGGCGGATCTACCGGCTCATGCTCCGAAGGCTTCCGTCGGAGTTCCATCGGGTCTACGGGGCCGAGATGGAGGAAGCGTTTCTCGAATCGCTCGCGATCACCCGCAGACGATGGCGCATCCTCGGAGCTCCCTATGCCGTTCTGCGGGCGGCTTGGGATCTCTATCGTCTCGAGGGCGACCTGATGCCTGCAAAGCCTCGAAGCAGGAGCTCGATCCTGACCGGCGGCTTTTTTCAGGATCTCCGCATCGGCGCGCGGCGTCTGCTGCGCGCGCCCGCGTTCACCGTCGCTTCCGTCGCCACCCTGGGGCTCGGCATCGGGGCCGTGGTCATCATGGTGACGCTCGTCGATGCGATCCTGCTCCGTCCGCTTCCCTACACGCAGTCCGATCGACTGGTGGCGCTCTTCCTCCATGAGAAGGGGAGCGACGCCCGCCGCAGCCCTACTTCTCCAGTCAACTTCCATGCGTGGCGCTCCGAGAGCGAGACGCTTTCGCTCATGACCGCTGCCTACCCCTGGTCTCCGAGCCTGACGGGCCGCGATCGACCTGACGAGCTCCGCGGCTTGAAGGCATCGCCTTCCCTCTTCCAGCTTCTCGGAGCACAGCCGCTCCTGGGGCGGACGTTCAGTGAGGGCCAGGAGGGAGACGATCCCAACGGGCGGGTAGTGGTGCTGGGACATGACCTTTGGCGCCGGCGCTTCGGAGAGGACCCGTCCATCGTCGGCGAGACGCTCGTTCTCGATGGCGAGGCTTACCTCGTCGCCGGAGTCATGCCCCGGGGATTTCGGTTTCCGCCGTTCTGGACGACGGAGGCCGAGATGTGGGCGCCTCTCTTCTTCACGCCCGAGGAGGCCGCCCGCCACGCGCGGTTCCTTCGCGTCTTCGCGCGGCTCGAGCCCGGCGTCTCGCTCGAAGAAGCGCGCCTCGAGATGGAAGCGATGGGTGCTCGGCTGGAAACCCGGTTTCCCCGGGAGAACGTGAACACCGCGATCACCATGGAGCCGCTCCTGGAGCCGGTCGTGGCCCAAGCTCGGCCGGCGCTCCTTCTTCTGCTGGCCGCGGTCGTGCTCCTCGCTCTCATCGCCTGCGCCAACGTCGCGAATCTGCAGCTCGTGCGATCGGCGGGACGAGCGAAGGACGCCGCCCTCGCGGCCGCGCTCGGCGCGGGGCGAGCCCATCGCCTGCGGCAGCAGCTCACGGAGAGCCTTCTCCTCGCGGTTCTCGGCGGCCTCCTCGGCGCCTCCCTCGCCCTTTGGGGAGTTCCCGCGATCCTCGAGCTCGCGCCCTCCGATCTCCCTCGACTGGCGGAAATCGGAGTCGACTCGCGGCTCTTGTTCTACGCGGTTCTCGTCTCCGTCGCGGTGGCGCTCGTCCTCTCGACCGTGAGCCTGCCGGGGACCACCGGGTCCTCCGCCCTCCGCCAAGCGGGAACGCGGGCAACCGACTCCAGAGGACGACGTCTTCGCGACCTCCTCGTCGTTTCACAGGTCGCGACCTCGGCGATGCTTCTCGTCGCCGCGGGGCTCGTGATTCGGAGCTTCCGCGAGCTCACGATCCTCGACCCGGGATTCCGGCGTGACCAGCTCCTCACCTCGTCGCTCCTCCTCGCGGGCTCCAATCACACCGCGCCCGAACAGCAGTCTCTTCTCTTTCGCCAGATCCGGGAGAGCGTGGGCGCGATCCCGGGAGTGAGCGGAGTCGCTCTCATCAATCATCTTCCGATCGGCGGGGATATCTGGGGCATGAGCTTCGTCCTCGACCGCGCGGAGGCGGTCGAAGCCGGCGAGCTTCCGCGAGCGAGCCAGCGCACGGTAACTCCCTCGTACTTCGAGACCATGGGAATTCCTCTTCTCGCCGGCCGTGATTTCACCGACGGAGACGACGAACGGGCGGAGCCGGTCATCCTCGTGAACCGCACTCTCGCGGAGCGCTACCTGTCGATCGAGACGATCCTCGGACGGCGGATTCGGCTCGGCGAGCCGGAGAGCGAAGACTGGCGAACGGTGGTCGGCATCGCCTCCGACTCCCGCCAGTGGGACATGAGCGAGGACGTTCGGCCCGAGATCTATTTTCCCTATGCCCAGAACCCGGTCTCGTTCTATCTGACGACCACGCTTCTGGTCGAAACCCTCGAGACGCCCGACCGCCTGCAGCCTCAGGTCGAGCGCGCCGTATGGTCGGTCGCGGGCGAGATTCCCATCGTCGATGAACGCACGATGGAGCGCATCCTCTCCGATCATGTCGCCCCACGGCGATTTACAGCGCTCCTGTTCACGGTATTCGCCACTCTCGCTCTCGCCCTCGCGGCCATCGGTCTGTATGGCGTCCTCAGCTACACGGTCAGCCAGCAAACCGTCGAGATCGGAATCCGCGCGGCCTTCGGAGCCACCCGAGGCGACATCGGAAGCCTCTTCCTCTGGCGAGGAGCGCGCCTCGTGGGCATCGGACTCGTCATCGGCCTGGGAGCGGCTCTCCTCGCCCGCGGCCTCGTCGCAGGCCTTCTCTTCGGCGTGACTCCGAACGATCCCGCGACCTTCGCCGTCGTCTCTTTGTTCTTGATCCTGGTCGCGCTCGTCGCGGTGGTTCTCCCCGCGCGGCGCGCGGCCCGGCTCGACCCGCTCCTCGCGCTACGAAGCGAGTAGGCGGAGAGCCCGGAGGCGCGAGGAAACGTCGTGCGAGCTCATTCTTCAAGACCTCACGAAATCAACCTGAAAGGTTGATTTCCGACCCGAGATAGCATGGAGACGCGTCCCAACAGGCTCGTTATGGGACGATACGAGGCGCGTGTTGATTTGCGTTACCATGTGCGGTAACATTTTGTCAAGGTGAGGATTCGCAGTGGTGGATACATCTTCATCGCCTGGGTAGGCGATCATTCCCCACGCCATGTTCACGTTTACCGCGACAGGGAGCTCGTCGTGAAATGAGACCTCGAGAACGACGTCGCCATGATAGGTACAGCGACACGGCGGGTGCGCGCTTTGATCGAAGGGCTTGAAGCCGAAGGTTTGCTATGAAGATTCGTTCGGTTCAGATTAACAATCGAAAGAAGGCCTTTGAAGTGAAGACTTACTCAATGACCTTCCCCTTTCCATTCAGTAAGACCGATCCTCGACCGACAGCTGCCGACCCCGTCATCAGCGCTACTGTAGATAAGGAAATCGCTCGCGAGGGCTTTGTCTACGTTCTCGAATCGGGCAAAGAGGGTACGGTTCATATCGAGCAGGTCCTCGAATACAACCAGGATCCTGGTTATCTTCGGGATCTCTTGCTTTACAAGCTGACTATAGAAGCGCAGAAACGAGTTGAGGCAAGCGACCTATCCAAGCGAGAACTCATTCGTCGATTGGGCACTTCGGCAGCCCAGTTCTACCGGCTTCTCGACCAAACGAACTATCGAAAATCTGTCGATCAAGTGTTGAACCTTCTCCATATCCTCGATTGCGATGTCGATCTGATCGTTCGAGCAAAAAGCGCGTAATCGGCAGGCCAACTTACGATCCGGCGACGTTCGCCCTCGCCTCTCTGTTCTCGATCGGGGTCGCGCTGGTTCTACGAAGGAAGTAGGCGGAGAGCTCGGAGGCCCGCGGGAACGTCGGGCCCCAGGTGCCCGACATGAACGTGAAGCGCGCGGCGGCCTCGCGCGCGAAGCACCTCGAAGTCTCCCAGCGCCTGAAACGACTTCATCTGGCCGAAAGTGTATTTCTGCCCGGGAATCGGGAGGTCTTTCGCATCGTCAGAAGAGATGTGGAGAAACACTCCGCGGTTCGGACCGCCCTTGTGGAGCTGGCCCGTCGAGTGAAGGTAGCGCGGTCCGTAGCCCAGAGTCGTCGCGACTCGTTTCTGGTCCTGCACCTGGTGCCTCAGGGCCTGGAGCTCGTGGTCGTTCTCGCGGTTCATGGCGACGAACGCGTTGATGGCGAAGAAGTCTCCGGGCTCGATCGTCGATAGAAGCGCTTTCAGGTCCCCTTCGCCCGCGGGGTGCTTGGGTAGCTCACCGGTCTCCTCGAAGCGCGCCATGAGGGCACGGGTCGCCACTTTCGCCGCTTCTACGTCCGGTTGGTCGAACGGGTTGAGCTCGAGTACCGAGCCGGCGACCGCTGTCGCCATCTCCCATCGGAAGAATTCCTCCGCGAGACCTTCGACGGAGTCGAGCTCGATGCGAATGACCGGGTGTCCCGCCTCCTCGAGAGGGGAGAGCGCGCTCAAAGAGCCGACCCCCACGTAGGCGAACAGGCGATCGTCTCCGTAGAACGCGCCCGGCGCCTCGCGATCGACGGGCACGATTCCCTTCCCGTCCTTCCCCGTCGATTCCGCGACCAACTGCTCGAGCCAGCCCCCGAAAGACTCAACCTCGGGGGACATGAAGAGCGTGAGCTTGTCTCGACCCGCGCGGGCGAGCGTCCCGAGGGCGAGGCCGAGGGCGACTCCGGGGTTCTCCTCGGGCGCGACGTCGGGCCCGCACGCGTCCACCATCTCCTGGGCCCTGGTCAAAAACGCGCGCGGGTCGATGCCCGCAATCGCGGCCGGGGCCATTCCGAATCGAGAGAGGGCCGAGAAGCGCCCGCCGATCTCGGGCTCGCCGTGAAGGATCCGCCGATAACCTTTTTCGCGCGCGAGGCGTTCGAGCGAGCTCCCCGGGTCGGTTAACGCCAGAAACTGAGCGCCGGAGCGGACCCGATCGAAGAAGTACTTCTCGAAGGCGCTCGGCTCCGCGGTGGTCCCGGACTTCGAGGCGACGATGAAGAGCGTCTTCCCTATATTAATGTCCGCCTCGAGCTCCGCGATCTGTGCGGGGACGGTGGAGTCGAGGACGTGAAGCCGGGGGAACCCGGGACGAGGGCCAAAGCTCCGGCGCAAGACGTCAGGACAAAGGCTCGAGCCTCCCATCCCCAGCACGACGGCGCTCTCGAACGAGGAGACCTCGCGCGCCATCGCTTCGAGCTCATCGACTCGCGAGAGCTCCCGCGCGACGACGTCGAGCCACCCGAGCCAGCGCGCCTCGTCCTTTCCCGTCCAAAGCGAAGCATCCTTCTCCCAGAGCCTCCGGACGCGATTCTCCTCACGCCAGACGCGGGCCTCCCGGGCGAACGAGTCCTGATACGTCCCCAGAGACAGGGTTTGCGGGTTCATCCCGGCCGAGTTTACACCTTCTGTGCTAGGCTACGGGGCACTTATGCGGTGTCTTCCTTGCCTGGCTTGCCTGGCTTGGCTGGGCGGATTGGTCCTGGTCCTTCTTCCCGCGGTCGCGGTGGGGCAGCCGACACTGCCGCCTATCGGAGAGGTCCCGCTCCTCGGGGGTTCGCCGCTCTTCCTGACCCTGGATGCGGAGGGGGACGGACCGCTGACTTTCAGCGTCCAGTCGAGCGACGCTCTCGTCACCGCCACCGTTCTCGCGGACAACCGGAGCCTCCGCATGCAGGTCGCGGGCTTCGGCGAGATGGTGTTCGAGCTCTTCGACTTCGCCGCAAGGCGCGCGACGGACCGCATCGTCGGGCTCGCCGACTCCGGGTTTTATGACGGAGTCATCTTCCATCGCGTCATCGACAATTTCGTCATCCAGGGAGGTGACCCCACAGGAACCGGCTCCGGCGGCTCCCCTCTCGGGAACTTCGACGATCAGTTCCACGTCGACCTCCAGCACAATCGCAACGGGATTCTCTCGATGGCCAAGTCCTTCGACGATACGAACGACTCGCAGTTCTTCGTCACCGAGGGCCCGCAGCGCCATCTGGATTTCAACCACTCGGTCTTCGGGATCCTCGTCGAGGGCGAGAGCGTTCGCCAGAGCATCAGTGCCGTGCCGGTGGGCGCCGAGGGTCGGCCCGCGACCAATGTCGTGATCGCGTCGGCCCGGAGCTTCGTGGACGAGGAGAACGCCGTCGTTCTGCTCAAAGCCCCGGAAGGAGCCACCGGCGCGGCGGACGTGACGGTGATCGTTAGAAACGGCTCTGGCCAGGAAACGCGGCAGACCTTCCGCGTCAACGTGACCCCAGACGCCATCGATAGCGCACCGTTTCTCGCCGACATCCCCGAGCTCAGGACCCGGGTGGATACTCCCCTTTCCTACCAGCTCCAGGCGATCGACGTCGAGGACAGCGTTTCGGCTCGCTACCTCGACCAGACCGGTCTCTCGTCGAACGGCCTCGCCGTCCCGGTTCAGGCCAATGCGAATCTTCAGTACCGCGTGGACTTCACTACCGGCCTTCTGACCATCACTCCGACGAGCGGTCTCACCGGGCGACAGCTCCTAACCGTCGCCACGGCGGTGAGTGTGAATGCCGTCGACTACCAGGTCGTAGCGGTGGTCATCGAGCCCTGATCGCGAACAGGTGCCGGCTTCCCCGGACGAAGAGAGTCCCGTCAGAGACCGCGGGGGACGCCATGAGCGGCTCGCCCATCTCGTTCCGCGCGAGCGACTGGAATTCCCGGCCCGCCTTCACCACGAAGACCGCGCCGTCCTCGCTCGCTAGATAGATCCTTCCATCCGAGACGATCGGTGAAGCCGAGAATCCGGCGCCCACTTCGAGCCGCGTCCGATAGAGGCGCTCGCCCGTCTTGAGGTCGTACGCGGAAAGGATCCCGTTGTCCACGGTGACGTAGAGGATCCCGTCGTACGCCACGGGCGACGGGGTATAGGGAGAGCTCCTTTCGGCCGTCCAGAGGACGTGGTCTTGTGCGTCGCCGCGCGCCCCCGGTCGAATCGCGAACGTGGTCTGCCCTCCCGTGGGGTTGCCGCCGGTCACGACGATGCGATCTCCGGCGACGAGCGGCGTCGGAGTGATTACCTGGAGGTCTCCGTGCGAGAGCCTCCAGAGCTCTTCCCCGGTCCTGGGGTCGTTCGCGCGGATCCAGTTGGCGCCGTTGGTGACGAGCTCACTCCCTCCCTCGCCCCGGTAGATCGCAGGAGTGCTCCAGGCGGGCTTCTCGTCGCGAGCCGCGCGCCAAACTTCCTTCCCGTTCTCGAGATCGTAGGCGGCGATGAACGAGTCCTTTTGCCGATCGTTCTGCACGATGACCAGGTTCTCGAAAATGAGGGGAGAGCTCGCGGCCCCCCACTGATACTCGGGCTCGCCCCAGTACCCCACGTCGAGAAGACCGAGGTCGGTGCGCCAGCGAAGCTCGCCTTCCATGTCGAAACAGAAAAGGCCCTCGGTTCCGAAGAGCGCGACGAGGATACGTCCATCGGTTGCCGGCGTTGCGGACGTGTGACTCCCTTTGACGTGGCGTTTCAGGCGGGGAACACCTTGATGCGCGGTCTTCCGCCAGAGGACGTCGCCCGTCCGTTTGTCGAGGGCGAGGAGCTGAAAGCGATGAGCCACCATGTCGGGAGCGGTATCGATCCCGGCGACGTCGCTGTCTCCGAGGACGAGGGTGGGCTCGCCCTGCTCACCCGGCGTGTCGGCGACCGCCGTCGTGAGATACACCCGATCCCCCCAGACGATTGGGCTTGAGTGCGCGAGGCCTTCTGTGGGAACGCGCCAGAGAAGGTTCGTCCCCTCCGCGACGCTCCACTCGAGGGGCAGGTTCTGTCGGGAGGCGACGCCGCTTCCGTCAGGACCGCGAAACTGGGGCCAATTCTGGGCTTCGAGCTCGGAAGCGAGAACGAGAAAGAGCGCGGCACGAAACAAGGGGCCTCCTCCCCTCCCTCCTCGGGGGAGATTAGCGCAAGCCGCGCAGCTCGCGCCGGACGATCTTGTTCGACGGCGTCCGCGGGAGTGCATCCAGAACCACGACTTCCTCGATTCGGAAGAGAGGATTCAACCGGCGGGCGATCGATTCGGACAGCTCCTGCTTCAGCCGATCGCGCTCGATCGGCTGAAGGAGCACGACGTGAACGATGAGCTTTTCAGGGCCGCCTTCCTTCGGCGCCACACCCACGGCCGCGCTTTCGAGAACGGCGGGGTGCTCGTTCACCACGCGCTCGAGCTCGAGCGAGCCGACTTTGATGCCCCCGAGGTTCATGGTGTCATCGGCGCGACCCTGCGCTTTGTAGCCGCCGCCCGGAAGGACCTCGATAAGGTCCCCGTGCCGGCGCAGAACCTTGCCATTCGGACCCGGGGGACAGCCCTCGTAATAGACCTCGTCATGGCTCGCGTTCAAAAGGCGCTGGGACAGGCCGAGCGCCGGCGGAACGAGGAAGAGCTCTCCCGTTGCGCCTTCGGGAACCAGACGACCCTCCTCGTCGAGCACCACGAAGTCGACGCCGAGAGCGGGCGTGCTGAACGTCGACGGTGCGCATGGATGAAGGATCGTGCTCGTGATGTGGCCACCTCCGATCTCGGTTCCCCCGAGATACTCGACGATCGGCGCCGGCATTCCGGTTCGGCCGGCGCGGCCGGCGCGGCCCATGAGCCAGAGGTAGTCTTCCTCGGTCGAGGCTTCCCCCGTCGAGCTGAAGAGCCGGACGGATGCGAAGTCCTCCTCGGATACCGACCCCTCCGAGCGCCATGCCCGTACCAGCGAGGGGACAACGCCCAGTATCGAGACCCGAGCTTGGCGCACGAACCTCGCGAACGCCGGCTCGGTGGGAGCACCTCCATACAGGGCCATCGTCGCGCGGTTCAAAAGGCTCGCGTAGATCAGCCACGGACCCATCATCCAGCCGATGCTCGTGGGCCAGGCGACGACGTCCTCCGGGTGAACGTCCTGGTGGAAGTGAGCGTCCATCGCGCATTTGAGCGGGGTGACATGGGTCCAGGGAATCGCTTTCGGGGTTCCGGTGGTCCCCGAGGAGAAGAGCACGTTGGTGATCTCGTCCGGAGAGGCAACGTGGGCCTCGCTGTCTTCGTCCGACGACAGGACATCTTCCCACGCAAGATCGCTACCCTCGAGTTTCTTGGAGTCGACGACGATGGCGCGCGGCTCCCCTCCGAGCCCTTCGAACGCTTCACGCACCTTGGCGTAGAGCGCAAGCTCACGCCCGCCGCGCCGATAGCTCGAGACCGTGACCGCGGCCCGAGCGCCGCCGATAGCCATCCGCCTTCGCAGCTCCTCGGAAGAGAAGCTCTCCGCGATCGAAACGACTCGGCACCCGGCCCAGATCGTGCCGAGGTAGGCGACGACGCATTCCGGCGTCATCGGCAGGTAGAGGGCTATGGCGTCGCCGGGGCGAAACCCTTGTCGGCGAAGACCCGAAGCGAAGCGCCGGATGTCGATCGCGAGCTTGCCGTAGCTCGTCGATTCCAACTCTCCTTTCTCATTGCCGTATACGATGGCGGTCGCGCTCGGGTCCGCGCCAAAGCAGCTTTCGACGATGTTGAAGAGCGCTCCCGAAAGCCATACGGGATCGCGTACACCTCGGGAGACATCGAGGATCGAGCCGGGCTTTCTACGAAAGACGATGCCGAGCCGATCCAGGACCAGGGACCAGAAGCGCTCGCGATCGGAAACGCTGAAGCGATGGAGCTCGGAAAAGGACTCGAGCCGGAGCTCGTTCATCAATGAAGAGAGGTTCGACTCCGACACCGCACAGGATGATACACTGCGCCCGTTCGGGCTAACATAGCGGTCCGGAGTGAAAAGGATGACCGAGAAATACGGTGCCGACGTTCCCTTCCACGACGTGACTCCCGAAGCGGTCTTTTTCGACCGGCGTCGTTTTCTCGCGACGCTCGGTGCCGGGATCGCGGGAGCGGGATCGATGGCCTTCGCCTCGGCGCAGGACGACGCGGAGCTTCTGGCGGTGCCCTACGACGGAGGTAAGACGTTCCCCGCCGCGCGCAACGAGACCTTCCAGGTTCCCGATGCCGTCGCGCGAAAGGCGCTGACTCCCCGGGAAGTGGCGGCGGCCCACAACAACTTCTACGAGTTTCTCCCCGGCCGCGGTGGACCGGTGTGGCGGCACGCGGGCGCGTTCCAGGTGAAGCCGTGGCAAATCGAGATTTCGGGCGAGTGCATAAAGCCCCAGACGTTCGACCTCGACGACCTCCTAGGCTTCCCGCAGGAGGAGCGCATTTATCATTTCCGCTGCGTCGAGCGCTGGGCGATGAACGTTCCCTGGAGCGGCTTCCCGCTGAAGAAGCTCCTGCTCGCCGTCGAGCCCACGAGCACCGCGAAGTACGTTCGTTTCGTGAGCGCGATGAAGAAGGACCAGATGCCAGGCGTCCAGGAAGCGCACTGGTATCCCTGGCCCTACCACGAGGGCCTTCGCATGGAGGAGGCGATGAGCGACCTCGCGTTAATCGTGACCGGCGTCTACGGAAAGCCGCTCCTCAAACAGCACGGCGCCCCGGTGCGCATCGCCGTTCCCTGGAAGTACGGCTACAAGAACCCGAAGGCCATCGTGAAGATCGAGCTCGTGGACAAGGAGCCCAAGACGTTCTGGCAGATCCAGCCCCACGAGTACGGGTTCCTGTCCAATATCAACCCGTTCATTCCCCACCCGCGCTGGAGCCAGGCCGAGTCCTCCTGGCTGGACAACGAGGAGAAGTTTCCGACACCTCTTTTCAACGGGTACGAGAAGTACGTGGCGGAGCTCTACCCCGACGAGCCGCGGAGTCTCCAAAAGCCGCTCCGTCCTGGGCAGAAGGCGCGTTAGGCTATCGGCGATGTTGTGGGTGCGCGTCGGTGCGGTAGCGATGTTTATCGCGGTCGCTTTGGGAGCGTTCGGAGCACACGCGCTCCGACAGCGTCTTACTCCCGAGATGCTCGCGGTCTTCGAGGTCGGCGTGCGCTATCACGTCTACCACGCGCTCGCGCTCTTCGCCGTCGCCTGGGTCGCGGACCTTCGCCCGGGAAGCCTGGCTCAAGCTTCGGGCTGGGCCTTCGCCCTCGGCATCGTGGTGTTCTCGGGAAGCCTCTATCTTCTGAGCGTGACCGGGGTCAGGTGGCTCGGCGCCATCACGCCTATCGGTGGAACGGCGTTTCTTGCCGGGTGGGTGCTGCTGTTCCTCGCGTCGTCACGGTGATTCGAGGGTGAGGCTTACTGCGCCCACCGAACGTCCGTCAGGACCATGAACGTGGAGCCTCGCTCATCCGGCGAACGGTACGCTCCCTTCGCCTTGAGAAGAAACGCCGCGACCGCCGTCAAGGAACCACACCGGCACGCGCGTCCCGCGAATGCACGCTACCCCGTGGCAACCTCAGGATCGACAGTGATGTGATCTTGCCAACGCATCGGCTTTCACTCCACCACAGTATACCGGAGGCCTGAAGTGGCCGCTTTTTGAGGATCGCGCTGGACGAAGCGCACGACAGGCGGTTGATGCCGGGCGAAGACGCCCGGGAGCCTCTTTTAGTGTTCCCGCTTCCAGACCGGGCTGTGGAGGGCGCCTACGATCTGCTGTAGGCGGACAGCGACGAAGAAAAACATTCCCAGCAACGCAAGGGCGGCGGCAACACGGCCGAGGGACGCGGGACCGGTGGCCATCGGCATGTTCGCGGCAAAGTCGAGCGCGGTTGTGAGCAAGCCGATGACCACTGCGCAGACAGCAGCAGCAGCACACTCGTACGCGATGAGCCGCCAAGGGGACGCCCGTCGCACCTTCGGTTCAGCATGTCGCACAGCACCCGAGGGCATCGTCATTAACTCTCCCGCCTCTTCAGTTTATCGCAAATCGAGAACAGGCCGTCAAGCACCTCAATCAGAATGCTGAGGAGCAGAAAGAGGCACGTCAGTAGGGGAAGGATACTGATACAGCGGATCAAGGCGACTTCGGCGAACTGGAACCAGTCGGAAGCCGTCTTGGGCGAAGTCAGCTCCGGGAGCGACCAGTGAACGAGATAGTACAGGCCGATCAGAGGGAAGATTACGACCACGTGCGCGAACACGTGGACGAACATCTCCTGGTGCCGGGGATGGTCAGTCAGCGAAATGGCCAGGCGATCTATGAGGGGCACGTGACCTTCTTCCTTGGAAGTAGTGGGTCTGGCGAAGGTCCGATGGGCTGGGCGGCTCGACTTCAAGTCGAAACCGACGGATGTACCGCATCGCGCAGTCGTCGTCGTCCGGAGGCTGTAGTGCCGGGTCCTTAGAGCGGTTTTCGGTCCGAGCGCAGAGCTCGGCGTCCAAGGAAGGGTTCGGGTTTCTGCATGCATGCCTCCGTACATGAAGAGACGAGATCCTGGTGGAAATCCTCCCTCTGGCGCTCTTCGCGCGACGCGTTATCATGGCGCCAATGCAAGCCGCCGTCCGGTGCCGGGACCTCGCGAAAACCTATGACGGCAAGGTCGAGGCGGTGCGCGGGATCGACCTCGAGATCGGGGTCGGCGAGTGCTTCGGTCTTCTCGGGCCGAACGGTGCGGGAAAGACCACCACCATCGAAATGCTCGAGGGGCTCCTCACCCCTACCCGAGGTGAGATCGAGATCCTCGACAAACGCTGGGGCGAGGACGACGACGCGGTGCGGCAGCGGCTCGGGGTCTCGCTCCAGGAGACGAAGCTCGCGGACAAGCTCACCGTGGAGGAGACCGTCACCCTCTTCCGGAGCTTCTACGATCGAAAACGGCCCCTCGAGGAGATCCTCGAGCTCACGGGCCTCACCGAGAAGCGCTCGAGCTGGGTGGTGAAGCTCTCCGGGGGACAGCGCCAGAGGCTCGCGATCGCCTGCGCGCTGGTCGGCAATCCCGAGCTCGTCTTCCTCGATGAGCCCACGACCGGCCTCGACCCGCAGTCGCGCCGGCACCTGTGGGACGTCATCCGGGATTTCCGTCGCGAGCGGAAGACCGTGCTCCTCACCACCCACTACATGGAAGAAGCGGAGAGGCTCTGCGATCGGGTCGCCATCGTGGATCACGGCAAGATCATCGCTCTCGGATCGCCTCGGGAGCTCATTCAGAGACTGGGGGGCGATCACGTGGTCGAGCTCGAGGTGAGCGACCCGGCGCGAATCGCGATCGAGGATCTGGAGAAGCTCCCGAGCGTCAGCCGGAGCTATCGCGAGGGCGATCTTCTCGGCCTCGCGGTGAAGGAGGTTCACCTCGCGATTCCCGCGCTCATGGCGTACCTGGGCGAGCGCGGCACGGAGCTCGAGCACCTGAGCACCCGGCACGCAAGCCTCGAGGACGTCTTTGTCTCCCTCACGGGGAGACATCTGCGGGATGGTTGATTCATGAGGCTCAACCCCTTCTATCGACTCCTCATCGCCCGAATTCGCGAGCCCCTTCGCGAGCCCGAGGTGGTGTTCTGGATATTCGTCTTTCCCATACTGCTCGCGGTCGGACTCGGGATTGCGTTTCGCAACAAGCCCCAGGAGCAGATCTCGGTCGCCATATCGGATGGGCCAAGGGCGCGGGAAGTCGCTGCGGTTCTGAAGGCGGACCCGCAGCTCGTCGTGAGGATCTCGAACGAAGAAGTCGCCCGCTCGGAGCTTCGATTGGGCAAAGTCGCGCTGGTCGTGGTTCCCCACGAGCCGTACGAGTATCGTTTCGACCCGACTCGCCCCGAGGCGGAGGTCGCCCGGATGCACGTCGAGGGTGTTTTGCAGAAGGCGGCGGGAAGAAAAGACGCCTTCGATGCCGTCGAAGTCGAAGTCTCCGGGCCCGGGGTGCGCTACATCGACTTTCTGATCCCCGGCCTTCTCGGGATGAACCTGATGAGCGGCGGGATGTGGGGGGTGGGCTTCGCGGTCGTGGATATGCGCACCCGGAAGCTCCTGAAGCGCCTGGTCGCCTCACCCATGAGAAAGAGTGAGTTCATCGCGGCTCTCTTGATGAGCCGCGTGGTGTTCATGCTGGTGGAGCTCGTGGCCCTTCTGGTGTTCGGCTATTTCGTCTTCGACATCGTCGTTCACGGCTCCATCGCCGCCACGGTGCTCGTGGGACTTCTGGGCGCTCTCACCTTCGGCGGTATCGGGATCCTGGTCGCGAGCCGCGCGCAGAAGATCGAGACGGTATCCGGGCTCATGAACCTGGTGATGCTCCCGATGTTCGTGTTCTCCGGTATTTTCTTTTCCGCCGATCGCTTTCCGGAGATGATGCAGCCCGCGATCCAGGCGCTTCCTCTCACCATGCTGAACGACGCGCTCCGCGCGATCATCATCGAAGGCCAGACTCTCGTCTCCCAGGCGCGGGAGATCCTCGGCCTCCTCCTCTGGGGCGCCGTGAGTTTTCTCCTGTCGATCAAGTGGTTCCGATGGACCTGAGTTGAGACGGCCGCTTCTCCTCGCCCTCGCCGTCGTCGTCTTCGTTCTCCTCTTCGTCTTCGTCATCGAACAGGATATGCGCGACTTCGAGGTGAACTACCGCGCGGGCGAAAGGATCCGCGCGGGCGAGAGCCTCTACCAGACCTCGGACGGCCACTACATGTTCAAGTACTTTCCGTCCTCGGCCCTTCTCTACCTCCCGCTCTCCTTCCTTCCCCTCCCCGCTGCCAAAGCCCTCTGGTATGGGCTCACCGTCTTTTGCTCCCTCGCGCTCTTCGTCGTCTCGAAACGCCTCGTCTGGGGTCGGGAGCCGGCGCCCTGGTACCTCCTCGCGATTCCCCCCGTCGTCCTGGCGAAGTTCTTCGTGGTCGAGATCAGGCTCGGGCAGATCAACACCCTCGTGACCCTGGTGCTGCTCTTCATGGTCTTGGCGCGAAGCGAGGCGCGGGCAGGTGCTCTCTGGGGCCTGGCGACGGCGATGAAGCCCTACGGGCTCATCTTCCTACCTTATTATATAGTCCGTCGGCGCTTCACGGCCCTCGCCTCCGGGCTCGCCCTCCTCGTGGGCGCCTTTCTCCTACCCTCGATGTTCTACGGCTTCGAACGGAACCTTGAGGTCCACCGCGAATGGTACCGGACGCTCTCGGAGTCGACGCCGAGCCAGCTCGGAGGCGCCGACAACGTTTCTCTCGCCGCGTTTCTTACCAAGTGGTCTCTCCCGCCCGGTGTCTCGGCATGGCTCGTCTTCGGCCTCGGGATCCTGATCCTCCTCATCCTGCTGTGGGGTAAAGACCTACTTCGCGCGTCGGTCCTCGAGGTCGCAACGCTTCTGGTCCTGATTCCGCTCGTGTCTCCCTTGGGCTGGGACTACCAGTTCGTCACTTCCGTCCTCGCGTTGACCCTCCTCGCGCGCCACTGGACCGACTTCTCGCGGGTCTGGCGCTGGCTTCTGGGGGCAAACCTATTCGTCATCGGGTTTTCCATCTACGACGTGATCGGCCGGGCGGCCTACCAGGCCTTCATGATGTGGTCGGTCCTGACTGTCTCCTTCCTCGTGGTCGTCGGATACCTCGTTTTCTTGCGATATCGGAGCCTCAGTTAAATTAATCATTGACAGTTTTATATTAATTAATGCAGTATTAAGATTAAATAACGCATTAATTAACCATGGAGGCGCGGTTGGACAACGTTTTACGAGATTTTCTGGAGATTCCGTACGATCAGCTCGAGGAAATGAACCTGGAGGCGAAGACGGCGCGGGGCGATCGCAAGCCGGCCCATGAGATCCAGGGGGAGCGCCTCAAATACCTCACCGACGAGAAACGCATCAAGGCCGTGACGGTCTGCTTTTCGGACCTCGAGGGGCGGCTTCACATGCTGGACTATGACAAGAAGTTCCTCCTCAAGTCGGCCGATAACCTGACGTTCGACGGCTCGTCGGTCCGGGGCTTCTCGCAGCAGTCGGAGTCCGACCTCAGACTTGCGATCGACTGGCCGGCCTTCTACTGGCTTCCCTCCGACATCTTCGGCCCGGGGAAAGTCCTGGTCTTCGCGGACGTCCTCGAGCGCGACGGCTCCAACTACCACTCGGGGCTGAGGGCGACGCTCAAGAAGTACACCGACTCGCTCTGGGATCGGGACAAGACCGTCGTCCACGCGTCGAACGAGATCGAGGGCTTCCTCTTCCGGGGACGAGACGCCGAGCGCCGCTACTACGAGACGGGCAAGTTCGAGTTCATCTCGACCGGCGGCTACTACCACTCGCTTCCCGGCGACGAGCTGAGGCGGTTCATCGATACCTCGGCCGAGGTCCAGAGGGCGATGGGCTTCGCCAACGAGAAGGACCACCCGGAGGTCGCGCCCTCGCAGTTCGAGATGAACTACTCGTACACCGAGGCGAACATCGCCGCCGATCAGGTGCTGCTCTACAAGCTCATCTGCCGGCAGGTGGCGCAGAAGCTCGACATGTCCGCCTGCTTCCTCCCGAAGCCCGTCACCGGGGTGAACGGAAACGGGATGCACCTCAACATGTCCCTGGCGAAAGGCGGGAAGAACCTGTTCTACGACGCCAAGGGAGAAGACGGCCTGAGCAAGCGCGGCTGGGAAATGATCGATCGCATCCTAACGAGCGGCCAGGAGCTCTGCCTCATCCTGAACCCGAGCGTGAACGCGTACCGGAGACTCGATCCACACTTCGAGGCTCCGAACCAGATCAAAGCGTCTGCTATCAACCGCGGGGCGATGGTACGGATCCCGCTCGGGAACGAGAAGACGGCCCGAATCGAGGTGCGCTCGATAGCACCCGACGCCAATCCGCACATGGCGATCTACAGCCTGCTCAAAACGGGTCTCGAAGGGCCTCAGCCTCCCGAGGAGGAGAACGGCGAGAGCAAGCGCTCGCGCACGCGTTTTCTCCCGGACAACATCAACGACGCGATTCGCCTCTTCAAGGGGAGCACGTTTTTGACCGAGGTGCTGGGTGAGGAAGTCCAGAGGAAGTTCGCGGAGGCGAAGCAGGCTTCCGCCGACCGCTGCCCCAGAGCCCTCGGTAGCGTGATCAAGACGCCCGAGATACAGTTCCACCACGAGGTCACGAACCAGTACCTGTGGAACCTGTTCTAACCAGAACCAGAATCGAGGGGTTCTCGGGAATCTTGCTTGTTTCCGAGAACCCCCAGCGTCTCGCCGAGTTCTATCGAGAGGTCCTCGAGATTCCTCTCGAGGACGAGCATCACGAGGAGACGCTGCCCCACTGGGGGTGCACTCTAGGAGAGCTCCACTTCGCGATCCATCCCATCGAGGACTTCCCCGATGGGAAGCACGGTGTCGGTGCGGTCAAGCTCGCCTTCACCGTGTTCGACGTGCGCGCTCTCGCGGCGCGGCTTCAAGAGAAAGGCGTCAGCCTCCTCTACCCTCCCCAGGACAAGGGCTTCTTCATCAGCGCGGCTCTTCTCGACCCCGATGGGAACTTCGTCGAGCTCACCGAGCTCTGCGATGAGTGGTTCGAGATGGTCCAGGACAAGAGGGGACGCGGAGGCGACCTCATCGAGAAATGGCACGCGCGCAACCCTCTACCGCACCCGATGAGCGAGCCCGCGACATCCCCGAGACGTGTGATCCACGAAGGCCAGCGGATCTCGCTCGTGCCCCTCGACCCCGACTCTCAAGTGGACGACCTCTTCTCGGGATCGCACGGCGACTCCAAGACCGAGTCGCTCTGGACCTACATGGGCTACGGTCCGTTCGCGGCAAAAGCGGCGATGCTCGACTGGCTCCGCACCTGCGCGCTCTCCGAGG
>CAZKNR010000467.1:0-1551 GCA_964553925.1 uncultured Acidobacteriota bacterium
CCCGCTCTCCTTCGCCGCTTCGACGAACTTCAGCCCTTCGTTTCGATAGAAGACGTCTTTCTGCCCCTCGAGACCTCGCGGACCGCACATCACCGCCATTCCGAGCCACTGGCATGTGGGCTCGGAGCCCGGTTCCGGAAAGTCCTGGTCCGGTGCGACGTAGTTGGCGACGTAGAGATCGAGGTCGCCATCCGCCTCCGCATCGAAGAACGCGGCGCTCGCCCCGAACCCGTCGTGTCCCACCCCCATGACCGCGGTTCGGTCCTCGAAGGTGCCGTCTCCGCGATTACGATAGAGAACGTTCGCTCCGATTCGAGTGACGTAAAGATCCACCAGCCCGTCGTTGTCGAAGTCGGCCGCTGCGCATCCGATGCTCCAACCCGCTGCCGAGACTCCCGCGGAGTCGGTGACGTCCTGGAAGCGGAAGCCCCCCTGGTTGCGGTACAGGTGATTCGTACCTTTTCGGACGAAATACGCATCGAGGTCGGAATCGCCGTCATAGTCGAAGAGCGCGACACCTCCTCCCAGCGAGCTCAAGATGACGCGTTTTTCGGGATCGCCGCTGTCGTGGAGGAACTCAATGCCCGATTCGGCGCGCACGTCCACGAGCTGTGGGGGCTCGGCGCCAACGAGTGCGAAGAACATGCGGAATGGTAACACCGTGTTACGGTGCCGTTAAATCTCGGGCGTTAGCTCCCTAACACCTTGACAGGCGGTCACCTCTATGGATAAGCTCCCCTCCGAATTGCGGGATTCCTCCGCTCAAAAATTTCAGGGGGTCATAATGCTCAATAAATCGTGGCTCGCGGTGACGTGCGCTCTCGCCCTCTTCGCGACGCCTGCGTTCTCTCAACAGCTCGGCACAGGAGCGATCGACGGACGAATGGTCGACGCGACCGGCGCCGTCCTTCCCGGGGCCACCGTCACTCTGACGAACGCGGAGACCGGACTCGCTCGCACCGTGGTGACGGACGGGAACGGCCGCTTCCGGGTTCCTCTTCTTCCCGTCGGCCGGTACGTGCTAACCACGGAGCTCGCGGGATTCCAGTCGCTTAGGCGGGACGGCCTCGTGCTCAACGTGGGTCAACAGCAGAGCCTCGGCGACGTGACCGTCGAAGTCGCCACGGTCGAGGAAGTCGTCACCGTGACCGCGGAGTCCCCTCTCATCGAGGTCTCGCGCTCCGTCACCGCGGCCACTTTCGATTCGAGGGAGATCGAGAACCTCCCCATCTCCGGACGCGACTACAAGAACTTCGCGCTCAACACGCCGAACGTGGTGCTGGCCGGCCCCGCTAGCGGACGGACCACGATCAACATGGGCGGCATGAAGGGGATCGACACCAACATCACCGTGGACGGCGCCGACTTCAACAACACGTTCTTCGGCTCGGCCACGGGCCAGCCCGAGGTTCCGTACTTCGTCGTGTCCCAGGAGGCGGTCCAGGAGTTCCAGGTCCTCGCCAATGGCTACTCGTCGGAGTTCGGACGCTCCGGAGGGGGCTTTCTGAACGTGGTGACGAAGTCCGGGACCAACGACGTCCGCGGGAGCGC